>JBEIRZ010000029.1:0-26782 GCA_040375695.1 Planctomycetaceae bacterium
GGAGCAGATCGTTTTGCTATCCAGTTCAAGACGCTTCCTGAGAATCTCGACGAGTTCGCGCAAGAACTCTATGCGTTTTGCCCAAACATCATTGAACAGGATTTTGGAAACTACGAAGATATTCTTGAATCTCCCGATGGTTTGCCGCCCGACTACATTGCCCATGTTCGAAGAATGGCTGAAGGAATTGACTTTGAAGATCCGGACTATCCGTTCGAGCTTCTGAAGAAATCGTTGCGCCAAACGCAACAGGTCGCGTTCATGTGGGACTGAATCGCTGCAGAACAAATGAAGGATTAGATGTTGCGTCGCATCGAGTGAGCTAGGCAGTCGCCATGAAGGAATGCGAGACCTTCTTGTTTGGCACCACGCTGGACAGCCAACATTTAAGCCCCCGTTCAAGAAGCCCCGCTGCCGTGGGAACGGATCCGAGTGCGAGCTCCTTTGTGCTTGCTCACTAGGGGTTTAGTTCCGGTGATTGCCCACTGCGGAACGCGAGTGAGATGATAGTGATTGCCCGCTGCGCTCAGTCATGACTGTTGCGATTGATTTTCTGGGTACCGAACTCTTGCTTTCTAAGCTCTCTTATCATTCTTATTCTATCGTTTTTTATGCTCCGCGCGGTCCTTTAGCGCGGAACGAACTTTGTATCGCTCTGTCTCCTGAGGCTCAAGACCTCATGCTGTCTCCGTTTTGCTGCTAACTGCTATCGATTGTCAACATCGCACTGGCACCATCTCTGACGCATCTGACGTACAGCAGATCACCGCCACATTCACGACAGATCCTGCGATGCTTTGGCGCCACCACAGGCGGTGTGACGACCAGGACGTAAGCCATGTTCAGCGTCACGGTCACCAGCATCGCTAACCATGTGCGATTGAACTTCGACCGTTTGTGCATGAACCCGAAGTGGCGAACCTTCACAAGTCCTGTCGGCAGCACGTGTTGTAAGAAGCGTCGAATGAACTCCTCCGCAGTCACTGACATCTTGCGATACTGACGCTCACCGCTGGGTTTGAAGGTGAACATCACCGTGCCCGTTCCATCTTCATGGCACTGCACCCGCTTGATCCGGTGATTGCCGATTGCGACGCGAAATACATAAGGTGCTAAGTATCTCAGCGACTCACGTCCATCGCCTACCGCTTGGCAGTTCACATTCCAGCCCTTGTGCCAGACATCGTTGTTGATCTGATCCAGCAAGCCGCTGCGTCTCATCAGCGCCTTGTACTTGCCGCGATAGAGCTTTGACAGCGCTAACACAGGCACGAAGTAGTTGACGCGACTGGAGAGCCACTCGGCGCCCGACTTACTGATTGCACCTCCAGGAACAATGAAGTGGACATGGGGGTGATAGTTCAAGTCGCGGCCCCAAGTATGGAGAACGCCGGTCATACCGATCTGATCCGAACCGATGTACTTACGGTCTTTGGCAAGAATCATTAGCGATTGCTTAGCCGCTTCAAAGATCGCCTTGTAGCACTCACGTGGATGTGAACGCATGAAGGAGCGAAACTCCGCCGGGACGGTGAAGGTGATCATGAAGTAAGGGCAAGGCAATAGTCTTGCTTGCTGCTGCGCAAGCCAATCCTTGGCCTTGGCACCCTGGCAAGTGGGACAGTGACGATTGCCACAGGACTTGGGACTGTGATGAAGTCTCGCGCACTGTGTGCAACGAAACACCACACTGCCCGCTTCGGGCGTGCGACAGTAACTCAGGGCCGTGAGCGTCTTGATCTGATCGAGCGACATGCGGTCTTGATACTTGTTTAAGTAAGCAGTTCCGAACTGTCGCAAGATGTCGTTGACGGTCCATGGTTGGTCGTCGTCTGACGCTGTATCGACTGCCGCATCGCTGCTAGGCGATGAGCAGTGAGGATAATGAGAAACACTCATGATGATTTGTCTCTTGGTGTTTCTGTCTATTGCTTTCGTTTCATGACGGCATTGATCTTTGCGATCGCCGATTCCTCTCCGATGGTGGTGATGTGGATGTAAAGCATGGTGGAAGTCAGATGCTTGTGGCCCATGTACTTTTGAATGAGCTTGAGGCTGACGCCTGCTTCGAGCAGATGAGTTGCGTAGCAGTGACGCAGCGTGTGCGTGGAGATGCCCCGATTGTCCCAGTTGAGTTGTCCAAGGACCGCCTTGATAACGTCCTGAACCGAAGACTCACTCATCGGATGGTCAGCGGTTGGGGCCAGCTTGTGGTTACGTCCTGCGGCGGGGAAAATCCAAACTGGGTTACGATGCGTGGCCCAATACTTTCGCAGTTCCTCAAGAGTTGCGATTGGCAGTGGGATAAGTCGATCCTTAGCGCCTTTCCCGCGGTGGATGTGAACCAGCATGCGTTTGGAATCGATATCAGCGATCTGCAAGTGGAGAGCTTCTTGGAGTCGCAGGCCCATGCCGTAGACGGTAGTGAAGAAGCAGAGCATGGCCGGTTTTTCGATGAGCTTCAGGAGCGTGTGGACTTCACCCGTGGAGATGACGGTGGGCAGTTTCAGCTCGGTTTTGACGCGTGCGAGCTTGAGCACGGGCCAATCTTTAGGGCAAGTGATGCGAAAGAAGCGTTTCAAGGCCTGCTGTGCGACGTTGATCGTGCTGGCAGCCCACTGCTTGGACTCAACGACGTGAAGCAGGTACTTTCGGAGTTGATCTTCAGTCGCAAGTTCGGGGCTGTGTCCGAGGAACTGGGCGAAACATTTGACGGCACGGGTATAAGACTGTTGAGTCCGAGGGAGCTTGCCACTAAGCTTGAGGTCTTGTTCGAATCGATCGATGATTGGGTAGGAAGGCAGCGGGAAATTGGAATTGGACATCGGAGAACTCCTTGGAGGAGGACGACGTCAGCGGTTACTGACAGGCAACACGAGAGACTGCGTCGCCTCCAAGGGTTCCACGATGATTACTGGCACAACGAGATGCACCGAAGGATACCCAGCAAAGCCGAGCGTTCCGCATCGCATTCGGATCCGTTCCCACGGCCGCGCAGCGGCTTACTTGAACCATGACATGCACGGGAGTACGGCTTGCGGCGTTCTTCGCTATGGATAGCTCTCTCTCCGACCCCCCGTGTTGTCTGCCGTTCGTGCTTCAGGTCGGAAAACCTCGTACTCGTACTCAGTGAAACGGTACTCGTACTCGTACTCGAAAGGGCGCAACTGACCGAACCAATCTTTGACCACGAACGATTGGACGTCTATCGACTTGCGATCAAGTACGTTGCATCGTCTTGTGGAATCGCGAAATCATTAAACTGTGCGGAACGCCATGCTCGGGATCAGTAACTGCGAGCTGCACAATCCAATCCGCTCAATATCGCCGAGGGTAACGGGATTTGGAGTCTTAAGGACAAGAATCGATTTTTTGAGATCGCGCGTGGTTCAGCTTTGGAATGCGCCGCGATTCACGATATACTTTTATCTTTCGAGGCGATCGATCCTGAACTAAATCGGATTTGCAAGACCAACCTGAAACGGATCGTGTCGATTTTGACTCGATTGATCCAACGATTCGAATCGGTATCGGAGGGATCGATCGAGTACGAGTACCGCGATGCTGAGTATGAGTACCGCGATGCTGAGTACGAGTACCGCGATGCTGAGTACGAGTACGAGAAAACGCACGAACAAAGTGGTGCACCAAAGCCGCCGCCGGTGCGTTGTTAACTTTTAGAATCGTGGTCTCCGGCGGCATTGGTGACCACGGGCGTTCGTCCTTCAAATGAGGGCTCGATTCAATATGACACTAAATCTCGAACTTGACGATCAGCAGATTCAGCGACTGCAGGACGCTGCGCGTCGACTCAAGGTCTCCGTAAACGACTTAGCCAAAGCGGCAATCAATGATCTGCTTTCCAAGCCAGACCAGGACTTCGAGCGTGCCGCAAAACACGTGCTCGAAAAAAACGCCGAGCTATACAAGCGATTAGCCTGATGCGGTATTTGACGCTCGGAGAACTTATCGAACTGCACCGTCGGATTATCGAACAGTCAGGTGGTGCCGATGGAGTCCGCGATCTGGGGCTGGCCGAATCGGCGCTTGCGCAGCCGCAGATGTCGTTCGGTGGCGCAGAGTTGTATCCGACACTCGCCGAGAAGGCGGCAGCATTATGCTTCTCCTTGGTAATGAATCATCCCTTTGTCGACGGTAACAAACGGATCGGCCATGCAGCGATGGAGACATTTCTGGTGATGCACGGATTCGAATTGATTGCTGACCTTGATGATTCCGAATCCATCATGCTACGTCTTGCCGCAGGCGAACTTGAACGATCGCCGTTCGTTGAGTGGGTTGCCCGGCACGTGAAGGAAATCGAAACCTAATGTGGACGAACAAACGGTTCAACCGAAGCCGCGGGCCGCGCGGTTTCTGAAATCAACGTTGGTTGGCCGCGGCCCAGTTAACCGTGTCGTTCGCTCAAGAAAGATGACAAAGTTGCGTTCATGCACGCCGATCTCACTTGATGACTAAATCGCCAAGCATCTCGCTGCAAATCCGGGCGATGATCCGGGTAAGGATGCCCGTCTCCGAGCACCCTTCCCACACCACTAGCATGCGGTTCCGCGCTAGGCGGTTCGACGAAGCGGAGCAAGGCTCGCCCAGAGACCCTTTAAGCTGATAAGCCCCTGAAGTGCTAACCAAGAGTTCGTCATCCCGAAACCACTGGCGATGGTTTTCGCAGAATGCCTTGCCCTTTGCGGCTCGTCCAGTTCAACGTGGCACCCGCCGCTTCTTACCTGGGTCGTTCCGGCATTCAATCAGATAACTCGTGATCGTGCTCGTGATCGTGCTCGTGATCGTGCTCGTGATCGTGATCGTGATCGTGCTCGTGATCGTGCTCGTGATCGTGCTCGTGCTCGTGCTCGTGATCGTGCTCGTGATCGTGATCGACCTTGCGCATCATCCTTCTGCGTTCGACTAGGTAACACCGTCGATCGACGATCATCACCCGTTCGTTCATGATCGAAGGATAGCGCGGTCATTGAGGCCGGTTCCGATTACGATCACGAGCACCGTCGCTACGCGACTGAGCACGAGCACGACGGGTTATTGGCCAGAACAGAGAAATATCTTAATAGTATCAATCTGATATCACTTTGATATTTTTCGCGGGTCGGTGCCGTAGCTGCCGTTTTGTTCTTCGACCGGGAGCCGCGGGCGGGAGGCTTGGGGGCGGTCTTCGGCGAACCAGGAGTTCGATTCGAACCGCATGCTTTCAGGCTCTGTCCCACCGCCGATGTTGACGTCCTCGCGGAGCTGGGACCTGCGGAAGACGATCCGGTTCCGCTTGATCACGACGTTTCGCGCGGGGACGAAACCTTTCGCTGTTGTCTCTTGCAACAACCGAAAGATCCAACGCTGGGGATAGAGCACCGTGTTGTCGCTGAACTCCGCCCCGTCGACACCGACGAAGGCGGCGGCGCACGATCCCCCTTCGATGACGCAACCTCGAACGACAACGTTTTGTGCCTCGTACGGGACGCCGCGCGGCCGAAAAAATTCGAGCCCGGTCGAGCCGCCGACGTTCAGCGGTCGCTCGCCGGCGTTTTCGAAGCGACACTTTTCAACCGTGACCCGCGCGCTGCCACCCTTCGCTTGAACCCCCGCCGACGCGCTAAAGCCGGGCTTGCCGACGAAGCGACAGTCGCGGATCAAGACGTCGTGACAACCGACCAAATCGATCCCTTGGCCACCCCAACCGACCAGCGTGCAGTCCTTGATCGACAACCGATCGAGCCCCGAGCATTTGATGCCGTCATGGTTCCCCTGCGGCCCGACGTCGCGGATTTCGATCCGTTCCAATCGGATCCCCGTCACAGGGTCGTCGGCCTTGCCGCCGTCATCGAGGTTCAAACCGTTCGACGTTTGGCCGCGCAGTCTTAAATGCCGCAGCGTCAGATTCGCGCAGCGGGAAAATTGCCAGGCATTGGGACCGCCGACAAAGGCTGGCGGGTCGTTGGGATCGAGCCCTTCGATCGTCAACCCTTCGACACCGTCGACGTGCAAACCGCCGGGGTATTCGCCCGGGGCGATCTTGAGCGTCATCCCCGCGCGGAGCGTCCGCACGACCGAGCGGAGCTCTTGGGGGTCGCGGGCGACGACCTCGCGGGGCTCGACCCGTTGGCCCAGTGCGGTCATGGCGTCGAAGCTCATTCCCAAGACGATGGCGACGACAAGGATAAGGCTTTCACTTCGCATCGCGTTTACCCAATTCGACGAGGAAGTTTAAAGGAAAACGCGAATAGGTGACCGAGGCAAACTCCCGCTGATCGGGACCGATCAGACGTCCTTCCAAGCCCGCGACTCGGCGCTCGATAGGACCGCGTCGCAGACCTTTTGGGTTTCGAGCGCGTCGCGGAAGTTCGGCCGTGCCGGCTTGCCGGTTTCGAGCGACTTGAGGAAGTCGGCGACCTGGTGGGTGAACGAATGCTCGTAACCGATTTGCAGCCCGGGGACCCACCAATGCTTCATGTAGGGCTGGTCACCGTCGCTGACGTGAACGCTTCGCCAGCCGCGGACGATCGAATCGTCGGCGTAGCTGAAATATTGCAGGCGATGGAGGTCGTGCAGGTCCCAGCGGATCGAGGCGAGTTCGCCGTTGATCTCGAGGGTGTAGAGCGCCTTGTGGCCGCGGGCGTAGCGGGTCGATTCGAAGAGCCCCAAAGAGCCGTTCTTAAAGTGGCACATGAACGAGCAGGCGTCATCGATCTTGACCGGTTGCAGCTTACCCGTCTCGGCGTGCAAGCGTTCCTTAACGAAGGTCTCGGTCATGGCGGAGACGTCGGTGATGCTGCCGTTGAGCCAGATCGCGGTGTCGATGCAGTGGGCCAGGAGGTCACCGGTCACGCCGCTGCCGGCCGCTTCGGCGTCGAGCCGCCAGGTCGCCGCGCCCCCTTGCGGGACGTCGGCGTTGATCGTCCAGTCCTGCAGGAAGTTCGCGCGGTAATGGAAGATCTTGCCGAGGCGTCCTTCGTCGATCAACTGCTTGGCCAACGTCACGGCCGGGACGCGACGGTAGTTGTACCAGACCATGTTGGGGACGCCGGCCTTTTCGACCGCCTGGCACATCTCCTCGCCTTCTTCGGAGTTCATCGCCAACGGCTTTTCGCAGAGGATCATCTTCCCCGCCTTGGCCGCTTCGATGGCGATCTCCTTGTGGAGGTTGTTCGGGGTGCAGATGTCGACGGCGTGGATGTCGTCGCGGCGGAGGAGTTCGCGCCAATCGGTCTCGATCGATTCATACCCCCAAGTCTTGGCGAACCCTTCGGCCTTGTCGCGGTTGCGGGCACAGAGGGCCTTGAGGACCGGGCGGTATTGGCTGGGGAAAAAGTGGCTGACCTGGGCGTAGGCGTTGCTGTGCGCCTTGCCCATGAAGCCGTAACCGATCATGCCGATGTTCAGATCTTTCATGGGTTCGTGTCCTGACGTGGTGGGTTGCTGGGGGATTGCGATGGGAGGGTCCGCGTGACCGGATCGTCACGCGGATGAAGCGACGATGCCGAGTGGTTACTCGTTCCAGCCGTGGGCGTCCTGGACCGCGAGCATCGAGGCGAGGATCTTGTTCCACGTTTCGGGCTGCATCATCACCGAGTTGGGGAACATGCAACCGTCCCAGCAGATGTGGCGGATCGTCTTGAGGAGGTTGCCGTGTTCGTCGCGGAGCCAATACCCGGCGTCCCAGGCGATGTCGAGCTTGCCGCCGGGGGCGTCGGGGAGGCAATGGCGGCCGGTCTTGTCGTGCGACCCGGTGCCGTGGACCGTGCCATCGTTCTGGGCGACGTGGAAATCGATCGTCCACGGGCGCAGGGCATGCGTCAACTGCTTGAGGGCGGCCTGCTTTTTCGTGACGTCCTTGAAATCGAAATTGGGATCGACCAAGGCGTCCTCGGGGGAGTTGTACCCCATCAAGTAGAGCAGGGTGTGGGCCATGTCGGCTTGGAAGCCGAGCCGTTCGGGGCGCCCGACCCGTTCGAGCAAATCGACCATCCACCGCCAGGAGTGCATGCCGCCCCAGCAGATTTCCCCTTCGGCCGCGAGCCGCTCGTCGTACTCTTCCGCGATGTCACAGGCCGCCTTGAAGGTATCGGCGATCCGCGATTGGTTCCCCTGCGGGTCCTTGGCCCAATCGGCCGGCGACATGGCGCTGTCGATGCGGACGACGCCATAGGGACGCACGCCGAGTTGACGCAGCTTGCGGGCGATCTCGCAACCCTTGCGGACCTGGGTCAAAAAGCTTTTGACATCTTTATCTTTGGGATCACCCCCTGCCGAACCGCCACCCGTCGGGGGCCAGACCGGGGCGACAACACTGCCGATCACCAAGCCACGGCTTTGGACCTTCTTCGCCAACGACTCCAAATCGCGATCGGTCGCGTCGATCGAAACGTGGGGGTCGAAGAGGAACAGGTCGACGCCATCGAACTTGCGACCGTCGACTTCGGCGGCGGCGGTCAGATCGAGCATCGTGTCGAGCGCGATCGGCGGGTCATTCCCTTCGCCACCCTTGCCGACGACACCGGGCCAGGCGGCGTTATGGAGTTTGGGAAAATGGTTCGCGTGAGTCTTCGAGGACATGTCGTTACCCAAAAAGGAAAAGGTGGTTGAGCCGGGTGGGAAGGGGTCAGGAAGGGATCAGCTACCCGCCTTGGTTCTTTGCTATGGGGAGGTTGCTGTGGGTGTCGGGGCCGAAGTACCGCAGGCCGACGAGCGGCTCGCTGGCGGTGTTCAGGATCGTCTTGGTTGCGGCTCGCTTCTTGTCAGCCGGCTCTTTCCAGCCGGCTCTTTCCAGCCGGCTCTTTCCAGCCGGCTCTTTCCAGCCGGATCAGGCGCCCGCAGGCCACCATCCCCGGCGATCGGCCAAATCGATCGGCGGCTGCTAAACGACCCGACCCCGCAACGCAAAACCGCGGGCGAATCGCCGCACGCAGACCGACGTTTTGAACGCGTCCTGTTTTATTGTTTTCGCCACGGGGTGACAAGCAGCGTCCCCGCCGTAAAGGCGAGAGAAAATCCCCCCAGCCACGCTTAAGGGCATGTCCGACGCTCCATTGGCCAAGCCATTGGCTTGCGAGATATTGAGGACGGTCGAGGACGCGCAAGCGCCATCCTTAGAAACAGGGCGTCACTCAGAGGGAGGGTGGGAAGCGAACCGATGCGCGGTATCTTTGGGGTGATCCTTTCGATCGGGGACCTTCGTGTGCGGCCAAGCCCGCCGCCGCGAGCCCCACGCACAACCACAAACCCAGCCCACGACCCAACAACCCACGATTCGGACCGACCCGCCGATGTGCCCCACACCTGACCCGCTCGACGCTTCGCCCACCGAACCGACCCTGCTGCGGATGCGTGACGATTCCTCGGTCCCCGTCCGCTGGTACGACGCCACCCCGGTCGGCGGCAGCCACGCCACCGCCGCAGGCGTTGTCGAGATCCGTCACGGGATCCTGACGGCGGGCAAATCGGCGGGGATGGAGGTGATTTGGGTCGACACCGGCGCGGCACGGACCGTGATCCTCCCCGGGCGCGGGATGGGGATTTGGCAGGTCGAAGCCTCCGGGGTCCGCTTCGGTTGGAAGTCTCCCGTCGATGGACCGGTCCACCCCTGCTGGGTCCCGATCCACGACCCCGACGGGCTGGGGTGGCTGGAAGGTTTCGATGAACTCGTCGTTCGGTGCGGGTTGGAGAGCAACGGCGCCCCCGAAAAAGGTGACGACGGGACGCTCCGCTTTCCGCTGCATGGCCGCATCGGCAACCTCCCGGCGGGCGAGCTCCGCGTCGAAATCGATCACACCACCGGGCGGGTCGAAGTCATCGGCGAAGTCATCGAGTCGAAACTCTTCTTCAAACGGCTCCGGATGGAAACCCGCTATGCCTTCACCCCCGGATCGGCACGGGTCGATTGGTCCGATCGCGTGACGAACGAACTGGCCGGCGAAGCGACATTGCAAATGCTCTATCACATCAACCTCGGGGCACCCGTCCTGGGCGAAGGGTCAAAAGTCATCGCCCCGATCGCGACGTTGACCCCCAAGGACGAACTCTCGGCAGGCGAAGTCGATACGTGGAACGAGATCGGGCCGCCCCAAACGGGATACAGCGAACGGGTCTACTTCGCCACCCTCGCCGCCTCGGAACATGGCCAAACCGCGGTGATGCTCCGCGATGCCCAGCACGACACCGGGCTGGGGGTGCGGATCGATCAGCGGACGCTGCCGCACTTTGTCCTCTGGAAAAACACCGCCGCCGAAACCGACGGTTACGTCATCGGGCTGGAGCCGGCAACGAACCTCCCCAACGCCAGGTCGTACGAAGCGAGCCAAGGACGCGTCGTCCGGCTGGCTGGGGGCGAAAGTGTCGTCTTTCGGGTCGGGTTGGAACCGCTGATCAACCGCGATCAGGTCGCCGCGTTCGAGGAGGAAATCGCCTTCCTCGGCGGCAACCGCTAAGGCGAGCCCGTCACCCCTTGCCAGACTCTCGTTGCCCACGCCTTCGGGCTGGCTGACCGAACCGGGCGGTCGAAACCAGGTCGCAAAACCGCGTTCGATCCTATGGCCACGCCGCTCGGCCTCTCCAGCTCGACCCGCCGCACAGCTCGACCCGCCGCACAGGGTGATCTTTACTCCCGATCGCCCCTTCGGATATGACATTTTTGTTCAAGGATTAGAGGACCGCAAAGGGACGGGGAACCGACGCGACATGCAGAGCTGGCTCGTTTCTCGACTGGTGCAGGGCTTGGTCGCCGTGATCTTCCGCACTTGCAGAATGCGATTTTTCAACGACCATCGCCCGCAACTCAAGCGGCAAGGGATCCCCTACATCTATGGCGTCCTGCACGGGCACCAGCTCAGCCTGATCCCTGGGGTCGAACCGAATTTGAAGGCCATGGTCTCGAAGAGCAAAGACGGGGAGCTGATGGCCGAGGCGATCCAGCGGATCGGGTGCGAAGTCGTCCGGGGCTCGAAAAGATCCCACCAACGGGAACGGGGCGGACGCGAGGCGGTCGATGAACTGATCCGGCACATCCAAGGCGGCGGCTACGGCGTGATCACCGTCGACGGCCCCCGCGGGCCGCGCGGACGCGTCCACAAAGGGTTGGCGATGATCAGCCAAAAGACCAACGCACCGATCCTCCTTATGGTCCCCATCCCGAATCGGCGGCTGATCGCCACCCGCGCGTGGGACCGGATGCAAATCCCCCTCCCAGGGAGCCGCATCGATAGCCATTTCGCCGACCCGATCTTCCCGATCGAAGGCGAAAAGCTCGAAAATTTTCGCAGACGGATCGAAGCCGAATTGCGGCGGCTAGAAGAAAACCACGACCCCCGCGAGGCGGCCCACAACCCGCCCGTGGTCGTCCAAAGCGACCGCGACGGGGAGTCGCTGCCGCCAGACGCGAGCGACGCCGAACCGTTCGATGAAAACGGATCGATCGTCGATCACCCGCTTTCCGCTATCCCGACACAAGCCCCCGTGGCGCAAAGGACCAGCCCCCCGGGAGGCCTGACCGCCGGCGACGCCCAGCTCTCGCGCCACGTCGCCTGATCCGCCGCTTTCGGTCGTCTGATCCGCTGATCGTGGGGATCTCGCACCGCCACAGTCGGCCCGCCACTGGGGTGCCGGTCGGGGGGCCCAGAAGAACTCTCCGAAAGTACCCAAAAACTCACTGGGCCATCTCATTTGCTGTTGACAAGCAGCGGCCACTTCGCCAACCTATTGCCTCCCATTCACAGGGATCGGACGCCGCGAGATTCGTTTTCGCGACGCCATGTTGGTTTGGCCGTGGGAGAGGCTGCCGCTCCGGCGGTCCCGTCAGGTCGATTTACCGAGGCTTTCTTGCCCCGCTCGACTTGAAGTTCGGGACGTTGCCGGGGGCCGGGTGACTCGATGACCACCTAGAACAAAGGAAACGCTACTTGGGCAAGAAATCCAAGCGCTTTCGCGCTGACCTTGAGAAGCAGCCGAAAGACGCGCTGCCGCTAGGCGATGCCGTCGCGTCGCTGAAAAAATACAGCAATACGAAATTCGACCAAACGGTCGAAGTTCACATGCGGTTGGGTGTCGACCCGAACCAAGCCGATCAGATCGTTCGTGGCAGCATCGTTTTGCCACACGGGATCGGCAAGCAACAGCGAGTCATCGTTTTCGCCAAAGGTGACGCGGCAGTCGCGGCACAAGCGGCGGGTGCCGACGAGGTCGGTGGCGAAGAACTCGCGAAGAAGATTCGCGAAGGTTACACCGAGTTCGACGTTTGTATCGCCGCCCCGGACATGATGGGTTTGGTCGGTCCGCTAGGCCGAGTCCTCGGCCCTCGCGGTTTGATGCCTAGCCCTCGAGCGGGGACGGTGACCCCGGACGTCGGCAAGGTTGTGACGGAATACAAGGCCGGCAAGGTCGAGTTCCGCAACGACAAAGGTGGGAACGTCCACGCGATGGTCGGAAAGATGAGCTTTGATGCTGCGAAGCTAACTGACAACATCCAGGCGTTCATCAATTATGTGGTGACGCTCAAGCCGTCGTCGGTCAAAGGGTTTTATGTTCGTGGCATCGCGATCTGCGCGACGATGAGCCCGAGCGTCCGCGTGAACCAGTCAGCTTGAGAGGCGACCCATGAGCAAATACGTCAAGGAATTGGTGTCTCGCGACATCAAAAATCGGTTAACGGGCGTCTCGGACGCGATCCTGATCACAACGACCGGGATGGACGCGAACACGACGAACGAATTGCGGGGGAAACTCGCCGAAAAGAGCATCCAGTTCATGGTGGTGAAAAACACCCTGGGCGGGATGGCTACTCGAGGGAGTTCTCTCGCGAAAGCCTTCGAAGGGGCGTCGGGCCAAGTGGCGGTCTGCTGGGGATCCAGCGATTTTGTCAGCCTCGCGAAAGAGGTTGTCAAGCTCGACAAGGACTCCGGAAAGTTCGACAAGTTCAAGGCGACAGGGGGTGTCCTCGATGGCGAACGGTTGAGTGCCGAACAGGTGCTAGCCGCGAGCAAGTGGCCAACCCGCGAAGAGCAGATCTCGATCCTGGTCGGGCAAATCCTCAGCCCGGGAGCGAATCTTGCCGGCGCCTTGCTCGGCCCTGGAGGAAAACTGGCCAGCCAAATCGAAACGAAGGGCAAGGAGGAAGCCTGATCGGTCGACAGACCGGATCGTCAAATCGAAAACAGCTCAACCATCGTTTAAAAAACCAAATCAAATACCACTTGCCCGTAGGAAATTGAGAAATGTCGGAATCTGCAACCCTTGAATTCAGCGCTGAATCGAAGTCCCTCGGTGATTCCATTGCCAACCTGACCCTCAAGCAGGCGAAGGAACTGAGCGATTACCTGAAGCATGCTTATGGGATCGAGCCCGCCGCCGGCGGTGCCGTTGTCATGGCCGCCCCGGCTGGTGGCGACGCGGCTCCGGCCGCTGTTGAACAGACCGAGTTCGATGTCATCCTGACAGGCTTCGGCGATAAGAAGCTCGAAGTCGTCAAAGTCGTCAAGAACATCACCGGCGCCTCGCTGATGGACGCCAAGAAGATGGTCGAAGGCTGCCCCGCCAAGCTGAAGGAAGCCGTCAGCAAGGAAGACGCAGCCAAGGTCAAGGCCGAAATCGAAGCGGCCGGTGGCGCTGTCGAAATCAAGTAGTCCTTTCGGCTAACGAGAACGAGCCGGTTTCGGGCGGACACTAAACGGTCCGTCGGCGACCGGCTCTTTTCGCTGGTTTTGGACCGATGCGTTGACCGAACAACTCGGAAATTTCGGCCGGTTTGCCCTGGTTTTCGTCCGTGTCGACCATGCATTCTGGCCGGTTCCCCGCATCGGGTACCCTCGCCAGGTGCCGAGAATGACTTCGTCGGTTCGGGTTTTGGCGCTTCGGAAGCCGGGCTGAAGCCGTTGGCCGTTGGTGCCTGCAGCTACTTTTGCGCCAAATTTCTGGCGTGGGGTTTGCAAGCTGATCAGGAGAGGTTATTTTCTTGGGTGGGTCGTTCCGCAAAGCGTGGGGTAAGTCGTTGATCGATTCGGTCGAATCAGGCAGGGCGGACCGGGTTGGTGCGATTTTTCTGGCTCTTTTTGTTTTTTTCGGAAGTAGCTCTTTGCGTTCCGTGGCGGATTTTCGCTTTAGGTGGCGGTGCGGGTTAAGCCCGGTCGTTGCTGCGCGTCTGTTGGGTACTTCGCCGTCGTCGACGGTTATCTGGTGCCGTTTGTGTTCACGAGTTGGCTTTGGTTTCGATGCGGCGTGCTCGTGGGGTGTTCCTGAGCCTACGCCTGTAGTTCGTTTCGCATTTCCGTTTTCCATTTAACGTCGTCGGCCGATAGCGGCCTCCGATGGAGCGTATTACAAGATGGCATGTACTACCAAGCGTTGCCTGGAACCGACCACAACCCGTCGTTTCGGTTCGGCGCATGAATCGTATCCCCTGCCGGACCTGACCGAGCTGCAGACCCGGTCGTACGCGTTGTTCCTGCAGGAAGACGTCGCAGCCCACAAGCGTCAGGACGTCGGGCTGGAAGCGGTCCTTCGCGAGATCTTCCCGGTCCAAAGCTATGACGGGACGGTGGAACTGGAATACATCCGGTACGAGCTTGGCAAGCCGCGGTACACGGCGAACGAGTGTCGTCAGTTGCGATTGACCTATGGCCGCCCCTTGCGGATTTGGCTGCGGCTCAAGCGCGAGCAGCCGATCGAGGAAGAAGTCTATTTGGGCGACCTCCCGATCATGATGGGTGGTGGCGAGTTCATCATCAACGGTGCGGAACGCGTCGTCGTTTCGCAACTGCACCGCAGCCCCGGTGTCGACTTCGTCTTCGAAGAAGAAGGCACGACCGACCGGAAATTGCCGAGCTGCCGGATCATCCCGGAGCGCGGGAGCTGGATCGAGATCAACGTTACCAAGAAGGACTCGTTGACGGTCAAGATCGACCAGAGCGGCAAGTTCAGCGCGGTGACGCTGCTGCGGGCGATGGACCCGAAGCTGTCGGATGACTCGTCGCTGCTTACGCAGTTCTATACCCCGACGAACATCAAGGTCACCGCAAAGTCGGCGGCGAATCTCGAAGGGAAGATCTCGATCGATGATGTGATTTACCCGGCGAGCTCCGATCGGGCTGGCGAGATCCTCGTCGAAGCGGGGCAAAAGATCAGCAAGGACGTCGCCGAGCAGATCTCGACCTCGGGGGTCAAGTCGATCGATGTGATCGATGCCCCCAAGAGCCCGCTGATTTTCAACGCGCTGGCCGAGGACAACACCCACAGCCACGAAGAGGCGTTGCTGCGGATTTATCAGCGACTGCGACCCGGCAACCCGCCGCAACTCGAAAAGGCGCGGGCCCTCTTCCAAGAAAAATTCTTTGATGCGAACCGCTATCGGCTCGGACGGGTCGGCCGCTTCCGGCTTAACCGCAAGCTCGGTCAGCAGATCGACGAATCGGTGATGACGCTCCGTCCCGAGGATCTGATCGCATCGATCAAGTACGTCATGAACCTGATGGAACATGAGGGTGGTGCCGAGGAGGACGACATCGACCACCTGGGGAATCGACGCCTGCGGACGATCGACGAACTCTGCGCCGAAGAGCTCCGCAAGGGCTTCCTGAAACTCCGCCGGACGGTGCAGGAACGGATGAGCCTGAAGGACGTCGAGGATATGACGCCGCGATCGCTGATCAACCCGAAGAGCGTCTCGGCAGCGATCGATTACTTCTTCGGCCGCGGCGAACTTTCGCAGGTCGTGGACCAGACGAACCCGCTAAGCCAGCTCGCCCACGAACGCCGGTTGTCGGCGCTCGGCCCCGGGGGGCTCAATCGCAAACGCGCGGGTTTCGAAGTCCGCGACGTTCACATTTCGCACTACGGCCGAATCTGTCCGATCGAAACGCCGGAAGGTACCAACATCGGCTTGATCAGCTCGTTGGCGATCTATTCGGGGGTCGATTCGTACGGATTCCTCGTCACCCCGTACCGTAAGATCAAAGACGGCAAGGTGACTGAGGAGGTCGTTCTGCTGCGGGCGGATGAGGAAGACGAGGCGTTCGTCGCACCGGCCGACGCGGAGGTGAAGGATGGGGCCCTTGTCCCCGGTCCGAACATGATCGCCCGCCACCGCAGCGACTTCTTGATCGTCCAGCCGTCCCAGGTCGCCTACATGGACGTCGCCCCGGCGCAGATGATCGGGATCTCGGCTGGGTTGATTCCGTTCCTCGAACATGACGACGCCAACCGGGCGTTGATGGGAAGCAACATGCAGCGACAAGCCGTGCCGCTGCTGGTGACCGAGGCCCCGATCGTCGGGACGGGGATGGAGACCGAGGTTGCTCGCAACAGCGCGATGGTCGTTAAGGCACGCCGCGCCGGGAAGGTCTCCTACGTCGACGCGACCCGGATCGAAATCGGCAGCGACCACTACGACCTGAAGAAGTACCACGGGTTGAACGAACGGACTTGCCAGAACCAAAAGCCGATCATCAAGGTCGGTGACAAGGTCGAAAAGGGACAGATCATCGCCGACGGCGCCGCGACCAAGAACGGCGAACTGGCCCTTGGCCGCAACGTCCTGGTCGGCTTCATGTCGTTCGACGGGTTCAACTTCGAAGACGCGATCATCATCAGCGAAGAGCTGGTGCGAAACGACACCTACACCTCGATCCACATCGAGGACTTCGAAGTCGAAATCCGCGAAACGAAACTCGGCCGCGAGGAGTTCACTCGGGACATCCCGAACATTTCGGAAAAGGCGCTCGCATCACTCGATGAGACCGGGATCGTTCAGGTCGGTACCTATGTCCGCCCCGGCGACATTCTGGTCGGCAAGGTGAGCCCCAAGAGCAAGACCGAGCTGACCCCGGAAGAAAAGCTCTTGCACGCGATCTTCGGGCGGGCCGGCGAGGACGTGAAGAACGATTCGCTCGAAGTCCCCTCGGGGATCGAAGGGATCGTCATCGATACGCAGAAATTCTCGCGGCGGATGAGCCTCAGCGAAGATGAGCGAAAGGCGTTCGAGAAGGAATTGAAGGCGGCAGAGACCGAAGGGAATGCCGAGATCGCCAGCACGTTCGAGGCCTTCGTCCGCGACATGGAAGCGGCCGCCGGTCACAAGCTGAAGGACATCCAAGGGAGCCCCTTGGCCGACGGTCAGGACCCGAAATATGTCGCCGAGCGTGCGACCAGCTTCCGGATCGAACACATCCTCGAACAGATCAAGGATGCGTCGACCAAGCGTGAGGTCGAGAAGGTCTACAAGCAGCAATGGGAGAACGTCGAACGGGCGATCGACCAGCGTGACCGCAAGCTCAACAGCATGAAGCGTGGTGACGAGCTTCGCAGCGGCGTGTTGCAGATGGTCAAGGTTTACATCGCGACCAAGCGGGTGATCGGTGTCGGCGACAAGATGGCAGGCCGCCACGGGAACAAGGGGGTCATTTCGAAGATCCTCCCCGTCGAAGACATGCCGTTCCTCCCGGACGGGACGCCACTCCAAATCCTCCTCAATCCGCTAGGGGTTCCGAGCCGTATGAACGTCGGTCAGATCCTCGAAACGCACCTCGGCTGGGCCGGCGCGAAGCTCGGTTTCCGCTCGATCACCCCGGTCTTCAACGGGGCAACGGAGCAGGACATCAACGACGCGCTCGATGAGGCCAATCTCCCCCGGCATGGCAAGGTACGGCTGATGGACGGCAGGACCGGCGAACCGCTCGGGCAGGAGACGACCGTCGGTTACATCTACATGCTCAAACTGCACCACCTGGTCGACGACAAGGTCCACGCACGCAGCACCGGGCCTTATTCGTTGATCACCCAGCAACCGTTGGGCGGCAAGGCTCGGTTCGGGGGTCAGCGGTTCGGGGAAATGGAAGTCTGGGCGCTGGAGGCTTACGGCGCGGCTTACATCCTCCAAGAACTGCTCACCGTCAAGAGCGACGACGTCGAAGGCCGGACGAAGATTTACGAATCGATGGTCAAGGGCGAGAACACGCTCGAAGCCGGTACCCCCGCGAGCTTCGACGTTCTCACCAACGAGATTCGGGGCCTCGGCCTCAACATGCAGCTGGAGAAGCGACCGTTGTAAACCCGGGACGCGAAGCAACGACGCATCCCCGATTTTTGCCGCCGGCCAGGGTGCCGGCAGCTAACACAAACGCATCCCCCATCATGCCGTACCGTCCGATCGGTCGGCGCCCCATCAGGAGTGTCCCGTTATGTCGACTGGCGAAAGCAGCAACTACGATCGCATCAACGATTATGCCGCGGTCAAAATCTCGCTGGCCCGCCCCCAGGACATCAAGAGCTGGTCGTTCGGCGAAGTCAAAAAGCCTGAGACGATCAACTACCGAACCTATCGCCCCGAGAAGGACGGGCTCTTCTGCGAGCGTATCTTCGGCCCTGAAAAGGACTGGGAGTGCGCCTGCGGCAAGTACCGCGGGATGAAGTACAAGGGGATGATCTGCGACCGATGTGGCGTGAAGGTCGCCCACAGCCGCGTCCGCCGCAAGCGGATGGGGCACATCGAATTGTCCGCGCCGATCGTCCACATTTGGTTCTTCAAGGCGATGCCCTCGCGGCTGGGGAACCTGTTGGAAATGAAGACCAACAGCCTGGAAAAGGTCATCTATTTCCAAGATTACGTCGTGATCGATCCGGGTCAGACCGAGTTGGAAGAACGCCAACTGCTCAACGAAGAGGAATACCGCGCCGCGCGGGCCCAGTGGGGCGAAGGGTCGTTCGAGGCCGACATGGGCGCCGAAGCGATTCGCAAACTCCTCAACCGACTCGATCTGGTCAAGCTCAGCGAAGAGCTTCGCAAGGAGCTGCATGAGACGGGGAGCAAGCAGCGGAAGAAGGACCTGATCAACCGGCTCAAGATCGTGGAATCGATTCGCGACAGCGACAACCGACCCGAGTGGATGGTCCTCGACGTGATCCCCGTGATCCCGCCCGACCTCCGCCCCTTGGTCTTGCTCGATAGCGGCAATTTCGCCACCAGCGACTTGAACGACCTCTATCGCCGGATCATCAACCGCAATAACCGGCTCCGGAAACTCGTCGACCTGAATGCCCCCGAGGTCATCATCCGCAACGAGAAGCGGATGTTGCAGCAATCGGTCGACGCGCTGTTCGATAACAACCGCTGCAAGCGTCCGGTCCTCGGTTCGAGCAACCGGCCGCTGAAGTCGTTGACCGACATGATCAAAGGGAAGCAGGGTCGGTTCCGCGAAAACCTCCTCGGCAAGCGGGTCGATTACTCCGGCCGGAGCGTTATCGTCGTCGGACCCCGGCTCAAACTGCACCAGTGCGGCTTGCCCAAGAAGATCGCGCTGGAACTCTATCAGCCCTTCATCATCCGCCGGCTTAAAGAGCTCGGGCACGCCGATACGATCAAGTCGGCGAAGAAGATGTTGGAACGCAAGGACGAGGAAGTGTGGGACATCCTGGAACAGGTGATCACGAATCACCCGGTGCTCCTGAACCGTGCCCCGACCCTTCACCGCGTCGGGATCCAGGCCTTCGAACCGATCCTCGTCGAAGGGAACGCGATCCATCTCCACCCGCTCGTCTGCCGCGGCTTCAACGCCGACTTCGACGGGGACCAGATGGCGGTGCACCTGCCGCTCTCGATCGAGGCCCAGGTCGAAGCACACACGTTGATGATGAGCACCAACAACGTCTTCGCCCCCAGCAACGGCAAGCCGATCATGAGCCCGTCGCAGGACATCGTGATGGGTTGTTACTACGTGACGCTGGATCTGCCGGGACGTCGAGGGGAAGGGATGCTCTTCAGCTCGCCGCAAGAGCTCGACTTGGCGCTCGACCAGGGCGTCGTTGAACTGCACGCCAAAGTCCGGCTGCGGCTCCCCAAGCACCGCAAGCTCAAGATCGATGGAAACAACAAGGAAGGGAAGGCGAAGCTCGAAGGGCGTCATGATTATGGCGTCGTCGTCGAGACAACTCCTGGCCGCAATCGCTTCAACATGATGCTCCCCGAGGGGATGGATTATTACAACCAGGCGATGAAGTCGTCCGACTTGGCGAACGTGATCAGCGACTGCTATCAACGGCTGGGCCGCCGGGCGACGATCGACCTGCTCGACGCGATGATGCAGCTCGGCTTCCGCGAGTCGACCCGCAGCGGTTTGTCGTTCGCCGTCGATGACCTCGTCACCCCCGACACCAAGCCGCTGTACATCAAGAAGGCGGAAGAAGAAGTCATGCGGCTGCAGAAGGCGTTCCGCCGCGGCGAAATGACCGACATCGAACGGGCGGGTAAGGCGGTCGACGCGTGGCAGCGTGTCCGTAACGAGATCACCCAGGACATGATGGAGGCGATGAAGAATGACAGCCGCGGCGACGGCTCGTATGTCAACCCGGTCTATCTGATGGCGAACTCCGGCGCTCGAGGTGGTCAGGAACAGATCCGCCAGCTCGCCGGGATGCGCGGGATGATGGCCAAGCCGAACGGCGAGATCCTCGAAACCCCCATCAAGGCGAACTTCCGCGAAGGGCTCTCCGTCCTCGAGTACTTCTCGAGCACCCACGGGGCCCGCAAAGGGTTGGCAGATACGGCGATCAAGACCGCCGACAGCGGTTACTTGACCCGTAAGCTCGCCGACGTCGCCCAAAACGTCGTCATCACGATGGACGATTGCGGCACGACCCAGGGGATCACCAAGGGGACAGTCTACCGCGGCGAAACGGTCGAAGTGAAACTCGTCGACTCGATCACCGGCCGCGTCAGCCGGCAATCGATCATCGACCCGTTCAAGGACGAGATGATCGTCGCCGAGAACGAGATGATCACCCCCGACACCGCCCGGCGTATCGCCGAGCTGGGACTGGATAAGATCCAAGTCCGCTCGCCGATGACCTGCGACGCGCCGCTGGGGCTTTGCCGCCGCTGTTACGGTATGGACCTCGCCACCGGTGCGTTGGTCGAAGAAGGGATGGCCGTTGGGATCATCGCCGCCCAGAGTATCGGCGAACCTGGTACGCAACTGACGATGCGGACGTTCCACATCGGCGGTAGCGTGTCCAAGGTTCTCGAAGAAAGCGACCTCAAGAGCAAGCGAGGCGGTATCGTTCGCATGACCCGCATGCGAATGGTCCGCAACAGCGAAGGGCTCGACGTTGTACTCACCCGAAACGGCGAAATCAGCGTCGTCGACGAACGGGGCCGCGAACTCGAATCCTACGCCGTTCCCACCGGATCGAAACTCCGCGTCGCCGATGGCGAACAGGTCAAAGAAGGGCAGATCCTCTGCGAATGGAACCCCTACTCGATCCCCGTCATCTCGGCTTACGGCGGTAAGGTCCGACTCGATGACGTCATCGAAGGGGTCACCATGCGGTACGAACGCGAGACGAGCGGCCAGAACCGAATGGTCATCATCGAGCACAAGGGTGAACACCACCCCCAGATCACCATCCAGGACGAGACCGGTCACGCCGTCGACGTCCAGTACCTCTCGGAACGTGCCAGCATCAAGGTCAACGACGGCGATGTCATCGCCCCAGGGACCGTGCTCGCCGAGAACCCGCGTGAAACCGGGGGCGTTTCGGACATCACCGGGGGTCTCCCGCGGGTTACCGAAATCTGCGAAGCGCGGAAGCCGAAAGACCCCGCCGTCATCGCCGAAATCGATGGCGTCGTCGAGATCATGAACGAACGGAGCCGAGGGAAGCGGAAGATCATCGTCCGCAGCGAATCGGGGATCGAACGTGAACACCTCGTCCCGGCTGGGAAACGCTTCCTGGTTCACACAGGCGATTATGTCGAGGCGGGCCAAGCCCTCGTCGACGGGCCGCTCGTCCCTCACGACATCCTTCGCGTCTCCGGCGAGGAGGCGGTCCAGCAATACCTGCTCCACGAAATCCAGCAGGTCTATCGGATCCAAAAGGTCGAAATCAACGACAAGCACCTCGAAGTCATCATCGCGCGGATGCTCCGCAAGGTGAAGATCGAGAGCGCCGGCGATTCGAACCTGCTCCCGGGCATGGTCATGGATCGTTTCGATTTCCGCCGCGTCAACATGGAATTGGCCAAGTGCGTCAAGGTCATGAACGCGGGGGATACCGGGCTGACCGAAGGGACGATCATCCCCAAGACGCTCCTGGAAGAGAAAAACGCCGAAGCCGAACAGATGGGAGGCACCCCCGGCAAAGGGAAAAAGCCGAAGTCGTCGACCGCCAGCACCCAGTTGCTGGGGATCACCAAGGCGGCCGTCCAGTCGAACAGCTTCATCAGCGCCGCGTCTTTCCAGGAAACGACCAAAGTCCTCACCGAGGCGGCCCTGGCCGGCAAGGTCGACAAGCTCGTCGGGCTCAAGGAAAACGTCATCCTCGGTCACCTGATCCCGGCCGGTACCGGGTTCCGGATGTTCCAGGATGCCGAGGTCAGCTTCCGCCGCGAAGCCCTCGAAGCCCTCGCCGAAGCCCCGGCTTCGCTCGAAGAGAGCTTCCCGCTCCTGGCCGCAGGGGCCGAAACCCCCGCACCCACCGCGCCGGCGACCAAGCCGTCACGTACGAGCGAAGCGCTCGATTCGATGTTCGGCGCTGGTCAGGAATGACCTTGCCGATGCGGCCGGTTCCCTGATCCGGCACGATTCGCCAAGCGATTGAATTTAGCGACAACGGCAGCCCCCCCGGGCTGCCGTTTGCGTTTTCCGTTTCGCCGATAACGTCGCTGAACACTTTCGACCATCTCCCGACACGGCACACTCGACAGCACCTCCGAAACCGCCACAATGGTCTCGGGCCCGGCAACGCTTGCCTCGGGCCCGGATGCGTTGCCCTCGCCCCCCTCGGCATGTCGACCGTCCGACCTCATCGACCTCCCGTCATGCCGCACCCTCGGAACAAAGCGAGCGGGCTTCACGGCTGACGGGTCTGACCCAAAGGAGCAAAAGGGATGTTCAAAACGTTTGCCGCCATCGCCACATTCGGGTTTGTACTCATGGGAGCCAGCATCGAAACGGGCTACGCACAACAGGTTAACAAAGCGGAACTGGATGCCAACATGAAAGCCTTCCAACCGCCGGCCGAAGGGATGGTCAGGTACGTCATCCACCTCCCGCCCCAAGCGGACGATTCGGCGTTTCAGGTCGAACTGATCGTCGGCAAGACGGTCCAGGTCGATGAAGTCAACCGCTATTTCTTCGCCGGCAAGATCGTCGAATCGAATATCGAAGGTTGGGGCTTCCCGCGATACGACGTCGCTCAGCTTGGGCCCATGGCGGGGACCCGAGTCGGTGTCGATCCCGATGCACCCAAGGTCGATCGCTTCGTGACCCTCGGGGGCGAACCGTACATGGTCCGTTACAACAGCCGATTGCCGATCGTCGTCTATGTCCCCACCGGGACCGAAGTCCGCTACCGCGTTTGGACCGCAGGTTACCTACAACCCGCCCCACAAGGGTAAACCGACTCATGGCTCGGCGGGCCCTCGCTCGCCAGAAGGTTCGGAGCATACGGCCCCATCGCGCCGGCGTTCCCTACCACCCGTGGCCGTGCGATCAGGGCCCCGCGGCCCAACGTAACGGCCGCAAAGCGGGACTGTCAAAAGGCGCCGATCTGGCGCCGAACTGGCGATCAATCGCGATCAAACGATCACTCCCAAAGTGTGTGTGAATACCGAGCGATCGTCCCATTGGAAGGGGCCACATTCGAAGGGGTTAAGGGTCGTCCGATTCACCTTTTGGGGTTATAATTTAGGGGTTAACGTATCGCGTTCTTGCCGGGTAACTTCGTCAGTCGATGGGTAGCACGATGTCGGCCCCCGAACTTCGGCCGGCTCAAGGCATCGGTGCCGATACTTCCATTCTCCATTGAATCGCAGCACGATCGAAGGTAGGGTTCGAGAGATGACGCAGCAGCGGCCCCGCTTCGGACCGAGCCACCCTGTCTACCCCCACATCCTCGGTTTGATCCTGGTTCTGGCCCCCACTTTCGCCTTGGGGCAAGAACCTGAACCAGCCAAGCCAACTGAGCCAGCCAAGCCAACTGAGCCAGCCAAGCCAACTGAACCAGCCAAGCCAACAGGCCCGGCGCCGGCTTCGGTCGAATATTTCACCTCGATCATCGAACCGCTCCTCAAGGAATCGTGCTACGGATGCCACTCCCACGAGTCAGGTGAATCGAACGGCCTGCTGTTGGTCGATTCGGGGGCAGCCCTCAAAGCGGGCGGGTCGATGGGGCCCGCGGTCGTCCCGGGTAAACCGGACGAAAGCTGGATGTTCCGCGCGGTCCGCTACGATCGCTCGGAACTGCAAATGCCTCCCGACCGAAAGCTGAGCGATGAACAGATCGAATCGATCCGCCTCTGGATCGAAGCTGGTGCGGCAACCCCGCCATCGAAGTGGGATGCCGAGTTCGCGAACCGCAGCAGTGGCACGAAGGGCAACACGGATCATTGGGCCTACCAACCCGCCAAAGGGAGCGTCGATTCGGGCGTGGGAGTTGGCACGCAAGCGATCGATCACTTGCTCTCGAAAAGGCTCAAGGAACAGGGGCTCGGCTTTTCGCCGCGGGCCGATCGCGCGACGCTGGTGACACGTTTGTACTACGACCTGTTAGGACTCGCCCCGTCGTTCGATGAGGTTCAGCAGTTCGTCCACGACCCACGCGGCGACGGATTGGTGACGGCGAATAAGGTGGACGAGCTGCTCTCTTCGCCCCATTTCGGCGAACGCTGGGCGAGGCATTGGATGGACATCGCCCGCTATGCCGACACCAAAGGGTACGTCTTTCAAGAGAACAGGGAATACGCCGAGGCTTATCGCTATCGCGATTGGTTGGTCCAAGCCTTCAATCGTGATATGCCGTACGCCGATTTCGTCCGCGCGCAAATCGCCGCCGACCTCGTCCCCGGGGGCGAAGCCGACATCCCGGCACTCGGCTTCCTGACGCTGGGACGACGGTTCCTCAATAACCGCCACGACATCATTGACGACCGATTGGATGTCATCGGACGTGGCATCATGGGGATGACGATCGCCTGCGCCCGCTGCCATGACCACAAGTACGACCCGATCAGCCAAGCCGATTACTATGCCTTGGTCGGGGTCTTCCTAAACACCGACGAACCGGGGGGCGAACCGTTCGCGCATCGGCTGGTCGATTCATCCGAACGGCGCGAATCGCGGATCCTCGTTCGTGGGAACCCGGGCAACCCCGGCGACGTCGTCCAGCGGCGTTTCGTGAGCTTCCTCGATCCCGAAAACAAAACGTTTGCCGACGGCAGCGGCCGATTAGATCTGGTGGCCCGCATCACCGAACCGACCAACCCGCTGACCTATCGCGTGCTGGTCAATCGCGTCTGGGCCCAACTGATGGGCGAATCGCTGACCGAAAGCTCCAGCGACCTGGGGACTCGTTGCCCCCCACCGATCCACCAAGACCTGCTCGATCAGATGGCGGTCGATTTTGTCGCCGATGGCGGGAGCATCAAAGGGTTGATCCGCCGCATCGTCTTGAGCGATGCCTATTCGCAATCGAGCAAGGCGACCGAACCGGGCCAGCAGATCGATCCGGCCAACCGTTATTACTGGCGGGCCAACCGACGCCGACGTGACCTCGAAGCGATGCGCGACCGGCTGCTGATCGCGAGCAACGACTTGGATCACTCCCTGGGCGGGCAAGCGGTCAAGATCGACCAGGCCCCCTTCCCGTCGCGAAGGACGATCTACGCCTACCTCGATCGCCAAAACCTCCCTGGGTTCTTTCGCAATTTCGACATGGCGAGCCCCGACGCCCACACCCCGTCACGCCCCCGCACGACCGTGCCCCAACAAGGGCTCTTTTTCCTCAACAGCGACTTCGTGGCGAGGCACGCGTCGAGGCTCGGCCAGCGGATGGCCGAAACCGCTTCCGCCGATGGCAACGAAGCGGCGATCCGCTGGCTCACCCGAAACGTCCTAGCCCGCGACCCTAGCCCCGACGAACTTCGCTTGATGTGCGACTTCTTGGGGGTGAAGGTCGTCGCCGAACCGGTGGCCTTGAACAAGTTCTGCGGCTACGGCGAATTCGACCCCCTCGCAGGTACCGTCAACGATTTCAATCCGCTGCCTTCCTTCGTCGAGGGACGCTGGCACGGCAGCGGCGGCTTACCCGACCCGCAGCTCGGTTGGGCCATGCTATCGGCCCAAGGTGGCCATGCGGGCAACGACTTGAAACATGCCGCCATCCGCCGCTGGGTCGCACCCCAGGACGGAACGCTGCGGATCAACGGCACGCTCAAGCATGCCACCAAAGAAGGGGATGGGGTCCGCGCGACGATCCTTGTGAGCAACCCGCAGCCCCAGCCATCAGCACAAGCCGATCAAGCATCACAACCAGGCTCCGAGGGCTCGTCAGCGACCCCTGAAATGTCCCTGCCACTCGGCCAATGGTTCGCGCACGATTCGCAATGCGAAACCGAAGCCCACGGTTTCGAAGTCCGCGCCGGACAGGCGATCGATTTCGTCACCGATTGCCTCGGCACCAACAGCCATGACTCGTTCGAATGGAAAGTCAAAGTCAGGTACCAGGCGGCCGCCGGCAAAGGGTTCGATTCGCAGCGCGATTTCGCAGGCCCAGCCCCCCAACCGCTCGACGCCTGGGCCCTGTTGGCACAAGCCCTCTTGGCCTCCAACGAATTCACCTTCGTCGACTGACCCTGCCATCATTTTCATCGCTCCGCTCCAAGTTTCATCGCTCCGCTCCAAGTTTCATCGCTCCGCTCCAAGTTCGTTTCATCGCTCCGCTCCAAGTTCGTTTCATCGCTCCGCTCCAAGTTTCATCGCTCTGCTCCAAGGCCGCACCA
>JBEIRZ010000184.1:0-8857 GCA_040375695.1 Planctomycetaceae bacterium
CGCAAAGACGCAAAGACGCAAAGGGAGTTTGGCGGGCGTCGGGTGATCTCACGGAGGCGCAGAGACACGGAGGGTAAGGCAATGACGGAGGAGGGATTATCTGGTTGATAGAGGACTACAAATGTAGTAACAGAATTTTTTGTCGATCAACCGATCGGGTTGGCTGATGGTCGTTCGCGTGTGATGAATGACTTTCGCCATGTCAGCGGTGTTCATTCCGCGTTTTTTGATTTTTTCAAATCGATACTCATTACTACTCAGCACCTAAACTTCGTCCCCTTCTGTCTTCGTGTTAAAACCGACGCGCGCCATTCCCGAATTGTCGCGGACGTCAGGCAGTGGTGTTGGGTAAGGCGGGCGGCTACCATTTCAGGGGGTGTTGCGGGTCGAACCGATTCGAACCCCAATTTAAATCAACGGGTAGCTGTCTGATGAGTCAGTCTGACGAAAAGTTGTTGCTGAGCTGTGCGCGGTTTCGGGTGCACGAGATCGAGATCCCGGACCGGGTCGCGGGGGTTCGCAAGCGGGAGGTGATCCGCCATCCCGGGGCCGTCGTCCTGTTGCCGATCTTGGATGACAAGCGGGTGTTAATGATCAACAATTTGCGGCATTCGGTCGGCGAGACGTTGTTGGAATTGCCGGCCGGGACGATCGACCCCGGGGAGCCGCCCGAGATGACCGCGGCGAGGGAGTTGATCGAAGAGACGGGTTATCGCTGCTCGAAGCTCGAAAAGATCCACGAGTTTTATTCGTGCCCTGGGATTTGCGACGAGCGGATGCACCTCTATGTGGCGACGGGGTTGGTCGAGGGGTTGCCCGACCGTGAGGCGACAGAAGAGATCGAGAATCAGGTGTTGACGCGAGAGGAGATCGAAGAGGGGATCGACCGGGGGCTGATCCGTGACGGCAAGACGTTGGTGGGGCTCTACGCGTACCTTCGGCATTTCGCCTGAACGGCGGAAATGCCGTTTTTTCTCGGTGATTGACGCGGTTTGCGGCGGAGTTTTTTTCGGACCCTTTCACCGGGTCGGTTGCCGCGTTAATCTGTTGAGTGACGGCAACGTTTGGTGGCACCCGCCCGATCCCGACCCCGCCGATTGATGAAGTGGGGTTCTGATCATGGTCTCTGACCATCGGGTGCGAACAGGGAACACCGGTGAAATTCCGGGACGGCCCCGCCGCTGTGAGTCGCCATGGGCATTCGGTTCGGTAACGCGGGGACACCGCGGCCGATCGAATGCCCGCCTATCGCCCCTTTCTATCGAAGCGTTTTGACGCGGTCTTGAAGAAATGCCATTGCTGGGGATTGTCCCTCGCGAGAAGGCAACGGGTGGTCGGACGGTGACGAGTCAGAAGACCTACCAAGCGTGATGACGAGATGCGCCCTCTCGGGTTGGGGCGGCTGGTCGCTGAGTCGGTTCGGGTTCGCGCGTGGGCATGCGCTCCGTGGTGATCGTTCGCCATTGGGGATGGCTGGCGCGTGGTCCCGATCGGGTGTGTTTCCTTTCATCGCTTTCAAGGGGCTCCGACCGCTGACCGGTCGCGGCCATAGACAAGGATCGATCCATGGGATTGTGGGCAACGGGATGGGGCGGGGCGCGTCGAATGGGCCGAATCCGCCGGCGGGCTTGCGGGAGTTTGTTGGCAGGCGGCCGCACGCGTGGCGGCTTTACGCTGGTGGAACTTTTGGTGGTGATCGCGATCATCGGCGTGATGGTGGGGTTGCTATTGCCCGCGGTCCAAGCGGCCCGGGGGAGCGCCCGGCGGATGCAGTGCCAGAACAACCTGAAGCAATTGGTGTTGGCCCTGCACAACTACATGGACAGCTATCGAGAAAACTTCGTCCCCTACGTCAGCGAGAACGCGACGCGGATGAATCATTTGAGGACCTTTGGCGGGCCGCGGGGCCAAGCCCAGTTCTGGTTCGGGCTGCTCGATTACGACAAGACGGTCCCTGAGGAGCAGGTCGATTACACCCGCGGGCCGCTGGCCCCTTACGTCGAAACGAGCTATTGGGCGTTCCAATGTCCCGACTTTGGGCCGGCGCAGATGCAGACGGTCCGGTTCGGCCGCCCCGTCTCGGGATATGCCTACAACGGGCACTTCTTGTCGCGGGCCTCGGGCGTCGAATGGCCCCCGCCGAGCTACCAAGCGACCCCCAGCAGGAAGCCGTTGACACGCAAGTTGTCGGCCGTGGCGCAGACGACCCGCACGATCGTCTTCGCCGACGCGGCGCAGGTCCGGATGGTGACGTTCGTCCCCGCGACCTACAGCTTCGAAGAGACCTGGTTGCTCGAACCCCCCAGCCATAATTTTCCGAGCGTCCATTTCCGCCACCAAGGGGCGGCGAACGTCGCGTTCCTCGATGGCCATATCGAGACCCGCGAGCACAAGTACCACATCCTGCTGCCGGGTTCGAACTACATTTCGCCCGAGCATGACCAGCTGATGCGAAAGAACCGGTTGGGTTTTGTCAGCGATCGCGACCTCGCCGACCCGATCTTCCAGGATGAACTGTATGACCTGCTGTAACGCCGGACGAAGGGGGATCAATCGGTTGCGGGACAACCACTTGCTCAGCGGCGCGGTGATGGCGGGTGTCGTTTTTTCGCTCGCGATCGCCAGCGCGGTGGGGTGTGGGGGACCGCCGCCGGAGGTGCTTAGGCCACAGGGGGTTTATTTCGATACGGCGACGAAGCGAGTCGTCTTGGCCCCCTTGGCGGTCGATTTTCCTGCGGTCCATCCGGCGACCGGAAAAGCGACCTTGATGCCGGCGATGCACTGCGGCAAGTGTGACGCGTGGCATCCCGTCCCGACACCGGACCAGATCGTGATGCAAGGGAGCCCGTTGGTGTGCCCGAAGTGCAAGGGCGGCTTGCGTCCCGACGGCCCTTTCCCTGCGGCCCCGATCGCAGAGTCGCCGCCACCTCAGGGAGCGGGTGCGGCGGCGAAGTGACCCGTTTGGGCATGGTTCGTTTGACCCGCGTGCCCTATGAGCCGTGATCCGGCGCGGGAGGTTCGAGTTTGTGGGGTCAGCATTTCGGAAAGCCCCTGTCGGAAAGTCCCCCTGTCAGCGAGGCAAAGGCTTATGAGCGTTAGATCACCCTGCGTCGGCATTTGCGTCATTACCGGGAATCGGATCTGCATCGGATGCCATCGGACGCTGGAAGAGATCTCGGCGTGGCCGACCGCATCGCACGCGGAGCGGACCGAGATTTTGGCGCGGTCCCGGCAGCGGGCTGCCGAGGCGGAGCCCGAGGCCGGGGAGCAACCTGCGCGTGAAGCGCGCGAGGTGGATTCGGGTGGGGATTCGGTTGGGGATTCGGTTGGGGATTCGGTTGGGGATTCGGGTGGGAGCGACTAGCAACGCGATGGAATGAAAAAATCCCCCGAGCGGCATCGAACCGGCTCGGGGGATCGTTCGCTTGCAGCTAGGCCCGATCTTTTGATCGGGGCGAAGTGGCCTAATCTTTTGATCGGGGCGAAGTGGCGGGCGCGATTAAGCCTTGGCGGCCTGTTGGCGGGCCGCCTTTTCAGCGGCGGTGCGGTAATCGACGACGTCCCAAACGAGGCCGAGTTTGCGGAGCAGCAGGATCGCCATCCAGGTGATGTCGAATTCCCACCACTGGTGGCCGTGCTTCGCCATGCGTGGGTAGGCGTGGTGGTTGTTGTGCCACCCTTCGCCATAGGCGACGATCGCGACGAGCCAATTGTTGCGGCTGTCATCGGTCGTTTCGTAATTGCGATAGCCGAACATGTGGCTGAGCGAATTGACCATCCAGGTGGCGTGCAAGACGAAGATCAGTCGGACGAACATCGCCCAGACGACCATCGAGATCCCCATTTGGGTCCCGCCGAGCCAATAACCGAGGCCATAGAGCGCGAAGCCCGCGGCGATATGGAGCGGGAGGAAGAGGACATCGAGGATCCGCATCCCGCGCATCTTGTAGAGGTCGGGGGCCCAGCGATTGAGGTAGGCGGCGCGGTCGCCGTTGTGGGTGTGGAACGCGAGCCACAGCATGTGCGACCACCACGGCCCTTCGTGTGGCGAGTGGGGGTCACCGACTTGGTCGCTGTACTTGTGGTGCTTGCGGTGGTCGGCGACCCAATCGAGGGCGCTCCCTTCACCGGCCAGCGTCCCGATCGTCGCGAAGAGGTAGCGGACCCAGGGGTAGGTCTTCATGCCGTCATGGGTCAACATGCGGTGATAGCCGAGGCAGATCCCGAGGCTGCCGGCGACCCAGTGCAAAAAGACGGTCACCCCGAGGGCGGTCCAGGTGAAGGTGAAGGGGGCGGCGAGGCAGACGAGGTGGGCCATCGTCAGCCACCCGATCGCCCACCAGCTCAAGTTCGCCTGCGCGCGGCTGACCGTCAGCCCTTCGGTGCTCGCTTCGATCTCCGCCTTGCGCGCGGCACGGATGCTTTTGCGCGTACCGGTCAGCCGCGTCTTGCCGCGGGGCGGTTCGACCAATTCGGCCGAGATCGGTCGGTCTTCCACGTCCTCGGGCGTGGCGTTCTTTTTGCGAGGCGGGGCGGGAAGCGTCGTCGACATCGGCAATACCTCAAATCGTGGAAAGATCGGTCGCTCTTCCAGCGACCACGCGGTAAGGTTACCGAACTCACGTAAATGCCCCGTTTATGCAAACCCCCGATATGTAACGGAAATGTAAAAATTCCGCCGGGTGGGTGGTGCTGAAGGGGGTCGCGAGAAGCCAAGAAATATGAACTTGCGTTCAGAAGTCGGGATGTCGATGCCGACGGACGGGACGCCGCGATGCGCACGGGTGTGCATGCTTTGGCCGCGATTTTGCGAGAAATCGGCGTCGAATCGAGATTTTTAGCGCCGAGCGGGGGGGGTCAAATGACGTAGTCGACTTTCACGTTGAGGCCGCCGGCGATATCGACGGTCCTTGTCGAGGTCGTTTGGCCGTTGGTGAAGGTGACGACGTAGCGTCCGGAGTCATTGACGGGGATGGAGTAGCCACCGGAGCTGGCGGTGATCGCGAAGTAGGCCGCGTTGTCCGCGTCGACGCGAACCCCAGGGAGCCCTTCGCCGATGTCGTAGAAGCCGTTGCGGTTGGCGTCGCGGTAGGCGACCCCGGTGATGTAGGTCCCGCCGGCGGAGCTCATGTTGACCGTCTGCACTTGGGGTCCGACGGGGCCGTTGGTCCCTTCCACGATCCCGATCCCGATCTCGTTGAAATCCGCCTTATGGAGGTTGATGCGGTGGCCGGCGGGGTTTTGCATCCCCTGCCCTGCGAACGCGGGGTTGTAACCTTCTTGGCCGGGCGAATCGGCGCCCCAGTCGGCGGCGAAGGCGGCGTGGGCGAAGGGGACCGAGCGGGCGTAGGCAAAAATGTTTTCGGAGACGGCGCCATAGTACCCGACCTTTTGCGTCCGTTGGGTCGCGGTCATCCCGGGGGTTAAGGGGGCCGGCGGGTTGCGGCTGGTGTGGTCCTGGAACTGGTTATTGAACATGTCTTGCGAATGGAGTTCCGTTGCTGTCATCAAGGCGGCGTTGAATGACAGCGGCTGGGCGGTGGAGGCGAGGACCCCGCTGGCGATTTGGACCGAGTATTGGTTGCGGATGTTTGCCGGGGTGACGCCGTATTGCGAGTAGGCTTGCAGGATGTTGGGGTCGGTCTCGCCGGCGAGCCGATCGGCTTCGGCGCTCGCGTTGGCCCGGGCCCGGTTCACGTATTCCAGTGCCCATTGCTCTTGGTTGCTCGGGTTGCCGATCGAGTACTGCGACTTGACGAAGTTGCTGACCAGTTGGATGTCATCGATGACCCAGCCGACGTAATCGAGCGTGTCCTTGTACCATGACCCGGAATTCCATTCGTAGAGGAACCGCAGCCGGATCTCTTGATAGGCGTAGGCCGACAAGTCGACCGAACGGAGCACGAAGCCGGTTTCCCCTTCACCCCCGCTCCCGGATTGCGAATAGAGCGTTCGTGACCAAGTCGTCCCGCCGTCCAGCGACATCTGGACCTTGGCGATTTGGTTCGGCATCGCGTACCCCAAACGGCTCATGAAAAAGAGCTTGGTGGAGGGGGGGAGCCGCACCGTTTGGCCGATCACGAAGCTTTCGGAGTTGGTCGTCGGTTGGGCCAAGTGGAACGCCTTGGTCCCTTGCGACACGGCGATCGATTGGATCAGCGGGTAACTGGCATGAGTTTGGTCGATGATCACGGGTGTGGCCGATTCGGCATTCGACGCGAGGGTCACGCCGTTCGGCGGGACGGTCACCGTCGGCGGGTTCCAGGTCAGCTCGACGAAGCTCCGTACGACTCGGCTGATGTTGCCGGTCCAGAACGAAAAACGGAGGAGCTTGTTCGGCGTCGGCGACAAGCGTGTGATCAGCTCTTCTTGGGGGAGCTGCAGCGTTGTCCCCGAGATCAACGACGAGAGCTCATTCACCTTTTCGGTCCCGTCGGCCTGCAACAACGACCCGAAGACCTTCGTCGTCCCGGCTTGCAGGGTCAATGCCATCCCGAGGTTCGAGACGACCAGCGTCGGGGTGCTGCTGGTGGGTGTCTGTGAAAGCGCCACCTGCGGCACGTCGAGGATCGACCCGCTGGGGGCGACGCGCATCATTTCGAAGAGAATCTTGTTGGCATCCGCGGGTGTCACCGACGAGTCGAGGTTGGCGTCGAATCGGACCACGGCGGTGGCATCGTTCTGGGCCGCACCGCCTTGGACCCGTCCCAGATGGTTCAGCACCAGCAAGGCATCGAGCGACGTGACAGTGCCGTCGCGACTGCTGTCATAGGGGGAGATGCCGACGACGGGGACCAGCGAGTTGCTGCCGCTGCTGGAGGCCGCGGCGCGGATCGGTTCGGTCGCGGCGACAGGCATTTCGCCGAAGGCCGCGTCGACGGCGGATGCCAACCAACGACCCGGTAATGCCGGGCCATAGGGTTCGTCGACCGCGGACGGTTGATAGGCAACGTACGACGTCGCTGGGGCAATGGATGACGTCGCTGGGGCGATGTGCGGCGTGCAAACCGACGGGTCGCCGGCCATCGCCAAACGCCACTGAAGTGTCTCGAACGATAACCGCCGCATCCGTTCACGGGTTCTTTGGCGGTTTTTCACTGACTTGAACTCCGGGTAAACAATGCCGTGGACCCAAATCATGATAGGCAACGCACTCAGATCAGGCCATGTTCTGCCAGCAGCCGTTCCGCATCGAGTGCCGCCATGCAGCCGGTGCCGGACGAAGTGATCGCCTGGCGATAATAATCGTCGGCGACATCGCCGGCGGCGAAAACCCCAGGGACGCTGGTGTACGTCCGAAAATGGGTCGTCCAGCGGATATACCCTTTTTCGGTCAATGACACTTGGTTACGTAGGAAGTCCGTATTCGGGGTATGGCCGATCGCCAAAAAGAGCCCGCTGATGTCGACCTGACGCTCGGCCTGCTCTTTGTTTTGGATCAGCCTCAGTCCTGTCACCCCGGCCTTCGGTTCGCCGAGGACTTCGAGCACCTCGTGGTTCCAGAGGATGTCGATCTTGGGGTGGTTGAGCGCCCTGGCCTGCATGATCTTGGACGCCCGGAGCTCGTCGCGTCGGACGACGAGGTAGACCTTGGCGGCGAATTTTGTCAGGTAGGTCGCCTCTTCGATCGCGCTGTCGCCGCCGCCGACGACGGCGAGCGCTTTGTTGCGGAAACGCGGGAGGGCCCCGTCACACACCGCGCAGGCGCTGACCCCGCGGTTCTTGTATGCGTCTTCGCTAGGGAGCCCAAGGTAATTCGCGCGGGCCCCGGTGGTGACGATCAGCGTATGGCATTGGTGCGTCCCGTTTTCGCGGGTCGTCACGGAGAAGGGCGAGCCCCCAAATTCGGTGTCGATGACGTCATCGGTGATGATCCGCGTCCCGAAGTTTCTCGCTTGTTGACGCATCAAGTTCATCAATTCCGGCCCGGTCACCGCATGTTCCTCTTCGCTGACCGGGGGCAACAGGTACTGCTGCTCGGCGTCGATCGCCGATTCGATGAACGCCTTGAGGTTCCCCGAGGGGAAGCCGGCATAATTTTCGACTTCGGTGGTGAGCGCCAATTGGCCCAGCGGCAGCGTCCCCTGTTGGCGGTTTTCTTCGGTCATCGCCCCTTCGAAAACGAGCGGTTGCAATTGGGCTCGGGCGGCATAAATCGCGGCGCTCCAGGCGGCCGGGCCGCTGCCGATGATGATCGTTTTTTCTACCTTGTCAGTCACGGGCGGTCGGGCCTTTGCTTTCTGGGGGTGTGAGGGACGAAACGGCTACCGATTATAGGATAACCCGTTCCCCCTGCCATCGCCCTGCGGCATCGGATCCGTCGGACAGGGGGAAATGGCCGCTTTTTGGGCGGTTCGTTACGGGACCGGGCAGGCATGTTCGAGCCGGGGACTTGCGCGCGGCGGTTTTACCACGAAGGACACCGAGGCCACGAAGCGGAAGGGAGAGGATTGGGTGATCAGTAATGATTGATGATTAATGGAAAAATACAAAATGCAAAATGCAGGCGAAATATACGAAATAGGCAGATGATCGTACTCGTACTCGTACTCAACGAAGTGGTACTCGTACTCAGCGCAGCGGTACTCGATCCGGCGACTGGCGCGCGGGGGTTTTACCACGAAGGACACCGAGGCCACGAAGCGGAAGGGAGAGGATTGTTGGCTAATCGCTAACAGCTAATCGCTAGGCTGATGGTCATGCCGTTTGATGAATGTCGTTTGCCAGGTCAGCAATCTTCATTTCGTATTTTTCAATTTCCATTCAGCAATCATCATTGCTGAGCACCTACCCCTGAACTTCGTCCCCTTCGAGTCTTCGTGTTAAAACCGACGCGCGCCCATCCCCGATCCGATGC
>JBEIRZ010000288.1:0-5913 GCA_040375695.1 Planctomycetaceae bacterium
GCGGATGGCGCATCGTCTGGATGCCAATACCAGCGGGCTGATCGTGTGGAGCCGCAAGTACAGCGTCGCCCGCAAGGTCCAGTCGCAATTCGCGGCCAGGAGCGTCGTCAAACGTTATGTAGCGCTCGTCCACGGCCACCCGTCCGGTGACGAGTTCGCCAGCGACGCCCCGATCGGACGGGACCCGGGCGAGTTGGGTGGTCGGCATTTCGATGCCGACGATGGCCTCGACGCGCGGACCGAATTTCGTGTTCTGGAGCGGCGGGATGACGGCACGACGCTGTTGGAAGCCCGCCCGATCACCGGACGGACGAACCAGATCCGGATTCACCTTTGGAAATTCAACCTTGCGATCGTAGGCGACCCGCTCTATTTGCCGAGGCAATCGATCGGGATGCAGGCGACGCTCGACGTCGATTCGCCCCCGATGTGTTTGCACGCGATCGGGCTGCAGCTCGACCATCCGGAGACGGGCGAGCGATTGAGTTTCGAATCGACGCGGCCGCTGGCGTGGTTCGGCGATTGGCGACCCGAGCCGGCGAGCGGGTCGTGACGCGGCCGATGTCGCTTGGCGGTTGACGGAAGGGGGGACGATGCGGTTGAAAGTCAAAGTCGTGCCGGGCTCGTCGCGTGACGTGATCGTCGGTTGGTTGGGGGACGCGTTGAAATTGAAGGTCGCGGCCCCTCCGGAGAAGGGTCGGGCGAACGAGGCGGTGATCGCGCTGTTGGCCGACAAGTTAGGGATCGGTCCCGACCAGATCACGATCCTCAGCGGCCAGACCTCAGCGGCGAAAGTGCTCGAAATCGACGGTCTCGACGAACCGAGGTTCAGGGCGTTGGTTGATGGTTAGCGACAGGTAGCGGCCGATCGGTTAGCGACGTGATTCGATCGATCCGCATCGATCGCTGATCGGGTGGCCGCGGCGTTCGATCGCCTGTCTGTTACGGGTTACACTGATCGCTGTGGTGGCACGTCCCCTTACCGTCCTTGCCCCGATCATGCGAATGACGCTCTTGCGATCACTACTGTTATTGCCCATTCTTTACGGCACCCTTGTCTCTGTATCGGTGGCGGGGGCGCCGCCGGTGGTGGTGATGCTGGGCGATTCGACGACGGCGGTTCGGCCGGGGGCGATCGATCGGGTTTACGCTTCGCGAGTCGAGCAGTCGCTCGTCGATTCGGGCTTCCCCGTCCGGGTGATCAACGCGGGGGTCGGCGGGAACAGCACCACCGATGGGCTCGATCGCTTCGACAAGGATGTCCTCACGCACCACCCCGATTTGGTCGTGATCCAATTCGGGATCAACGATTCGGCCGTCGACGTTTGGCGGGATCCCCCCGCGACCTCGCCGCGGGTATCGAGCGAGGCGTTCGAGGCGAACTTGCGGCTGCTGATCGAACGCTCACGCGAGGCCGGCGCCCGCGTCGTGTTGATGACCACCAACCCGATCCGCTGGACGCCGAAACTGAAACAATTGTACGGCAAATTGCCGTACGATCCTGAACGGCCCGACGGGTTCGATGCGCCGCTGTTGTCGCGTTACAACGCGGTGGCAAGGCGTGTGGCGAAGGAGGCCGGGGTGCCGTTGGTCGATGTCCATGCCGAGTTCATGCGCGGCGACGTCGATGGCTGCTCTTGGACGGGATGCACCCGGGCGACGCGGGGCATGCGATTGTCGCGGCGCTGTTGGCCCCGGTGATTCGCCAGCAGTTGCAACCCGCCCGATGAGCGATCAGCAAGCGATCCCGTAACCGATCGAGGTGATGATCGGATGGGGCGGTTGGGTTAGCCCATCAATTCGGTGATCGGGGTCGCATCGCTGACCAGGTGGGTCGGCCGCCCTTGGGGGGTGTAGAGGATCTTGGCGGGGTCGATCCCGAGTTTGCGATAGATCGTCGAGACGAAATTTTCGGGGGCGAGGATCCGGTCGACGGCGGTGTACCCTTGGCGGTCGGTGGCCCCGATGACTTGGCCCCCTGGGGTCCCGCCGCCGGCGAAGAGGACGCTCATCGCGTTGGACCAGTGATCGCGGCCGCCGCGGCTGTTGACCTTCGGCGTGCGGCCGAATTCGCCCAGGGCGACGACGAGGGTCCGCTCGAGCATCCCCGAGTCGCGGAGGTCTTCGACCAGCGCCGCGAGGGTCGCTTCGAATGTCGGCATCTTTTGCCGGAACTCGCTGAAGATCGTCCGGTGGTCGTCCCAGCCGCCGTGATAAAGCGTCACGAAGGGGACGCCCGCGGCGACGAGCCGGCGGGCCAGCAATGCCCGTTGGCCGAAGCCGTGGCGGCCATATTTATCACGGATGTGGTCCGGTTCGCGATGGACATCGAAGGCGGCTTGGGCCTGCGTGCTGCTGATCAATTGCAGGCCCTGTTTGTAAAACTCGTCACCTGAGCGTGCGGGGTCGCCGGCGGCTTCGTGTTCGATCCGCAGCAATTGGTCGACCTGCTGGCGGATCTGTTGCCGTCGGGCGAAGCGGTCATCGGCGATCCCCATCGGCAGTGTGACGTCGCGGACGCGGAACGAGTCCGAGCTCGGGTCATCGGGGACGACGAAGGGGGCGAATTTCGAACCGAGGAAATTCGGGCCTCCCGAACGGGACATCCGCGGGAGCGAGAAGTACGGCGGCATCCCTTCGGGGGCCCCCAGTTCGTGCGCCACGACGCTGCCGATGCTGGGGTGGAAGCTGACGTAGGCGCCGCAGCCGACCGGGATCCGCGTCGGCGCGCCGGTCATCATGTAATGGTTCCCCGCGCCGTGGTTCCCTTGGTCGTGACGGATCGATCGGACGACCGCCAGCGAATCGGTGATCGACGCGGTGCGGGTCATCAATTCGGAGAAGTGGATGCCGGGGGTGCGGGTCGGGATCGTGCCGAATTCGCCGCGGATTTCGACCGGGGCTTCGGGCTTGGGGTCGAACGTCTCGTAATGGCTCGGGCCGCCATCCATCCAGATCAGGATGCAGGCATCGGCTTGCCGCGTCGACTTGCGTCCTTGCGAATCGGCCGTTGCGGTGGTGGCCAAGTCGATAGTCGGGGTGGCGGCATGCGCCGACGCACGCAAAACCCCCGAGAGCCCGCCGGCGACGAGCCCGCCGAGTCCCAATCGGATGCAATCGCGTCGGGTCGTCCCTTCGCAATTGCGATGCTCCCCCGCCCCTTGCGAGGCCCTGTCACCGAAGGTCGTTGGTTGCGACATGATTCGGATGCTCCTTGTCTGATAGCAGGGTCGGATCGCAGGGATCGTTCGGTTCGATGAGGTCGTTCGGCTAAGTAGGTCGATTTGTAACGGTGCTTTCGCCTGCCGGTCAATTCTGGATCGTGAACTCGGGCGAGTTAACGATCGCCCAGAGCAGATCTTCGATCGCTTCGCGGCGTTTGTCACCGGCGGTGTTGATCAGCGTCGCGGCGTAGGTTTTTTCTTCGGCGTCTGGCAAGCGGGAATAGGCCGTGAGGTAGATCTCGTCGGCGATCTCTTCGGCCGACAGGTTGCTCTTGGCCAACCGCGCGGCGCGACCATTGTCGTTGCGGATCCTCGAATCGATTTCGCGGTCGTTCATCAGGTGCAGCGACTGGGTCACCGTCATGTCTTCGATCCGTTCGCACGGGGGGTCTTGGTTTTCGTCGGGGCGGCCGAAGGTATCGAGGAACATCGAATCGACGCGATGGCTCCAGACCTGGATGGCCCGCGAATCGGGGGGCATGCCACCGAACGACGAGGGCGTTTCGGTGACATCGGCGATCGCGTCCATCAGCGTCTCGGCCCGCAGCGGCTTGCGGTAATGCCGCGAGTAATTGAGCCGATCGCTGGAGTTCGTCTCGTTCGCCTCGGACGAGGTCGCGTAGGCCCGCGATGCGGTGATGGTGCGGATCAGTTCTTTGACGTTGTAACCCGATTCCTGGAAATGTTTGGCGAGGGCATCGAGCAATTCGGGGTGGGTCGGCGGGTTGGTCGATCGCAAGTCATCGACCGGTTCGACCATGCCGCGTCCCATCAGTTGTTGCCAGATGCGGTTGACTTGGACCTTGGCGAAGAAATCGTTTTGGGGAGAGGTCATCCATTTGGCGAGCGCTTCGCGCGGGTCTTCACCTTCGGCGACCGACCCGTCGCCGAAGAGGGGCGTGGGGGGGAGTTTTTCGCCGGTCACGGGGTGGCTCACGGAGCCGCTGCCGGAGAAAAAAACGATCTCTTCACCGCCGGAAATCGGTGGCGAAAGGCCGGTCCCTTTGCGACCGATTTGCGAGAAGTAGGCGGCGAAGGAGTAGAAATCTTTCTGGCTCCACTTCTCGAACGGGTGGTGGTGGCATTTGGCGCAGTCGAGGCGAATGCCGAGAAAGAGTTGAGACACCATCGTCGCGATCTCGTCCGGTTCGCGGCGGTCGCGATAGAGCGTGGCGGCGCCGTTGTGCCAAGTGCTCCCTTTGGCCGTGATCAATCGCCTGGCGAATTCGTCGTAGCTGACCCCTTCGCGGAACTGGTCGCGGATCCAATCGTCGTAATTGAGCACCGCTTTGATCCCGACGCGATAGGCGTTGGGTCGGAGGAGGTCGGCCCATTGGTTGGACCAATGGTCGACGTATTCGGGGCGGTCGAGCAGTCGGTCGACCCATTGCCGACGGAGGTTCGCCTTGGCGTTCGGTTCGCTCGAAGCGGCCTGTTTCGAGGCTTCGATGAATTCGCGAGTTTCGGCGGGGGTGGGGAGGCGGCCGATGATGTCGAGGTAGACCCGGCGGAGGAAGGTCTCGTCGCTCGCTTCGCCCGAGGGCAAGATCGCGAGCTCTTGGAGCTTCGCGTCGATCCGTTCATCGATGAAGTTGTTTTTGGGAAGCTTCGCGAAGGCTTCGGCGGGGACCGCTTCGGTGCGCGGGATGACGACATCGGCGACGCGGATCAGGTTCATGTACCGCGCCATGATCGACGTTTCGCCCGGGAGCGAGCCGGCGACCATCTTGCCGTCTTCGTCGACCGCGCAGATCGTCGATTCGTTAGCGAGGTAGGTGGTCAGCGGGGTGACGTCGCGCGTCGAGCCGTCGGAGTAATGGGCCGTCACCTGGAGCTGTGCCGCTTGGCCGGGGGTGAGTTTGAACTTGTCGGTAGCCAGCTCGACCCGCTCGAGGGTCGGTTCCGATTCGACGCGGCGTGTCGCCCCTTGGCGGATCCAATCGACGAGCATGCGGTAATCGTCCGAATCGAGCTCCAACCGCTTGCCGCCGCCGTGCGGCAGGATCGCCGTCGCCTTGAGCAGCAACAGGCTTTGCTCGGGCGCGGCCGGGAAAATCCGCCGGCCCCGGCCGCCACGGACGATCGCGTCGTGGTCAAAATCGGGATCGAAACCCAACAGCGACAATTGGAACCCGTTCTGGCCACGCTGCTTGCCGTGGCAGGGCCCGGTGTTGCAACCGGTGGCGGCGAGGATCGGCTCGATATCGAGCTCGAAGCTGACAGGGCGACCTGTGGGGGCCGGCGATGCGGACGCTGGGGAGGGGTTCGGCGCGGGGGCCGGGTCAGCGCCCGGCAGTTGATTGACGGTGACCAGCGATCCGAAGGCCGCCAAAAGGGAGACGACGAATGCTTTCATGATGGCGTTCTTTTCATCGTTAGAGGGATGAAAAAGGGTCGCAATGCGGTAAAGGTGTCCGTACGCCGAAACTCGCCGCGAGGCAGCGGGTCTCCCTGGATCAAGGAGCGGTTCCATCGGTCGCCGTGACGGTAGGTGGGAAAGGGTCGAGGCGGGGGGCTTTCACTCTTATTTTAGCGGATCGCCAACGTCGTCGCACGCGAAAAATGCGCCGCCCCCAAGGATTTTACCGTGCGCCCCCGGTTGCGGTACGCGACAAAAAGACTTGAACCCACCCCCCGCGACCCGTTCCCACCAAACCCCACGGCGCCCCATGGCACCGCGCCAACAAAC
>JBEIRZ010000350.1:0-4740 GCA_040375695.1 Planctomycetaceae bacterium
AGCCGCAGCGGCAAGGGGGTGCCGAGGTTGAATTCGCATTGCACGAAGGCGGCGACCCAACCTTCGGTGGGGATATCGATCTTGGCGCGATAGATCCCGTCATCCCCTTTGGTCAGGTCGGTCGATTGGAACGACTTGCCGATCGTATCGACGCGGAAGTCGCGGCTCTCTTTGTTGTAAGCCTGCCAGAGCCGGACGGCTTTCGGTTCGGAGTCGCACTTCACCTCGATCGTCCCGTCGTCGGCGTGGGTCCAGGAGAATTGGGGGCGGGGGACGTTGTGGACGATCGAGTAGTGGAAGGCGATGAGGCTTTCCAGCGCGTTCGATTCGCGGAGCGAGTGGTCGGCGTTGGGGACGTAGCAGAGGTTCTTTTCGCCGGGGAGCCGGTCGAAGTAGAACTGGGACGAATCGGGGCAAAAGAATTGGTCGCCGGTGGCGTTGATGATGCATTTGGGCATCGTGAAGCGGTCGCGGTAGGCGAAGGGGTCTTCGATCTGGAGCAATTCCTTGTAGCGTTCGGAGTCGCGACGTTGCATGATGCGGTGGTTGACGTAATCGTCGATCGCGGGGGCCCAGAAGCCATAGTTCGCGAAGTGGTGACGCATCGAGACGTCCATGTTGAGGACATCGATCACGATCGGGGCGATGGCGACGACGCGTTTATCGACGGCGGCGGTCATCCAGGTGGTCCAGCCGCGTTTCGAGCCGCCGGCGACGACGAATTTGTCGATCGGGTGTTTGCCCCCCTCGTCGCTCGCCAAGAACGCCTCTACGGTATCCATCGCGCGGACGACCGACTTGACCATCGGCAACCGGGCCGGCCAGCGGCTGTCGCCCGTCTTGATGTATTGGTCCCAGGTGTAACCGATCAGGTCATCTTCTTTGCGTGGGACGCCATCGTTGTGAAAGACCAGCGGTTGGTTGGGGACCTGTTTCAATTCGGCGACGATGGAACCGGAGATGGTCGCGATCCCGGCGATTTGGGCATCGATCGATTTGGGGATTTCGCGGCCGTTGGAGCCACCGCCGATGAACATCATCGCGGTATTCGCCTTGACCCCTTTGGGTTTGAAGATGCAGAGCCAGTGTTGCCATTTGGGGCGATCGACCTCGTCCGGTTTGAGCCACGTTTGGGAGGTGAGGTCGATGACGTAATAGGTCCCGGCGAAGTTTTCGTCCTTGTGGACCAATTTCCATTCGTAGGAGGGATCGGGGGTGTGGACGTAATGATCGAGGGCCGTCAGTTCTTTGTTCAATTCGGTTTCGGTCGCGCCGATGGCAGCGGCGGTCGGGGCGGCCCCTTTGTCTTGGGCGGCCGACCAATTGGCAGCGAAGGCGAGGCCGAGGCAGAAAGGGGCGACGACAAATAACGATGACAGACGCATGGCGGAGGTACCCGGTCGGAATGTCGAAAAGGGCAAAAGGGATCAGCGGCCTGAGGCCGTGACGAAAATCATTTTAGCGACACGGTGCCAGTGGCGAGCGGGGGTAGCGGCGGCACGATTCGGTATCGGCCGATGTGCCGCCGCCGTTTGCTAGCGGCGGCCGCCGGTCCGATAACGCCGCGGCAAGGCGGCATTCGGTAGACGGTGCCGCGATGAGTTAGCCGCTTGGGAGTGCAGCCCGCTCGGCAAGACGCGATCGTCCGATGCGGGGCCGCGCGGGATCAGGCCTGTTGCCAGGGGGCGCGGGGCTGGCGTTTTTGCATCGCGGCGGCATCGGGGTCATCGACGATTTGCTGGGAAGCGGCGTCCCAGCGGAGTTTGCGACCGGTCCGCAGGGCGAGGTTCGCGAGGTGGCAGGCGGTGGCGGCGCGGTGTCCGATGGCGACGTCGCAGATCGGCAGTTCGCGGGAGGCGACGCAGTCGAGGAAGTTTTGGTGGTGGTCGGTGCTGGCGATGAGGTCGACCAAGCCGTCGGCGCCACCTGACTTTTGGGCATCGATCACGATCCCGTCGGGTTTCGACTTCAGGACGCCGCGGTTAACGAAGATTTCTCCTTCGGTACCGATGAAGCGGGTCCCTTGGGCGATGTCGGGTTGCACTTGTCCCAAGATCATCGTCACGTCGTTGGGGTATTGGTAGGTCAAACGGCAGGCGGTCGAGACGTCGATCCAACCTTGGGGGTGGAATTCGCCCTTCCCTTCGACGCTGAGTGGGCCGGAGTCGTCCATCCCCATCCCCCAATGGGCGATGTCGATGTGGTGGGCGCCGAAGTTCGTGATTTGGCCGCCGGAGTAATCCCAGAAGAAGCGGAAGTTGTAATGGACGCGATCGACGTTGTAAGGCCGCATCGGTGCGGGGCCGAGCCAGCGGTCGTAATCGAGCGCTGCCGGCGGTTGGGCATCGGCAACGGGGGGACGTTTGCCGAAGGGGTGATTCGATTCGGGGATCCCGACATGGACCTCTTTCAGTTTGCCGATCCGGCCGGAGCGGACGAGTTGGCAGGCGAGGCGAAATTTCGCGTCGGAGCGTTGTTGTGACCCGGTTTGGACGATGCGGTTGTGTTGACGAGCCGCTTCGACCATGCGGACCCCTTCGTCGATCGTCAGGGAGAGCGGTTTTTCGCAATAGACGTCTTTGCCGGCGCGACAGGCCTCGATCGTCGGGATCGCGTGCCAATGGTCGGGGGTGCTGATCACGACGGCGTCGATATCCTTGCGGTCGAGGATGCGGCGGAAGTCGGCGACGCCATCGACCGCGCGTCCCGTCTTTTCGCGAAGCTTTTCGGTGGCGGTCGCCAGGTGGGATGAATCGACATCGCACAGGACCGCCGCATGATCGGCGAGCTGCATCAGGTTCGATCGCCCTTGTCCCCCCACCCCGATGTGGCCGGTGATCACGCGGTCGTTCGCCCCGAAGGCCCGGGCCGGGATGAACATCGGGGCGACGGCGATCGCGCTGCTGGTCGCGAGGAAGCGGCGGCGATTGGGGTGGCGGTTGGCGGCCGATGGCGGGGGAACGTTCGGGTCGGGGCGGGACATGGCGGGAGGGTCCTTGCGGGGCTGGAAAAGGGGAGACGGTTAAGTCTGTTCGACCCTGTGGGGAGATGCAAGCGACCGTCGTGCGGGAAGCGGACGTCACCCGGCCGATGGGTTCGCGGTCGCGCGATCGCGGGCCGAGCGTTTACCCATCGCGAAATCGAAGATCGGCGAGGCCATCAGGGTCGTGATCACCGCCATGATCACCAGGGTCGCGAAGAGTTCGCGACTGATCACGCCGCGTTGCAACCCGATGTTGATGATGATCAGTTCCATCAGGCCGCGGGCGTTCATCAGCGTCCCGATGCCGAGCGATTCGTGATGATCGAGCCCCGTGGCGCGGGCGGCAAAGTAACAGGCGACCCCTTTGCCGAGGATCGCCACGATCAAGACCAGCAAGCAGAGCCACCAGAGGTAGGCCGAGTTCAGCAGGCCGATTTGGGTGTTCAGTCCCGAGAAGGTGAAAAAGAGCGGCAGTAGCAATGCCACGGTCAGCGGCTGCAAGGAGCGGGTCAGCCCTGTGGCAATGGTGCCGCGCGGGATCGTGGTACCGATGATGAACGCGCCAAAGACGGCGTGCAGGTGGAGCCAATCGGTGAACCAAGCCCCCAGCGACATGCAGACGAGCGCCATGACGAGCCCGACGTCGGAAAGTTCGCGTCCTTGTGGATCGGACCCTTTGTCGGTGACAGGTTGGGTCAGGAAGCGTTCCGCTTTGGCCAGCAGCGGACGCAGAACATAGACCGCGAAGGCGATGAAGGCACCGGCGCCAAGGATGGTGGAGATCGCGCGGGTCGGTTCGCCATCGAAGCTCGCCAGGACGAGGGCCAGCAGGCACCAGGCGGTGACGTCATCGATCGCCCCGGCGCCGATCGCGACGGTCCCCATCAGGGTGCCTGAAAGTTTTTTGAAGTGGATGATCCTGGCCAGCATCGGGAAGGCGGTGATGCACATCGAGGCGCCGAGGAAGAGCATCGCTTCGTACCGCGAAGTCTTTTTGGGGAAGAGTTCGGTGGTGTCAAAAAAATACGCGGCCAGGAGTGCGCCCAAGACGAAAGGGGCGGCCATCCCGGCGAGAGAAACGGCGGCCGAGGCTTTGAGGTTCTGGCGGATGACATCGACGCGGAATTCCATCCCGACGATGAACATGTAGAGGGCCAAGCCCAGCTGCGAAGCGGGAAAAAGGTAGCTTTGGGTATCGCGGCTCTTTTGGGATGGGTCCCAGGGGAAGATCGCGGCTTGGAGTTCGGGGACGAAGAGGCCGAAGAGGGACGGGCCGAGGACGACCCCGGCGATCATTTCGGCGACGACTTGGGGTTGGCCCAACTTGGCCGCGACGATGCCGACGAGCCGGCAGACGACGAGGATCACCGCGATCTGGCCGAAGAAATGGACGGCGAGATTGACATTGTTCATGAGGTTAGGACTGTCCCACCGTGTGAACGAGAAGCAGATTGTGGGCACGTTCGAGGACGCCGCTTCCGGTGACGACGACGATGTGATCCCCGGGTTTGAGGTAGGCTTGGTCACAACCCCAGTGGCTGATTTGTTCGATCAGGTACTCGGTATTTTGGAAGTTCGACAAGTGGAGCGGTTTGATCCCCCAGAGGAGCGACATCCGTCGGAGGGTCGCGGGGTTATCGCTGATCCCGATCGTCGGGATGCGGCAGCGGCTTTTGCTCTTCACCCAGGCGGTGCCGCCGCTGTGGGTCGCGATCGCGATCAGTTTGGCCCGGATCGATTCGGCGATCGAGGTCGCG
>JBEIRZ010000041.1:0-22492 GCA_040375695.1 Planctomycetaceae bacterium
AATCGGTCAATCCTGGGCGTGTCAAACTGGGCGTAAGGTCATGAAACTCGGAACAGGTCAATTGCTGGTCGAAAACGGCACAATTTTTGACGGTACCGGAGGTCCGGTGATCCGTAACGGGGCCGTCCTGATCAGAGATGGGAAGATCGCTTACGCCGGTCATCGAGAAGGTCTTGATTTGACGGGTGACGTTCCCCGTGTCGATGCCTCGGGAGGGACGATCATGCCTGGGCTGATCGAGTCCCACTTTCATGCGACGTATTTTAACGTCGCCCACTTGGAAGATCTCGATATCAAGTATCCCGTCGAGTACGTCAGTCTGTTGGCTTCGGTCAATGCTCAATTACTTTTGGAGTGCGGTTACACCTCCGCTCGTTCCGGTGGCTGTCTATTCAATTGCGACGTTTGGTTAAAGCAAGCTATCGAGAACGATCTCGTGTTGGGTCCCCGGATGGCAAGTTCGGGGCGTGAGATCTGCAGCTTGGGCGGACTGATGGATTGGAACCCTGACTTTCGCAAAATAGGGATGGAGGGACTTGTCTTTTGCATCAATGGTGCCGAGGAAGCGAGGCGGGCGGTGAGGGCCCTCGTTAAAGATGGGGTCCAGTGGGTCAAAACCTACCCTACCGGAGATGCCGCTTCCCCGGATATCAATGACCACCACACTTTGTGCATGACGCTGGACGAGATGGAGGCGGTCGTGAAGACTGCTCATAACCACGGACTAAAAGTCACAGGACATTGTCGCGCGACGGAAGGGATTAAAAATGCCATACGCGCCGGTTATGATACGTTGGAGCATGGCACTTTTATGGACGTCGAGGCGCTAGACATGGTCCTTGCCAAAGATGTGCCCGTCGTCCCAGGGTTGTACTTTGAACGAGCGAGTATCGAACGAGGTCGTGATTTCGGACTATCTCAGCGAGTCATTGATGGTCATCAGGAAACTCTCGACGGTGGTGCAGAGAGTTACCGGCGGCTGATCGCCGCCGGTGGGCGATTGGGCATGGGTGGGGATTTTGGTTTCGCTTGGAATCCGCATGGCGACTACGCAAAGGAGCTCTCGTTTTTCGTGAAGTATGTCGGTTTGTCGGTGATGACCGTTTTGGTCTCAGCGACACGTACGGGTGCTGAAATCCTAGGCCTTGAGGGAGAAATCGGTACTTTAGAGGTAGGCAAACTTGCCGACATCCTTGTGGTCGATGGTGACGTGTTTGAGGATATCACGCTGCTTGAGAATCGAAAGAGATTGATCGCCGTGATTCAGGGAGGGATCATCAAAGCCGGGCGAATCGCCCCCAGACGCAGCATCCTTGCTGATTAGGCTTAAGGTTTCGCCTTCGGATTTATTTGCGATGATGGCTGGTGTATTGTCGAATCTTGCCAACTGGCTAGAAAACCATGGCGTCATCTTGTGGTATTTCACCGGCTTCGGGCTGTTGGTTTTTTTCGGCTCGCTAATCGCGATACCGCTGTTGATCATTAAGCTTCCTGCGGATTACTTCGTTCGAGCACCTATACGGGATTGGCCGACAAGACGGCCTTTGGTCCATCTCGCCCTAGTCATCCTGAAGAATATCGTCGGAGTCCTTCTTTGTTTGGGCGGGATTGCGATGTTGGTGCTTCCTGGTCAGGGCTTACTGACATTACTACTGGGGATCACGATGATCGATTTCCCGGGTAAACGAAAGCTTGAGTTGTGGCTTATCCGAAAAGCTCCGCTCAATCGTGCCGTGAACTGGCTTCGAAATCGGTATGGTCATTTGTCCCTACGTTTGCCGGAGCATGATGATGCGATCCGGTCGGACGCCTAATCCCTAAATCAACGTTAAGGTCTTTTGACGTTCCGCCGTCTCGGCAGCGCCGGTCTCTCGGGATTGGTGCTCATGCAAAAAGGCACTCGTAAAGCAATACGAGTGCCTTGCGTTGACCAATTGAAAGATTGGTTTTGTTAATCAGATAACGCCAGCGAGATCACTTCTTGCTTTTCTTCCCTTCCGAAGCGGCTCGCTTGAGCGTCGTCTTTGCACCTTGAGGGAGCCCTGCGATTTGGGTCTCTGTCAGGGCGGCCGCGAGATTCTTTTGCATCTTCGCCTGGATTTCACGGGCTTTCTTCAATAACCCCTTCTGTTCGTCGGTGATATCCAGAGAAGCGAGGACATCGTCTGCCAGGGTCGGGCCTTTCTTGCCCGCGTCGCGAGCAGCTTTCATCGCGTCGGCTTGCTTCTTGTTAAGGGCCGGGGTCAACCCTTCCTTCTTCAATGTTGCCATCGCGTCATTGAACTCCTTGGCGGCCGCATCGATCTTTGTCTTTTGCTCTGGGGTCAATTCCAATTCCCCGACCGCCTTTAACAGGGGATTGGCAGTCCCTTTGGCATTCGGCTTCGCCGTCTTCTGCGCCATGGCAGGAACCGCTACCAAAATCATCAACGCGAACAGCATCACTTTCGAAAAGGATTTCATAGAAAATCTCCGAGGGTAGGATCGAGCTAACGGGGTGCCCTGGATTGTACATCTGCCTCGTTGTGCGAGATGCATCGGTATTGCAGGGCGATAAGTTGCTGTTACCGATAGTGGACAAATATAACCAGTTCGATAGAGATACAATAGTCCATGATTTCAGAATCCGGAATTTTTCTAAAAATCGCTAATTAATCCTTTTTCCCAAGTGATTTTAAACATCCAAGGGGCGTGGGGGTCGGTTTGTCCCCTGTGCAAAAAGTGATCATCGATTGGGTTTCGCTTCCCAGATAAACCCGAGCATCGATCGGCCGAATTGATTCCAAACGCCATCGAGCCCGGCAGGAATTCAGGTACCGGCTAGTGTCCTCGATCGCAATCGGGCAGACTATCCTGAAGGTCCGAATAGCCGATTCAATCGCGTGTCCTGTCTTGCCTAATCGCGAGGGCTTTCAGACCAACCGAGTCAGTTCGGCGGTGGCGGGAGCTTGATCGTTTGCGAGTCGGTCGCTAACGCTTGGAGCGACTGTTGATAGTGCTTTAAAAGACCGTGCACCGATTGAAACTCTGGGCGAGTTGCCAAGTCCTTGAACTGAGGGTCTGAGTCGATTCGGTTGTAATGATCAACGATCTTTTGTAGCGAAGCTGCCGCCGGGTGAGGTCCTGCTTTGCCGATCGATTCCGGGAGGGCGAGGTATTGACGCCATTGGGTGTCGAGGATCTCGAAAAGTTGAGGTGCGATTTGGTTCAGTTGAGTTCGGAGCAAGTCTGCTTCGGTTGCAGAATATTGGTCTGCCAAAACCGGTTTTAGGTTGGCGGCAACTTCCGGTTTGGGGTGGCCAACAAAATCCGCGACCATCTGAGTTAGCTTCGCTGCCGAAGGTGGTACGATCCCAGGTTGTCCGGGTCCATTGCTCCGGTAGTAGGAGCCGGTCGCTACCGAATCGACTTGGATGATCGAGCCGTCAACCGCTACGCCTGCGAACAAACCGCGACTGCGTGAATAGGAATAAATCTCTGCCTTCAATTGGCCATCGGTCGCCACTGTGCCTTCACGTCCTACAGGACCTGCTGCTACAGCCGCATCGGCACCGAGGGTGAATTTACCCGATAAAATCCCTTCGATACTTCGAGCCGTTTTGAAGACCAACAAAATATCCGATGACTGGACCCCAATCTGCCAGCCGATGTTGCCGCCTGACATCGTGATGAAAACCGGCGCGTGCCAACTACCATCAGCTTCCCGGACGAACAGTAACCCATGGCCATGTCGGGCCCCTACGATAAAACTCCCTTTGATCACATTCGGGATGATCGCGACGCCATGAGCGTTCTTCAGCATCGATTCCGGCACCTTGGTCACCGAAGTCGAGATCACCTCAGTCAACACCGTCGTTGCCGCCACAACCGTTTGCTCCTGATTCGGTTGACTCTCGACCCCAAAAGATGGGCTGATTGCCGAAAGCATTCCCGCGATGACGATCGTGCCGACTGCGTAACGCATTTTCTTGGAATCCTTTGCCTGCGAGTGAAACACGAATGTCGAGTCGATTCCAACGCGTTTTCGGCCCTTCAAGGCTATTCGTCGGTGGTCGATACGACCTTTCGAAATGAAGAGGAGCCATAGAGGCTTTACGGCCAAGAATCTTACGCGAATTCGTGATGTCAAAGCAATTCTGTTTGTTGTCTCGAATCTTGCATTTTGTGGAGTATCTGCTGCTAACACTGCCTATCGCTTCGCGGGGCAGGAGGACGCGAACACTTAGGTGAGTATTTCCCGGACGACCCTGGGTTGCTCGACGCCTGTGAGCCGCTGGTCAAGGCCTTGGAACCTGAACGTCAGCCGGCTGTGGTCGATGCCGAGGCAGTGCAAGATAGTCGCATTCAGATCATTGATACTGACCGGGTCCGTGATCACGTTGTAACTGAAATCATCAGTTTCGCCGTGGACATGCCCCTGTCTCACGCCACCGCCGGCAAGCCAAATGCAGAAGTTACGCGGGTGGTGATCACGTCCATAGTCGTCTATGGTGAGCGTTCCCTGCGAATAGACGGTTCGCCCGAACTCACCCCCACAGACGACAAGCGTCTCTTTTAACAAATCTCGTTGCTTGAGGTCCTGGACCAGCGCGGCGATCGGTTGATCTGTATCTTTGCACTGATTGGCCAGTTGCTTTGGTAGGTTGGCGTGTGTGTCCCAACCGCGATGCAGGATCTGAACGGCTCGCACGCCACGTTCGACCAGACGTCGTGCCAGCAGCGCGCTATTGGCGAACGTGCCAGGTACCCGAGCGTCTGGGCCATACAGTGATAGCGTCGTTTCGCTCTCTTGGCTGATGTCGACCAATTCGGGGACACTTCGTTGCATCCGAAATGCCATTTCGTATTGCGCGATCCGCGTTTCGGTCTCTGGGTCAAGATACTTTTGATAGCTTTGTCGATTGATCTCATTCAAAGCGTCGAGCATCACCCGTCGTTCTTTCGCCCCCACACCCTCTGGATTCGGGAGGTAGAGCACGGGATCGCCACTGCCACGTAGGGCGACTCCGTTGAAGCGGGTCGGCAAGAAACCACTACCCCACATCCGGTTATATAGGGCCTGGCCGTTGCTATCGGCCGGGAATCTGGGGGTAAAGACGACGAACGCGGGAAGGTCGTTGTTCTCGCTGCCAAGGCCGTACGCCAGCCAGGAACCGATACTCGCCTTCCCTGGTATTTCCGATCCTGTCATGACAAACGTGCAGGCGGGGTCATGATTGATCGCGTTGGTATGGACCGAGCGGATGAGGGTAATGTCATCGACGATTGTCGAAGTGAAAGGCATCAGCTCCGTATTCATCCACATTCCGGATTGCCCCATCTGTTCGAACTTAAATTTAGTTGGGGCGACCGGAAATCTCGTCTGCCCGCTCGTCATTGTTGAGAGCCGTTGACCGCCCTGAACTGATGGGGGCAAATCTTTGTCGAAAAACTCCGCGAGCTTTGGTTTGTAGTCCCAGGTGTCATGTTGCGGTGGGCCGCCATTCAGATGCAGGTAGATGATCGCCTTCGCTTTGGGCGCGAAGTGTGGAAGGCCCGGTAGCGCGGGGTGGACCCACGTCTCTTGTTTCGCATCCTCACCCGATGCGGTCGGCATCTGTCGAAGCTGCAATTGAGTCAACGAGGCCAACGCGACCCCGCCTAACCTAAGCCCCTCACGCCCGAAGAATTGCCGGCGGGTCAATCGGTCGAATTGTTCTTGATGGGATCGCATGGTCAGTTTCGCGTAAGCGTCTCGTCGAGATTCAATAGGGTGTTAGCGATTAAGGTGAAGGCCGCCAGCACTCCCGCGTCAAAGCCCTCATCAGGTTTGGTCTCACCCTGAGTGATCAGCTTCTTTGCCGAATCCTGATCCGACTTGTAATGGGCTAAGTTGGCTTCAAACTGTTGCGCCAGAACTCGCGTCTCATATTCGCTAGGTGATCTCGCCAACACCACGCGGTAGGCGAACGCCAATCTCTCTTCGAAAGTCTCCCCACCCTCCCGTATCATTCGGGTCGCGAGTATCCGAGACGCTTCGACGTACTGAACGTCATTCATCAATTGGAGTGCCTGCAGCGGTGTGTTGCTGCGTTCTCGCATCGTGCAGAACTGTTCACGGTTCGGCGCGTCGAAGTTAACCATGTAGGGTGGCGGTGCCGTCCGTTTATAAAACGTATAGATGCTCCTGCGATACAGTGATTGGCCGCTATCCCGTTGGTAGAATCGCGTGTTTGAACCCGCGAAACCGACGGGCTCCCAGATGTTGTCTGGCTGATAGGGCTTAACCCCTTTCCCTCCCATTTCCATGACCGCCAAGCCGCTCACGGCTAAAGCGTTGTCCCGAATCTGTTCGGCGTCCAGGCGAAACCGAGGGCCACGGGCATAGAGCCTATTCTCGGGGTCCCGGCGAATCAGTTCATCTGTCGCTCGGGAGCTTTGCCGAAACGTTTCGGAGCAGACCACGAGCCGGATCAGACGCTTCATGTCCCAGCCCGAATCTCGGAATTCGACGCTTAACCAATCGAGCAGCTCAGCGTGGCTGGGTAATTCCCCTTGCGAACCGAAATCGTAACTCGTCTTCACTAGGCCTGTACCAAAGAGCTGTTGCCAAAACCGATTGACGGTGACCCGGGAGGTTAGCGGGTTCTTGTCGCTCACCAGCCACTTGGCCAAATCGAGGCGAGTCGGTGGGCCGGTCGTGCCATCCTGTCGGAGTGGCGGGAGGAATGTCGGCACCCGCGGTTCGACACGGTCGCCGGGTTTGTCATAGCCGCCTCGCATCATGACAAAACTTTGGCGGGGTGCGGGAAGATCCTTAAAAATAAACGTGCTAGGTATCGAGTCGTCAAACCGCTGCCGCTGTAACTTTAACGAGTCACGATCGGCTATTTCCTTTGCGAATCGAGGGCGAGTTGTCGCACAGACCTCCGCCAGATAATACCTTTTGAGTTTCGCCTCTAGCCCGGCATCGGTTGATTTGTCAGGCCCTCCTTGGGCGACAGGCCGTAAATCGGCTGGTAGAGCCGGATTGTCTTTCCCGGCAACTTGTTTCCACCATGCCAGGAATGATTGGCTAGGATCGGTGGTCGGATCGGTTTTTCCTTTGACGCCGACACGGTCCCAATAAACCGTTCCGCCGAATTGGGTCAACGCAAAACCTCGAATCAGATCCCCGGCGGCCAATCCGATTTTTTCCGCTGGTACCTCAAAATGTTGCCACTGTCCCGAGGCCGGCAGGGGACCCATATGCACCCGCTCGGTAGTGTCAACAACGCCCCATGGGATGGCGTCGTAATCGCCCCAAACGGCGCGGTGTTGCCACCCATCTTTGAAGTATTGCAGCATCACCGCCCGGGGCGGATTGACCGGGTCGGTCAGAACCTCAGCGAAAAAAATCGCATCGCCAGGGAGCTCTACGGGGTATTCCGCTTGATCCCAAACGTCCTGGGCTAAACCGGCATCGGTCCGTTTGAGCGATCGTTCGCCGCTGAAAACGGGTGGCCCGTTACCTCGGGTAACGAACTCGGTCGGAGCCCCTGGCGACGCCTGCAGTTTGCCTCCTGGGGGAAACCCGTCTTCCATCCAAACCTCGTCGATAACAACCACATCCGGTCGCGGTTCTACTTTTGCCGGGTCGATATAATCGACGCTTGCTAACGAAGATTCGATCCGTTCCCCCGCCTCCGCGATCTTCCGATCCAGTGCGTCGAGCAAATCCTGAGCTTCTGTTGTGTAGAGCTTGAGAACCGGTTGAGTTAACAAGCTGTTCCCGTCCATCCCGGGGTCGGCGGCCGAATTGAAAAATGCATAAAGCGAATAAAAGTCGGCTTGGGTTAACGGATCGAATTTATGGTCGTGGCAGACGGCGCAACCGGCGGTAAGCCCCAGCCATGCCTGGACCATCGTGCTGGTGCGGTCGATCGCGTACCTGAAAAGGAGTTCCTCGTTGATCGAACCACCTTCGCTCGTCGTCACGTTGCAGCGGTTAAAACCCGTTGCGACCAATTGATCTGCTGTCGGTTTGGGAAGCAGGTCACCTGCGATTTGTTCGATGGTAAAGTGGTCGAATGGCAAATTGCGATTTAACGCATCGATCACCCAATCGCGGTACGCCCACGTCTGACGCTCGTTGTCGAGGTGCATCCCGTGGGTGTCCGCATAGCGGGCGACGTCGAGCCAGTGGCGTGCCATCTCTTCGCCGAAAAGCGGGCTCGCCAAGAGGCTATCGACCAGTCGCTCGTAAGCGTGCGGGGAATCGTCGCCAAGGAATTGGTCCGTTTGTTCCGCTGTTGGTGGAAATCCGGTCAGGGCGAAAGCGACTCGACGCAGTAGCACCTCCTTGTCGGCCACTGCCGACCATTTCAACCCTTCCTGTTCAAGCCGTTCTCTGATGAACGCGTCGATCGGATTGCTCTCCCCCGATATCGGAACGAATGGTCGTAGTGGCGGTTCAAAGGCCCAGTGCCGTTCATAATTGGCCCCTTCCGCGATCCATCGTTTGAGTAGATCACGCTCGTTGTCGGTGAGCCGTTTGTTGGTCGCCGGTGGTGGCATGACTTCCGCTGGATCTTCCGAGCAGATCCGTCGAAGCAAGATGCTCTTTTCCGGATTACCGGCGACAATCGCCGCGCCCCCTTCGCGAGATTCCGTTGCCCCTTCCCGAGTATCAAGCCTCAACTCGGCCTCACGGGTCTTCTGGTCAAACCCGTGACAGGCGAAGCACTTATCCGAGAGGATCGGACGGATATCCCGGTTAAATGCAACCAGTCTGGTCTCTTCTCCCGACAACGAACGCGTCGATCCGAATGACGCAGAAACCATGACCAAGGCGAACGCAAGCCAGCGGAGTTTTATGATCCCGTTCCGGTGGGCCTGGTCACCCGCGGGCTTTCTTTTCGAAGGCATCAGTGCTCCCGGTTTTGACAAAGGGTTATCGTTCAACGCAAAACTTCCCTCTTGTCATCGATCAGTCACAAGGGTAGCTAAAAAATCGATCTGACGAATCCGAAGATGGCCCATTAAACCGGTGTCGGCCATCGGGTGATAGCGATTGCGGTCGATCGCCTCAGTCGGGGATTTCTGACAACCGAATCTCTTTGAACTCCGCCCACATCGGTTTACCCGCGTGCAATTGCAGGGCCAAAATCCCTTCGGATAACGCCAGCGCGGGATCGTTATCGGTGAAGTCCAAGATGAGCTTTCCGTTGAGGTAATGCCGGATTCGATTGCCGCGGGCGATGATCGCGACGTCGTTCCAGTCGTCAAGGCGGAAGAGCTTTGCGAACCCTGCTTCATCGATCAGGTCAGACCGCAACGTCTTTTTGCCGCTGGTCTCCCATGTTCCGACTTCGCCCACAAGGCAGATCCGGCCTCGCTTTCCACCCTCGTCGTAAATGAAGCTCGATGTGTTGGGAAGCTTCAATTCGTTACGGAGTTCGTGCTGATAGCCGCGTACGACCCAAGCATTCTTGGCACCATCCTTGATGTGTTTAGAACGGTATTGGATCCCAGAGTTATTGGTGGCGTTGCAGCGGAACTTTAGACGCAGATCAAAGTCCTTCAATGTTCCCTCTTTCCAAATCAAAAAAGTGTTGCCGACCGCGACGTTTTCGGGAGTTGTCTCGCCATGAATCACACCCTCTTTGACGCCCCAAAGTCTGGGGTCGCCATCCCAGCCTGTCAGGTCCTTTCCGTTGAACAATACCTTAGCGTTGGCCGATTCCGGAGGCAGGGCAGGGGAGGAGTCTTGCGCCAACGAATGGGATGTCCAAGTGGCCACAAGCAGCAGAATCAAACCACGTATCATGATCGCAGGGCTCCAGATGAAAAATGGCAGTCAGGACGAGATCGATCCGATCGCTGGACCGGCAGTCCGGCAAGCGATATTCTTACAACATAGTCGATTGGACTCCAAACGTCAGCCTCGCCGCCAATGCCGACATTTCACAGTCGCCTTCGACCGTGTCCGAAGACGCTCGCGCCGCGAATAGCAATCGCCCCTAACCTTAGAGGCGCTCAAGCAATGAATCGACTTTTTGCTCGTAAATTGCCTCCCATTCGGGTGCTAACAGACAATCGCTGTCCTCCTGCGCGTTGCCGATGTTTTTCATTTGCTCCGCGGTCGGGCAATAGTAGATGTAACCGTTGGTATAAGCCGCGACAAAGGTAGGTTTGTAGGGTGATCGTGATTTGAGTTTCAATCCGATATCGACGGTGAGTTCGCCCGGAAAACTGGTTAGGACGAAATCCCCGACCCTCACACCTCCGATCTCAACATCGATGGTCCGTTTGCCGGAAGCGATCAGGCTGGCATGATGTTTTTTTAGCAACGCGAGATTCGTCTGCAGTCGTGTCAATTCTTCCATGGTCAGTACGTTTTGCAGGTAGGCGTTCATGTTTTTTCGATTTTCGGAATCGAGCCAGCGGAGGTCTTCCCGTTTGACGGATCCCTCATGTAGATAACGGTTCGAAGACGAAGACGGGAAGTCAGGGGCGAGCCCATATTTGACACTCAGTTCCATGAACGTCTTTAAGTTCAGTGACGTGCCTCGGAGGGATGAGAGCAATCGCTGTTGTTCACCTTCCATCGCAAAGATCCTTGCGGAGGCATCGACACGAGGCAGGGTGATCGTCTCGTTGATGACCGCCAAGCGGGAATCGTCCTGACAGCGGATCGAACGCGCTGCCGCTAAGACGCTCAGGCCCAGTCGATTTCCCAGCGGTTCGGCGCTCCGCGGGTTGGATACCGCCTTATAGTCCAGAGGGTTGATGTCACCACCACAACCTTGAAGGAACAATGCCAAGGCCCCGTGCCCGAGATTCTCCTCAATAACCTTCGATGCATAGCCGATAATGTCCGCGGTGTTGCCGCCCCCAGGCACGCCTTGGATCGGATGACAGGCGAAGTTATAGACAACTGCAAGCGGTGTCCCATCCAACCGATCAAGGCGCAGGATGCCGATCTCGGGATCGATTTTGCCAACCTCCGTAATCGCATCATCAGGTGGCAACGAGTAGGCGTGTCGAACATCGACGGTGCGGCCATCCTTGAGCAGCAGGCGTCTATTTTCCATAATCCGATCTTCATGCCCCACCCCATGGCCGACCCGGACCGGTTGTAGGGTGGCGATCGCAGCCCTCACCGCATCCGCCGATTTCACGTCGATATCTTTGACAACAATGCCGTGACAATGGCTCGCATTCACAAAGACATGGCCTTCGGGAATCTGATGCTCGGCCTTTAGCTTCTCACGTACCGAGCCGAGAAAGGCATTCGAGATCGGACCGATTTCCCCGATCGCGACGGCATCGACGGACAACAACACCAACGTCTTTGTTTCCGAACGGATGACTACCGCTTTGACGAAAAGGGGATCATTGCCGGGCAAAGCTTCGTTATCCGTCACCTCCACTTTGGCGGCACCGGCCATCAATCCGGTAGCCGCTCCCTCTGCCAAGCCCATCCGCAGGGTAAGGCTGGCCTCCAGAAATAGAAAAAGGATGTGGAATCCTAAAGGCCGTCGAGTCGCGATCACGAGCTTCGCAAACTTGCCGAGGCCCTTCGAACAACTTGTGACCCGATTGGTGGTGCGATACGACACGATAGGACCTCTCGTTGGCCATGGGCATGGATGTGTACTCGTCTCCGTACTCCTAATGAGATACGGGACGTGACTGCTTTCGATTAGGAAAGTATAAGCGGGAATCCGTGCGGTCAGAGTTCGATGACTGTGATCCCTCGATTGGGGAAGTTGTCCAATTCGGTCAATAGCTGGCTGCCGACTTCAAGCGACACCACATCGCTGATCAGTTTCGCCGGATCGAGCGACCCGCTGCTGATCATCCCCAACATCCGGCCGTATTCGAACGCCTGCATGCCATGGCTCCCGTAAACTTCCAGTTCCTTTGCGATCACCACGCTCATCGGTATCGATGGGTTCTGTTGATCACCTAGCATCAATCCTACCTGGACATGGCGTCCTCGTTTTGCCAGACAACGGATCGAATTGATACAGGTCTGGTGACTGCCGAGTGCATCCACCGAAACGCGGGCCCCCCGACCCGTTATCTCCAAGATCCTTGAAACCGGATCGACTCGGGTCGCGTCGATCAGTTCGATCGCGCCCAACGCCCGCGCCACCGACAGTCTTGACGATTGGATATCGATGGCGATCACATTAGCCCCGATCGCTTTGGCGATCATTACGGCCGAAAGCCCGACGCCACCACAACCATGAACCGCAACCCAGTCGCCAGCCCGTGTCTTTCCCTGCTCGACGATCGCTCGAAACGACGTCGCAAAACGACAGCCCAAACTGGATGCGGTGACAAAGCTGACCTCTTCAGGAAGCCTTACCAAATTGACATCCGCGAAGCGGATTTCGACCTGCTCCGCGAACGCGCCCCACTGCGTAAAGCCCGGTTGCGTGTATTGATCGCAAATCTGTTGGTTGCCCGAAACGCACTCTGGGCAACTCCCGCAACCGCAACTGAAGGGGGCGGTTACCCGATCGCCCGGGCGCCAATGCCGCACTTGGCTGCCGATGCTCCGCACGATTCCGGCAAGTTCATGTCCCGGCACGTGGGGCGGCTTGATATCGCTATCGTGCCCCATCCAGCCATGCCAGTCACTACGACAGACACCGCACGCTCGGACATCGATGATCGCCGCATCTTCGTGCGCGATCGGCGCTGACACGTCCCGGATCTGGAGGGGCGATCGGAAGGCTTCAAAGATTGCTGCTTTCATCGAGGTGTCGCTCTAGGGGGAAATAGGGAAGAAACACCTGCGCCCTAGGCAGAGACAAGCGATTCCGTCGGCGTTATTCCGTCAGGGCATGGCCAGCACAGCTAGCGGGTGGTTAAGGATGCGTATCCGAACCTATACTGTACTCCACGTTTCGAAAGCTTGCCCTCTAACGCCCCCCCTCCTCGCAACATCAGGATCGTAGTCGATGGACTCGCTCCCTTCTCTGCCCCTCCGTAATGCCCTGCGATTCGCTGTGGTCCTTTTGGCGTGTTCCACTCCGTTTCATCCCTTTGGGTTGAAGGCGGAGGAAGTCGCTGTCGCCAGGCCGGCGCAAGCCGCATGGCATGTCGATCGGCCCTTTTGGGCCTCCGCAACGGTTTACAACGAAAGCCTGCTTTTCATTCGTAAAAATCCCGATCAAAGGCCTGCGGCTGGTCTTTTATTAACTCCTGAAAAGGTCCTTAACCTTCAACGTGCCGATCGGGGTATGGCCTTCGAGGAGGGGCGCGACTTTGTCGTCGATCCGCAGTCACGTCAAGTCGAACTACCTCCCGGCTCGCGGATCCCCTTTCTGAACGCAGACGATCTTTACCCAGATGCAGGCTCGCCCCTTGGTATCAAGGAGAAATCGGGAGACCCCGCGAAATGGATTCGTTTCGATAATGGGCATTGGTTTCACGACCAACAGATCGAGATCACCTACAACACACGCGAGTCCTGGGATGGCTATCGCCCAGAATTCTCCGAGAGCTTGCTCCCCAAAACTCTCGCCAAATTGCGTCGAGGAGACGCTTTGAAACTCGGCGTGACGGGCGACAGCATCACTCATGGTCTGAACGCATCGGGTAAGGTCGACGTCGCGCCTCACATGCCTGCATACCCAGACCTCATCGCCAATCAATTAAAGGTGGCTTATGGCGTGGATGTCCAGGTGATCAATCAGGCGGTTCCAGGGTGGAAGCTCGAGCAGGGCCTTGATCATTTGGACGACTTGCTTGCCCAACGGCCTGACTTGATCTTAGTCGCTTTCGGGATGAACCATTTCGGGGCTCGCGATGCGGCCGGTTTCAAGCGGGCACAGCAGACGATGCTGGATCGGATCCGTGCCTTCGATCCCGAAATCGAAGTGATTTTGGTCTCCCCGATGCATGGCAACCCCGACTGGTCGAGGACGCCCGAGGATCAGTACGTCCCTCATCGCGACGCCTTGGCTTCGCTCGTCGGTCCTGGGGTTGCTATGGCGGACCTCACGACGCTGTGGGGACAGATGCTGAAACGCAAACGCCTGCACGACCTAACCGGAAATGGGGTCAACCACCCGAATGATTTTGGCAATCGTGTCTACGCATCTGCGGTCCTGGGCTTGCTGCAAAAGCCCTTCGATACCGAACGCGACCGCGCGTTCCCGATGTCGCCCGAGGAAACGGTGAAGACCGCGACTTTGCCCGAAGGGTTCCGGCTCGCGGTCTTTGCCGCCGAGCCCGAGGTCCAGAACCCCATCGCGATCACGACCGACGAACGAGGGCGTCTCTGGGTCGCAGAAAATCACACGTGGGCCGGCGCTTCGCTCGGACAGTTCCGGACCGACCTCACTGACCGCATCCTGATCTTCGAAGACACCGACGGGGATGGCCGACACGACTCTCGAACCGTCTTTTGGGACGGGGCGAGAAAGCTTACGAGCATCGAGATCGGGTTTGGCGGCGTTTGGGCCCTCACGCCTCCCCACCTCGTTTTTATCCCGGATGCGAATCGCGATGATGTTCCCGACGGGCCGCCCGTAACCGTCTTGGATGGCTTTGATGCTCAAGACGTTAGCCACAATGTTGCGAACGGGCTCCGTTGGGGACCTGACGGTTGGCTCTACGGACGCCACGGTATCCTGGTGACGAGCAGCATTGGCGTTCCTGGCTCGACCGATTCCCAACGGGTAAAAATTAACACCGGCGTCTGGCGGTACCACCCCCAGCGGCGGATCGTGCAAGACGTTTTGCACGGCATGACCAACTCTTGGGGATTCGATTACGACCGACATGGCGAGATGTTTTGCATCAATACCGTCATCGGTCACCTTTGGCATGTGATCCCCGGCGCCCGAACCGAACGCATGTTCGGCAGCGATTTCAACCCCCATGCTTATCAATTGCTCTCCCAAGTCGCCGATCACGTTCATTGGGATACCGGTGAAGCATGGAGCGATGTGCGCAAGGGGATGTCGGACAGCACCTTGGCGGCAGGGGGAGGCCACGCCCACATCGGGTTGATGATTTACCAGGGCGATAATTGGCCGGCGCCCTATCGCGATAAAGTGTTTACATTGAACCTGCATGGACGCCGCATTAATTGCGATCGACTCGAGCGGCAGGATTCCCACCATGTCGCAAAGCACGAGCCCGATTTTGCGATTTTTGCCGATCCGTTCTTCCGCGGCATGGACCTGATCTTTGGTCCAGATGGCGGTGTTTTCATTGCCGATTGGAGCGATACCGGAGAATGCCACGACCACGACGGCGTGCACCGTTCGAGCGGCCGTATCTACAAACTCACCTACGGACAACCGGAGCCGATCCCACAGTTCGATTTGATGAAGGCGCCGACCGAGGCCTTGGTCGACCATCTCTGGTCTGACAATGCGTGGTGGGCACGGCAATCGTTAAGAATTATCCAGGAACGTGTAACGACCCCCAAGGCCGACGGTTCCGGGAATGATCCGGGCCTAACTCCGTCGCTCCGGGATCGGTTGATCCTGGGACTCGGCGCGGAAACCCGGCCCGAAGTCCGCTCACGGATCGCAGCGGCCCTCGCGCTCAGTGGCACCCCCACTACGGAGCGTATGCTCGATTCGGTCGATGAAAATATTCGGTTTTGGGGGATCAGGACATTGGCAGATCAATTGTCCATCGATCCTGGTCGAGATGCCTCTGCCATCGCTGCAGCCCTCCTTAAACAAGCACAGCACGATGAAAGCGGACTCGTCGCGCTCTATGTCGCGTCTGCCTTGCAGAAGCTTCCCCTCCAATCGCGATGGCCGATCGCCGAAGCCCTCGCCCGACGCGCCGACCTCGCTCCGGACCGGACCTTCGCGATCATGCTCTGGTTGGGAATCGAGCCCTCGATCACGGTGTCAACAGACCAAGCCGTCTCTCTAGCGGCGAATTCCAAGATTCCCCTCCTCACCCAGAACATCGCCCGGAGGTTATCGCTGTTACTTGACCAAACCGTCGAACCGGCCGATCGATTGCTCGCTCGCGTTCTCAAAGGTGAGGTCAACCACTCCGAAGAAGTCGTTATCGGTTTCGGTTATGGCTTGAAAGGGTGGAGGAAGGCCCCGTCGATCCCCAGTTGGCCCGAAGCGGTCGAGTTCTATTCCAAGAGCCCGTCCGAGGAGGTCCTCAGGAACGTTCGTGAATTGGGCGTGGTCTTTGGAGATGGTCGTGCCATAGACGAATTACTTAAACTGGCTAGCGACCCATCGTCCGATCCGGACAGCCGGCGACATGCCCTCCGGGCTGTGCTCGCCGGACAACCCGAAGGGTTTGCGAAAACCCTCCAGTCGATGGTCAATGACCGCGTATTGGTGAGTGAGGCGATCCGTGGCTTGGCGATCTACGATGACCCACAAACCCCGAAGGTTGTCCTCGGCGCTATGCGCGGCTATTCCCCTGAGTCGAGGGCGGCCATGGTTGCGACCCTCGCCTCCCGCCCGACTTACGCGAAAAGCCTTCTGGAAGCGGTCCGTTCGGGGGCAATCCAGCCATCGGAAGTCTCCGCTTTTCACGCCCGGCAGATAAGTAGCTTTCAAGACCCTGAACTCGATCCTTTGCTAGCGGAAGTTTGGGGCAATGTTCGCGTTTCCGACGCCGAAAAGCTCCAGCGTATCGCTGAGCTTCGGAGCACCCTTTCCCCTCAAGTGTTGACTGCGGCCGATCTTAACAAAGGTCGTCTCGTCTTCAATCAGGTCTGTAGCTCCTGTCATGTTCTCTTCGGCGAGGGGAAGAACGTCGGTCCCGATCTGACCGGGTCGAACCGTAAGCAGATCGATTATGTGCTGGAAAATGTTATCGACCCGAGTGCTAGCGTCGGGGCCGATTACAAGGCCTTGCTTTTCGTCTTGGATGACGGTCGCGTCCTCAGCGGTGTGATCCGACAGCAAACCGATCGCACATTGACGATTCAAACCCCTCAGGAACTCATCACTCTGGAAAAGTCCCAAATCCGCGACACCAAACCGACAGGGACCTCGCTCATGCCAGAGGGCCTTTTGCAGAACCTGTCCCAGGACCAGATCCGTGATTTGGTGGCCTACCTCCAGGCCTCCCACCAGGTGTCGCTGCCCGATTGATCGTCGGCCACGGTCGTCGACTCACCTTCCGGTCAAGCATCCCCGGCTTGGGGCTCGTCCTGATTCGCTTGCCCTTTCCGCCGAAGACGCATGTCGGCTGCTTTGGCCTTACCTGCGGGTATGCACAAAAGGCCATCTTTTTCGCGACGTAAGCCCTTCGGTTTTGAGGCTGCGAATCCCCTGAATCGATGCCGCCCGACCGCCCCTATCGGTCACAAAAAGCCCTCTCCGCCCAGGTGTCTTGAAAGTGATCAAGGTTTCCTGCTGCCGGCTTGCGCTATCCCTCAGACCGCAGCAAGATCCCGGCCCAACCGACGAATGCCGATAATCACCGCCCCTTGTGCCTGGTGAACCCCAGCGGGACCGATCTGCTTATCTTGCCGGCTACCCGCTTAACGACTCCGCCTGTCAGACGCGGCATTACCGCGATTGACGCTAGGTGAATAATTCGCGAGTCATTTTTCTAAGTCCGTCCCGATCGCACCCGCCGATCTTTCGTTGGGCAAATTTTCGCATGACCGAAACCGAACTCCCGCCAGACGTTTCTAACTGTCTGAACGCTCACGAACTCAACCATCGCCCGATCCTCCTCACGACCCAGACCGACATCTCGCTGGCCGGTGAGTCGAGGACGAATTGGCTGATCGTTACCAAGGATCATGTCAGCGTGGTGGCGGAAAAGCCAACCGCCGCCAAGGAATCGGAAGCGGAATTGCTTCGCGCCGTTCCCGTCAAGGATATGCAATCCGTACGGACCTGGGCCGGGCTCGGCTCGGGGACGCTGCAAGTCAAGACCGACGACCGTTGGCTCGATCTGCTCAGGTTTTCCAACGCCCATGCCGATCGCTTCCATAAGGTTTCGCGCAAACTTGACCAGCTTCGGACCGATGGCGACTTGAATCTGTCCACCGACGAACGTCTCGACCCACCCCGATGCACCAAGTGTGGCTTGCGACTGTCGACCGCCGACGAAAATTGTCCCAAATGCATCCACCGCAGCCAGGTCCTAAGCCGCGTCTGGAAATTGCTCCGTCCGCAATTAAACGGTTCGGTGATGCTCTGTGCCCTGACCGTACTGGGCGTCGTCGCCGAATTGGTGCCACCGAAATTACAGCAATACCTAGTCGACGAGGTCTTAGCGAAAGGTTCTGCCGTCAACCCCCAAACGGGTAGCTTCATGTTCGGCCTTGGCGCGGTTGTGCTCGCCCTGGCAATCTCGCGTTTTGTCCTCTCCGTGGTCGGTGTTTTCAAGGGTAGGTTGGCGACCGTGATCGGTTCGAACCTCACCCACCGCTTGCGGGGCGACATGGTCGAGCGTCTGCAGAAATTAGCGGTCGCCTATTACGACCGTCATCAGGTCGGTTCATTGATGAGCCGGGTCGCCTACGACAGTGAGGTGTTGCACGGCCTGGTGCATCAGCTCACCGGTGGCTTTTTACTACAGATCCTCCAACTTATCGGCGTCGGGGCGATGCTCTTGTGGCTCAACCCGAAGCTCGCTTTTTATACCCTGATCCCGGTCCCGTTGGTCTTCCTCGGCACATGGATGTTCTGGCGGCATGTCTACCCCCGCTACTATCGCCTATGGGACTCGTCGTCAAAGCAGATCGCGGCCCTCAGCGGCATGCTTTCCGGGATCCGGGTCGTGAAGGCCTTCGGTCAGGAGAATCGCGAGTATGATCGCTTCCAGAATGCCAGCACGTACCTTAAGGATTCACGACTGTGGGTCGAATTCGCGACAAGCTCGTACTCCGCCGCCATGCAATTGGTCTTCAGCCTCGGCGGACTCATCGTTTGGTACGTTGGCGGCAAAGACGTGATCGGCCAACAGATGACGCTCGGTTCGCTGATCGCTTTCTTGGCCTACCTCGCGATGTTCTACGCCCCGCTTGCTACCCTCTCGAACTTCACGACTTGGCTTACGAGTTTTCTTACCGGGAGCAAACGTGTCCTGGAACTTTTGGACACCCCTATCACTGTCCCAGAGAAAGACAACACAAAGCCCTGGCCCGAGGTGAAAGGGGAGATCCGCTTCGAAGGTGTCACGTTCGGTTACGATCGTCACCAACCCGTCTTGCAAAACGTTTCGTTCGATGTCAAACCGGGCGAAATGGTCGGCATCGTCGGCCGCAGCGGATCGGGTAAGACGACGCTGGTTAACCTTTTGGGGCGTTTTTATGACGTTCAGGAAGGACGCATCCTGATGGATGGGATCGACATTCGCGACCTCTCGTTGAACGATTTACGGAACAACCTCGGCATCGTCTTCCAAGACTCGTTCATGTTTCGCGGGACTGTCTGGGACAACCTCTCCTACGGTCGCCCAAAGACGACGATCGAGGAAGGTTTAGCCGCCGCGAAAGCCGCAGGTGCCCACGACTTCATTTGTCGTGCCAGCTTGGGTTACGAAACTCCCCTCGGCGAACAGGGGGCGGGCCTTTCCGGTGGCGAAAAACAACGCCTTTCGATCGCCCGAACCCTGCTATACGACCCGAAGATACTCGTCCTAGACGAAGCGACCAGCAACATCGACGCCGAAGCGGAAAGGTCGATCCAACAAGCCTTGGAAGTCCTTGTCAAAGGACGAACCACCATCGCGATCGCCCACCGCCTGTCGACACTTAGGAACGCTGATCGGATCATCGTCTTCGACCGAGGTCGCTTGGTGGAGCAGGGGAGTCATGCCGAGCTGATCGCGGCCGATGGGGTCTACGCGAGGCTCGTTCGAATCCAAACCCAGATCACCAAAATTCCCAGTGTCGACAAATTGGTTGTCCACCAGAGCATCACCCCGGGAGCGAAGGCCCAGTCTCTCAAGGAAAATGAACCGGAAGCACCCGCGACCGAATCCGGTGAAGCCGATCAGAAGAAGGGCGACTCCGTCGCACACGCGATCCGTTGGTTGACTTCTGATGCCTATTCCATCGATTGGTCCGAGTCCGAAGGTCTGGTGGTCAAAGACCTCTCATCGCAATCCGAATCTCCCCGCGGCGGTTTCGTCGTTTGCACCTTTCCGGCGACACATCCCCACCGCTACCTGAGCGTTCGGGGGTGGGACGAGAAGGGTGATGAGGTCGAACTCGGCATGATTTCTGACCTGAGCGATTGGCCCCAAGCATCACAGGACGCGATCCGGAGGACGCTTGCCCGACGTTACTTGCTCAAACGCATCTTGAGGATCCACAACCTTCGCTCCGCCCACGGTTACCTCGAATTCGATGTCGATACCAACGTCGGGCGCGAGGCCTTCACGATGCGATGGAGCCAAGGCCAAGCCCAGGATTTCGGTCGTCACGGAAAGATCATCAGCGACACGGAGGACAACCGTTACATCGTCCCGGATGTCGATTCCCTTCCCAAATCGGATCGGCAAAAATTCCTTCAGCACATCTATTGGTGATCGCGAATCGTCGCATCCGCCGATGATGTCTACTGTTTTGAACGCTCAAAGGCCAATCCCGGCACCTTTGTCCGGATTGCCCACAGCGTGCCGCCGGCCGTTACGAACAAAGTTTTCATGTCGGCCCCACCGAAACCGCAATTCGTCGTCTCGTCCCGAGGGATCGGCATGAAATCGATCAAGCTTCCCTGGGACGAAAAGACATAAATCCCAGCAGTCGCGATCTCCGCTGTCTCGAATGGATGGTTTGGACGATTCACCCCAGCTGCTACGTAAACCCGCCCTAAGGTATCGAGTTTCATGCCGTCCGGGCCGCGGGTTGTCCCCCAGTCGTAAATCAGATTCTGGGTCGATAGGTCGACCGCCCCGTCACGACCAAGTTCGAAACGCCACAATTTCCTCGCACCACCGATGGCGTCGTTATTGTTGTCCGCGACATAAAGGTACCGGTCATCGGGTGTTACGACCAAGCCGTTTGGCCGGTCCACTTCGTGAGCAATGACCCTCGTTACCTTGCCGTTGAGGTCGATGCGATACACACCCTCTACCCCCCTTCCGTCATCGTCGACCTGTTCCATCCCCGACCGGTCACCGTACCGTGGGTCCGAAAAATAGATCCTTCCGGTCGAATCGGTCGTCAGGTCATTCGGCTGGTTGAATTTTCTGTCGCCATACCTGTCGGCTAACACGGTCAATCTGCCATCGCTCTCGACGCGAGACACCCGGCGGGCCACGGGCTCGCAAATCACAAGCCTGCCCTGATGATCGAACATCAGCCCGTTGGAGCCGGCCTTTTCTCGATAAATGCTCTGTTTGCCATCCAAGTCGCGGAGGTTGATGTTTCCCTCGCCACTGGTCAAAAGGCCAAGCCGCGGGTTCCATGCAGGACCTTCGCCGGCTCCTGTCTCCTGAAGCAACTCCGGTTGCGAATCGAATACCCCAGCTTCGTCGATCCGCAGCGTCGCCGTCACCGGGATGTGGTCGGAGAGCATTTCGGTGACGTCATCCCTAAGGATCTCGGCTTTTGAAACGCGCCCCAAAAGGTTCGGGCTGACAAAAATATAATCGAGTCGCCGGTCCGTACCGTGGTTCTCGTCGCTAACAAGCTTTCCAGGAAAGGTTCCGACGAACCTGTCGCCCGGCTTGCGAAGGTGGGCAATCAAATCGACGAATCCCAACTGCGCGATCGCATCAAGCCCCCCATAATCGAGCCTACCCGCGTTAAGATTTCGGGCCGTATCTCGCCGGTCAAGCATCTCAAAAAATTCAATCAATTTCTCGTCGGTGTCGTAATGAAATCGGTCCGCCGGACTGAAACCGTTGAAATCACCGGCCAAAACGATCCGGGGTTCCTTCTCAGGCAAGCCGCGAATGTCTCGTTGAAGGATCCTCACTTCATCCACCCTCCTCGCATAATCCGAGGGATGCATGTGAATTACGTAAAACCAAATCCCTCGGATGCGACAACGAAGTAGGCCGTGATGCATTCCGTCCATAATCCGTTTGACGTCGGTGATCGGATACCGCGAAGTGATCCCCGTCGGAAAGCCTGTCGTCTTTAGTAGGACGGAATAACCATGCCCCCAAGCCTTGGCGTCTCCAGCCAATTTTTCACCGGTGTAGCCGTTCAATTCCTGGAGCGAGACGATATCGGGATTTTGCGCCGACATCCAACGCCGCCAATCCGAATATCGGGGTTCTGTCTGTCTGCTGAACCCGTAAAGGACGTTGTGGGTGATCACCTTCAAAGCACCCCCAGCGTCTTCGGCCAACGCTGACTCTCGTGCAAGACCCGTCAAGACCGACAACAAGATTACCCATCGAACGACATTTTTCACGATAAGCCTGCCTTTCCGACAGATACGGGGCGGGATCCGGGTTAGAAGTCGTTAAACAATTACTGTCCGGACTGCTATTGCCGTTAGTGTATTGTTTTTGGCATGATAAGCCCATGCCGGACGCAAAACTTATTTCATGGATCAGTGAGAAGTATAACGCAATTGCAGCGGATCTGGATGAA
>JBEIRZ010000381.1:0-4328 GCA_040375695.1 Planctomycetaceae bacterium
ACTGCCGGGCTGTCGGTCCGGGAGGATGACTTCGAAGAAGCCGCACCGCGGGCCGCTGCCGAGCCAGCGGATGTTGTTGGCGATGCCGAACATCGTCTGGGCGATCGTCTTGAGCGACCCGTGGGCGTCTACGACGCCGTACCGCTGACCGTTCGCTTCGAAATGGTTGACAGCCTCGATTAAGCCGATCCCTGTCTTTTACGCCAGGATCGCGGCGACCCGGTTGCCAAAATCCTTGGCGGTGTTGATGCCGCTGCCGACCGCCGTCCCACCCACGGGCAATTCGAGCACCGCGTCGCGGGCCTGCTCCGCCCGCCGGATGGACAGCTCGATCTGCCGCGCGAATCCGCCAAACTCTTGACCCAACCGCAACGGCGTCGCGTCCATTAGGTGCGTCCGGCCGATCTTGATGATCCGGTCCCACTTCGTCGCCTTTTCGACCAGCGATTCGTGCAGCGCCTTGAGCGCCGGCAACAATCGGTTCTGGATCTCCATCGCCACCGCGACATGGATCGCCGTCGGGAAGGTGTCGTTGGTGCTCTGACCCATGTTGACGTGATCGTTGGGGTGGATCGATTTCTCCGCGGCGAAACGGTCGCCCCCAAGCATCTCGATCGCCCGATTGCTGATCACCTCGTTGACGTTCATGTTGCTGCTCGTCCCCGACCCCGTCTGGAAGACGTCGATCGGGAACTGGTCGGCCATCTTTCCGGCGGCGATCTCTTCCGCCGCCGCGAGCATCCCCCGCACCTCGGCTTCCGAAAGGGGCCGCTTCCCCGTCCCGGTTAATTTGCCGAGCTCATGATTCGCCCGACCACAGGCGTACTTGACCAACCCCATCGCCCGGATCAAAGCCGGCGGCAACCGCCAACCGCTGATCGGGAAATTCTCGACCGCCCGCTGGGTCTGGGCGCTGTAATAGGCATCGGCGGGGACTTCGACATCCCCCATCGAATCGTGTTCGATGCGGTACTTGATCATCGCGTCATGAAGTGGGCTGGAGGGAACGGATACACGTCCGGCATGTTACCCCGATCGCCCCGGTGCAGGTAGGCCGCTCCCGTCCCGCCACCAATCCCGCTCAAACGGCCAGCCCCTCAGCGAAATCGGCTCGCCGGGGTATCTTTTGACAGGGGGTTATCCTGACGGCGGTATCCTGTGACGGGGTTATCCTGGAATCCGGGTAGCTTGAAATCGGGGTATCCTGTGTCGGGATCATGACGCGGCCCACCAGCGCCCGTTTCGACCTTCCAAACGCCCCTTTCAGGGTCCGAAAGTCCACCGTTTCTCCGGAATCGCGTGTTTCGTTCGCTCCCTGTTTTTCATCAGTGATCAAATACCCCGGACGAACCCGTTGCCGGAACTCCCCGAAGTCGAAACGATGTGCCGCGGGATCGCCCCGATCGTCGGTAGCCGCATCGTTGCCGCGGAACGTCCGCCCTGCGACCGCCGCCGAATCCTCGTCGAGCCGCCGATCGAGACGATCGATGCTAGGCTCCGCGGCCACCGGATCGAATCGATCGGCCGCCGCGGAAAACGGGTCCTGATCCGGATCGACGACGGCCAAGTGATCGTGATCGAACCTCGCATGACGGGTTTGGTGCTCCTCGCCCAGGCCCCCACCGCCGAGCACCTCCGCTTTCGCTTGGTGCTCGAAGGGGGCCCCTGCGACGAGTTCCTCTTTTGGGACCGCCGCGGCTTGGGGACCGTCCGTCTCCTCACCCGCGAACAGAGCGAGCGGCTGCTGGGTGACGATAAGCTCGGCCCCGATGCCCTCGACGTCACCGCGTCGACGCTTCGCGAGCGGTTGGGTTCGAGCCGCCGCGCGATCAAGGTCGCACTGCTCGACCAAAAAGCCGTCGCCGGGATCGGTAACCTCTACGCAGCGGAAATCCTCCATCTCGCCGGGGTCGACCCCCGCGCCCGCTGCGACCGGCTCAGCGGCCCGCAGTGGCAACGGATCGCCTCCGCGGTCGGCGAGGTCCTCCGCGACGCGATCCTGCACGAAGGGTCAACCCTCTCCGATGGGACCTACCGCAACGCGCTCAACCAGGACGGCAGCTACCAAAACCTGCACCGCGTTTATGACCGCGAAGGGGAAGTCTGCAGGCGATGTGGCGAAGGGGTCGTCCGGCGGATCGTTCAGGCCCAGCGGAGCACCTTCTTTTGTCCCCACTGCCAGAAGCGGGTCGGCAAACACCCTGCCGTCACCGCATGATTCGATCGCGAAGGGCTTCCCGGATCACGCCGAAACGCACCCCCGCCAAACCCACCCCCCACGAAACGCGACCTCACGACCGCGATCTCGCTGAAGGAACCCATGCGATCCCGCCGGTTCAATACCGCGGCACTTGCGGGTCGATCTGCTCGCTCCACTGATCGATCCCGCCCGCCATGTTTTGGGCCCCGGCATAACCGAGCTGTCGCAGCCCCATGACGGCCCGCATGCTCCGACCCCCATGGTGACAATGGACGACGATCCGTTTGTCGCGATACGGGTCGAGTTCGGGGAGCCGCGATTGCAATTCGCCCAGCGGGATCAGCACCGCCGCCGGGATCGAAGCGAGCTGGTACTCTTCCGGTTGCCGGACATCGACCAGCAAAAAGTCTTCGCCGCTCTGGATCAGACGATTCGTCTCCCGGACGTCGATCTCGATCGCGTACTCCGGCTGCTGCCGCGGGATGTGGGGGCTTTGCGACATCGGTTCGCTTCCTGGCTTCGGGTTAAAGTCGGCAATTGGTGATCGCGGTTTCGAAAATCGCCGTCGCGCCGATCTGTTCCAGCTTCTCCATCACGTCGATGATGTCGTTCCTGCGGACCATCGCACGGACGGAACAGAGCGTCGGGTCTTCCAGCGACGAGACGGTCGGCGAATTGAAACCGGGGGTGATCGCTTCGGCTTGGGCGAGCACCTTACGGGGGACATTGTATTCGAGCATCGAATAGTCGCGGGCGATCGTGATCCCCTCCAACCGCCTCACCACGCGGGCCGCCGTCGCGGGGTCGTGGCACCGCTTGCTCTGGATCAATACCGTCTCGTATTGCCCGATCTCGTCCAAGACCCGCAACCGATTCGCCGCCAAGGTGCTCCCCGTCTCGACGAGGTCGACGATCGCGTCGGCCACCCCCAACTGGATCATCACCTCGACCGATCCCGACAGCGACACCAGATGGGCCCGGGCGTTGTGCTTGGCGAGGTACTGCGATGTGACCGCCGGAAAGCTGGTGGCGATCCGCTTGCCGTCGAGCTCCGCTGCCGAAGCGTAATCGGAATCCTCCGGGACACAGACGGCCAACCGGCACCGGCCGACCCCCAACCGCATCCGGACTTCGGCCTCTGCCCCCGCCTCTTCGAGCAAATCGCTCCCGGTCACCCCCATGTCGATCGCCCCCTCGGCGCACAGCGTCGGGATGTCGTCGGTCCGCAGGAATGTCAGGTCGATCGGCAAACCGCTGACCTTGGCGAAGAGGGCCCGATCCGAACGGCGGAAATTGAGCCCCGCCTGGCGGAACAACTCCCCGGCCAATTCGCTGAGCCGCCCCTTGCTGGGGATGCCGATCCGAAGGTTTCGCGTCGTTTCGCGTTTGGGATTCATGACGGTGTGGGGCAATCGGGTGATGCGTGACAGGTTCAAAAACAGGAAAATGCCAACTCATGGCCCGCCGCAGGGTCGCGTCCGCGGCGAGTTCGGCAGGACCGTTGACTGAGGGTGTGTTGACTGAGGGTGTGTTGACTGGGGGATGTATTGACTGGGGGATGTATTGACTGGATGTTGTATTGACTGGCTGTTGTAGGGGGAACCGAGTGCGGTGCGACCGGGACTCCGATGGGGACGATTTTAGACCGAATCACGTCGGACGCGATTGCCGGCTCGCTTTTTCTGCCAGCCCCGATGTCCCTTCGCGACGGGCTAGCTCCGCCGCGATCTCGTCCAGCGTCACGCCGCGAAACGCCAACAGCGCCATGGCATGATAAAGCAGGTCCCCCGCCTCATAGACGAAGTGCTTTCGCCCCTCTTCGCCAACCTCCGACGCCGCTTCCACCATCTCCCCTGCCTCTTCCATGATCTTGCGTCCCAGCGCCGGGACGCCACCTCGCATCAGCTTCGTCGTGTACGATCCCTCCGGCAAGCTCCGCGCACGCTCGGTGAGCGTCCGCATCAGGCGATCGAGTGGTTCGAGCGATTCGGGCATCGGTAGGGGGTCATCGGGTGAGTGGAAATAGGAACTGGCCGATCGCTCGGGGCCGCAGGGCGAAATCGATTTCACCGTCGCCCCGAAAAGGCAAACGGCAGCGAACGTAAGGGGACGTCCTCGGGGTCAAGCG
>JBEIRZ010000537.1:0-2577 GCA_040375695.1 Planctomycetaceae bacterium
ATCGATCTCGACCTGCGACCCGAAGTCGTCCAGGTTTCGGACAGTGGCCAAATCGTCATCACCCGGATCGCACAGGGAAGCGAGGTCACCTCGGAGGTGATCGCGCAGCTCACGACCGATTTCACCTGCGCGGGACTCCTGGCGGCCGACCTGTTCATGGTCGATGCCACCGACCCCAACCGCGTGCAGGCGACGACCCCAGCGGCAAAGCGTTCCGAGGAAGGGACGAATACGAAGTCGCCCGAGCCCACCGATAAAGAGGCCGCCCCACCCGCCAGACACACCACCTACCCATCACTCGTCCTTTACGGTGCCGATGGCGTCCGCCTCGTTGCCATCGACGGAAGGCCCGCGACGGGAGCGGCCGATCGACTTTCCCTGGTGCCGCCAGAAACCGGCCTGGAGGGATTAAAAGACGTGACCGCCGCCGTCGCCGGCGATCTCGACGGGGACGGCGACCTCGACCTCGCCTTCGGCACTCGCGACGATGGCTTGCGGGTATTCGTCAATCGTGGGAACCGGACCTTCTTCGAAAGCAAACCGGACGAGGGATCAGGGTTCGCAGAAAATTCCAAGGGGATCGTTTCGATGTCGATCGCCGACCTCGACCGCGATCTCGATCTGGACCTCGTCTGTCTCTTGCAAGACTCGGGGAAGGTCGCCCTGGCGGAAAACCTGTTGCACCTGCAATTTCGCTTTCGCGAACTCACCGACGTCACCCCGACCCCCGGCGCGACCTTCCTCAAGGTCGGCGATTATGACGGCAACGTCTCTTGGGACCTAGCGATCGTGGCACCGGACCAGACCCGGGTCTATTACTCGCAAACACCCGCCGCGAACGACTGGCGAGTCGAACAGACCGATTCCATGATCGGCTCGGCCTCGCCGCTGATCGCCGACTGGGACAACGACACCTGGCACGAAATCCTGCTGCCGGGCGTGGCCGCCGTATCGGGTGAGGGGACAAAGGCCGGAACCGCTGCCGCGAAACGATTAGAAGGTGCCGGTGTCGGGACGGAACTTCAGGTCGTGACGGCGCCGCCCGGACGCTGGGTCGCCGCGGCCGATTTCGACCTCGATGGCCGAGCCGATATCCTGTCGGCTGAAGGGGGACGCTGGCGGGTCGACCGAAACACGACCGAACCTGCGGGGAATTATCTCGACCTGCGATTTCGCGGGATCGACGACAACAACGCAGCCAGCGGTCGCGTCAATCACTATGCGATCGGCTCGGTGATCGAAGCCTGGTTCGGGACCAATTACCGCGCCGCGATCGTTACCGAACCGATGACCCACTTCGGGTTGGGAGAGTTCGAAACGGCAGACTCGATGCGGGTCATCTTTCCTAACGGGTTGACCCAAACGGTATCGAAACCGTCCCGCAACTCGGTCGTCGAAGAGGAACAGACGCTCAAGGGTTCGTGCCCTTACCTCTATGCCTGGAACGGGGACCGATTCGAGTTCGTCACCGATTGCTTGTGGGCAGCCCCTCTGGGCCTGCAAGTCGCCCGCAACGTCGTTGCCCCCGACCGCCCGTGGGAGTATCTCAAAGTCGATGGCAAGCATGTCGTGCCTAAGGACGGCCATTACGAACTGCGGATCACCGAAGAACTTTGGGAGGTGGCCTACATCGATCAGATCGAACTGACCGCCATCGACCACCCGGCGACCGTCGACGTCTGGACCAACGAAAAGGTCGGGCCTGCCGAGATCGCCGCACCCATGATCCATGCCTTTGCCACCCGCGACGCACTGGCGATCCGCCAGGGACTCGACACCCAAGGGCGTGACGTCACCGACGAACTGACGAAGACCGACGGTCGGTTCGTGAAAGCCTTCGACACGCGTCTCCTTCAAGGGCTTTGCCCGCCCCACTGGATCGACCTTGACTTCGGCCCGCTCCCCGAAGCCCCCGCCAACGCGAGGACGTTCCTCGTCGTGACGGGTTGGATCCTCCCGACCGATTCGTCGCTCAATATCCAAATCGACCAAAACCCCGACTTGCCGTCGGTCGAATACCCGTCGGTGTGGGTCCCCGACCCCAGCTCGGCAACGGGTTGGCGAGAGGCGATTCCCTTCATGGGTTTTCCGGGCGGGAAGACGAAGACGATCGTTGTCGACGTCAGCGATTGCATCGTCCGCTCCGACCCGCGACTGCGGGTTAAGACTTCCGCGCAAATCTATTGGGACTCGGCGCAACTGATCGTTCGCCAGGAGGAAGCCCCGATCGAGACGAGGGGGGCACCACTCGTCTCCGCCGAATTGGTCGCCCGCGGCTTTTCGGCTAAATCGAAAGCGACCGATCGCTCGCCCGAGACCTATGACTACGACCAATTGCTGCAAGACCCGAAGTGGCCTCCCCAAGGAGGCCCCATCACCGACCAGGGCGACCGCCACCTTGGCATAGCGTTCGGACGGCCAGACCTTGCCCATCCAGTCCGCCCCGGGACCGATGGCCAGCAAGGGGACCTCTTCCGTCGGGATCAGGGCATCGGCAGCCGCCCGGGTCGTCTCGGACAGAAACAGCTTCGGTGCCGGAACCTCCTCCAGCTGCAGTACCCGCGCCGCCTGTTCGAC
>JBEIRZ010000680.1:0-1211 GCA_040375695.1 Planctomycetaceae bacterium
CTGTTCGGCAGCGGCCATTCCGAAACGCGATCGAAGGCGATGGCGTTGCCTCTGGGCGGTTTGCTTGCCGGGTTGGTTTTCCCGATCATCGGTTCGATGATTTTTCCGACGCAGAGCACTCGCGACATTCCGATCCTGCATGCCGGGATGCTCGCCATCTGGTTGGCCATCCTCGCCCTTTTCCTGGTGCTGATCTTCCGATACGCAGGGGCGAAGAAGTGACACGGGTTTTGCTGGGTGTGTCGATCCTGATCTCGCTCGCGCTGTTGATCCCAACGCTCCTTCGCGAGCGTGGTGACGGCGCTGGGGCGATGCGTCCGACCGGTTCGGCGGTGGTGACCGATCCCACCACCCCACCGGGAACCGATCGCGCGAGCGATGCACCGACAGACAGCGTAACATCGACGGCAAGTGGCGAAGCCGGATCGAGCGATTCGGGCGGCAGCGGTGATGCTCGATCGCCAGCTTCAACGTCAGCAACTTCAACATCAGCGTCAACTTCAACGTCATCGCCCAAGCGAGCCGCGAGTGTGGCGAGGCCGGCGTCGCCACGATTCGTCAGCCCGATCGATCAATTACCCGAAGGGCCGCTTTATCGGACCGCGATCGCAGCGCTCGACGTCGGCAAGACGGCCCAAGCGAAGAAGGCCCAAGAAGAGCTTATGGCGATGACCCAGCGGCCGGTGTTGGCCCAAGCGATCGACGGCTTTGCACTCGCCAAGCAAGGACAATTTGACGAAGCGATCGCGATCGCCCAAGAGGTCTCGAAGGTCCCCGTGATGCGGGGTGAGGCGTACCTCATCGCCGGCGAGGCGTTTTTCAAGAAGGGGCTGTGGGTCGACGCGATCGGCGCCTTCGAAGGGGCGGTCGAAACGGAACCGAACAACCCGCGACCACACCGTTGGCTCGGGATGATCCACTACGACCTGGGGGCGATGTACGAAGCGGTTCGGCACCTCCGCGAAGTCGCGAAGCTCGACCCGAGCGACTTGGCGGCGTTGCGTTTGGCCGGGCTGATCCACCGCGATTATGAAAAGTTCGAAGAAGCGATCGCGGATTACGAAGGGGTCTTGGGGCGCGGTTTGCCGGAGGAGACCGAGCTCAAAGTGAAGCTCGAACTGGCCGATTCTTATCGCCAATTGAAACGCCCTGAAGAGGCGCTCGCGGCGATCGCCGATTGCCCCGAGACGGCCGACGTCTTGGCGATCCGC
>JBEIRZ010000195.1:0-8282 GCA_040375695.1 Planctomycetaceae bacterium
CAGCGACAGCATGATGCCGCCCAGCCCATTTCCCAATAGTCAGCCCGAATCCGCACGGAAGCAGCGACCCGCATCCCCTTCGGCAGGCCCCGTCTCGGGGATCAACGAAATCGACGGCGATGAGTACTTCGAAGCCGATTGGCTCCGTTTCGAAACGCTCGTCGCTTCCGATGATGGCCTGCCGCTCGCCATCAGGCTGACTTCGAACCCGAACCAAACTCGCGTCTGGGAAAAGTACGAAGATCGGGTTGCCGCAGCAGCATTCGATTCGGATGCGCCGGTGATCCCCGATTCGACTTTCGGCCCGGGACCGAACTCCGTGACCCCGCAAGCGACCGGGACGCCAACGGGAATGATCGGTCAATCCGAAGTCATCGTCATCGCAGGGGGCGCGCTGATCAACAATTTCGCGGTGCTCAAGTACGAGCGGCCACAAGGGCGCGAACTGGTGCGGCGATTGATCACCGAAATGGGACAACGGACGGTCAACGACCCGCCCCGCGCCGGATTGATCCATTCCGACTCGGGGGGGTTGGAGATCGATTCGGAAGACGAAAAACCCTCGGTCGGCCTCGGCTCGGAATGGCTGACGATCTGGCCGATTAGCCTCGTGACGCTGCACTTGGCATTGATCGGTGTGATCGCCTGCTTGGTGATGCTGCCGATCTTCGGGCGGGCTAGGCGTGACCGCGATGAGGCATCGAGCGACTTTGCCGACCACATCCGCGCGGTAGCGCAATTGATGCGGCGGACCGGCGGCGAACCGACCGCTCGCGGCAAGGTTCGCGATTATTTCCGCAAAATCCGCGGCGAAACCGCCGGCCCTTGGGCAACTTGGGATGACCCAGCCCCAACCAACCGATCAACGCCCATCCGATCAATTCAATCGCAATCCCGGGATCAACCCCCAGAGGTTAAACTTGGCCCGCCAGCCTCGCGCGACGACCCATCAACCCCCTGACCCGCCAACCCCCTGACCCATCAACCCCCTGACCCGCCAACCCCCTGACCCGCCAACCACCGAGCCCCCAACCTTGGACCGATCCACTCCAACACCCGCCCCGAACCGCATGGCGACGGGCGTCCTCGAAGTGAAGCAGACTTACGACGCGATCGTCGCCGAACTCGGCAAGCTTTACATCGGCCAAGACGAATTGGTCCAAGGGACACTAACCGCCCTCTTCAGCGGCGGGCATGTGCTGATCGAATCGGTTCCGGGTCTCGGTAAGACGATGTTCGTCAGGACGCTCTGCCGGATCCTCGGTTGCCAATTCGGGAGGATCCAATTCACGGCCGACCTGATGCCTTCGGACATCACCGGCGCGCCGGTCTTCGACATGCAACGCTCCGAGTTCCGGTTTCGCCCCGGACCCGTCTTCACTCAATTGCTCCTGGCCGACGAAATCAACCGCGCCCCCGCCAAAACCCATGCGGCGCTGTTGGAAATCATGCAGGAATACCGCGTCACGATCGATGGCGTCAGCCACCCCGTGCCTACGCCGTTCCTCGTCCTCGCGACCCAAAACCCGCTCGAAAGCGAAGGGACTTACAACCTCCCCGAAGCCCAACTCGATCGCTTCATGTTCAAACTCTTCATCGATTACCCGACCGCCGAGCAAGAGGCGGAGATCCTGAAGATGCACAGCAAACAGATCGACCTGGGGCGACGGCTCGAAGAAGAAATCCGCGTCGTGACCGGGCCGGAAAAGGTCCGCGAGATGATCAAACGTTGCGGCGAGGTGCTGATCGCCGACCAGCTCGTCGATTACATCAACCGGGTCGTCCGCGCCACGCGGAGCTGGCCCGCATTTCATCTGGGCGCATCACCCCGAGCCGGAATCGCGCTGATGCAAGCCGCCCGAACCCAAGCGGCCTTCGCCGGTCGCGATTTTGCCGTCCCTGACGACGTCGTTCGGATCGCCCTCCCCGCACTCCGCCACCGCGTGCAATTGACGGCCGAAGCCGAAGTCGAAGGGCGTCAGAGCGATGACGAACTGCGGTCGATGATCGAAGGGATCGACGTCCCCCGCGAATGACAGCCGCTTCGGGCCCGACCGGCATCACTTTTGAGCAGCGACAGCTCAGACAGGGGCGACCTCGTCGATCTTCGCCGCCAGGATAAAGTCGTTTTCGCTCAAACCGCCGATCGCGTGCGTCGTCAATTCGATCCGAACATGCCGATAACCGGTCAAATGCAAATCGGGGTGGTGCATCTCTTCTTCGGCTACCTCGCCGATACGGTTCAAAAACGCGAGGGCCGAGACGAAGTCGCGGAACTTGAACTTGCGGAAAATCGCCTCCCCCGATTCGGCCAGCTCCCATGCCGGGACCTGAGCCATCAGCGATGACGCCTCTTCACGGGTCAACTTTTCGACACCCCCTTCGCAAGGGCGGCAATGTTTGCGGGCCAAGGGGTCGGTCGGGCAAGCTTCGCTCATCGGATGGGTCCATTTCGGCCAAAAGGATACGCCTTGGTCAACCGACCAGGCTCGGTCTACAATCCCATTAAAGCGGACAGGCAAGTCGGCTGCGAGATCCGGGCGACCGGCCCCTTTAAAGCCCCAATCAAAGCCCGCTTCGAAGCCCCAATCGAAGATCCGATCAAAGCCTGATCATAGGCCCCATCGATCAAATGACCCGCTTGATCAAAGGACCAAACTTCTGCTCGGATCAAAGGCATGGGCAAAGGCTAAGGCATGGGCATGATGGCAGGAACAACGGCTTGAACGAACCGACGCGATCGAATCAACGGCCCCCCGATGGCGACCCGATGCGGGTCGTGATCCTCGCATTCACCGTGATCCTGGTCATCGCCGCCGCGATGCTCCGTTTTTGGCCGATCGACTTTCGGACGAACGATTCGGGCGGCTCGACAGGCTCGCTGGCGAAGGTGATTTCCGATGGCGTTGCCAGGCTGGCGCTCGTCATGGCCGCGATCTGGATCGCTTGGCCGGTCGCCCGCAAACCGGCGATGTGGCTCCCCCCCGGCTTGGCCGTGTTAGCGCTGCTCGTGCTGGGCGTTTGCATCGTCCAACCCCGTGCCGCGGTGATGCTCCTTCCCGCCTTGGGGCTGCTGCTGACGATCGGCGCGGCGCTTAAATTCATTCGCGGCAAGTGACCCAAAGCGAGCTCACTTGCGGGGGCGGTCGAAAACGGCGAGCAATGCAGGAAGCAAAAACAGGTCGGCCAACAGCGCCGTCACCATCGTCGCCCCGCCCATCAAGGCGAAAATGTGGTGCTCCCGCGTATCGCTCCAAAGGACCGTCGCGAACCCGGTGACCAAAACGAGCGTCGTCATGATCATCGCCGCGCCGACGCCCTGGAACGCCCGCACGATCACCCCGTCGAGTTCGGTCGATGTAGCATCGGCTACACCTTGCGTTGCTCCCGCGGCATCCGACCCGCCACTGATGCCAGACGCCGCCCCAAGCCGCGTGTCGCGTGCGTCGGCCAGCTCCATCCGATACCTTGTCAAAAAATGGATCGTGTCGTCGACCGCGATCCCAAGGCAAACCGTGAACGCGATCACACTGACCAGCTCCAGCGGCTGACCGATCAGCCACATCATCGTCCCCGTCACCGTCAACGGGATGACGTTCGGGATCACGGCGATCAATCCCAACCTCAGGCTGCGATAGACTAGCCCCAGCACGCCGAAGATCACCAGCGACGCGGTGCCGAGGCTGGACGTTAGATCGACCATGATCTGATACAGGTTCTTCCAGCGTACGATCGGGTTGCCGGCCAAGCCCAATTCGAAACCTGGGTTCGCTTGGGCGATCTCGCCGAGTCGCTTTTCGACCCGCTCGAAAACGTCGCCGTACTTCGCGATCCCGAGATCCTGTAACCGAAAGGTGACTTTCATCGACGATTCTTCCGGGGTCATGAAGACCCGCCGCAGCGGCCCTGGAAGCAATTCGAGCATCGATGCCTTTTGCGGCGGGGGCGCTTCGCCGGGTAGGGCCCGCAGCAACCTCGCGATCCCCAGCGGGTTCCCCAGCAATGGTTCGTCTCGCAAGGCCGATTCGACCTGATCGCTGACCGCTACCACCTCGGGCGATTCCGCCGGCATCCCCTCCGGCCAGCGGATCTGAACGACGGCCGTTTCCAACCCGCCGAACGCCTCGTCCATGTGGTGCAGCCATTTCGCTTCGCTGCTCCGCTCCGGGATCGCGTTCAAAATCCGCTCGTCAGGCTGCAACCGCAACGTGATCAAGCCCGTGATCACCGTCAACGCGATCGCCAGCGCCGCATATGCCTTGCGGTGCCGCAACACCCCCTCGACCAACCCGGTGACCCGCCCAAGATTACGCTCGATCCATCCGCTCCCTTGGCCGCGATGGACGCCCCGACCCAGCGGCGTCATGCAGGCCAACGGGATCGATGTCATGATCGCTAAGAAAGTAATCGTCACCCCCAACACACACGTGTAGCCGAACTCACGCACGATCGCGTGGTGCGCCCATCCCAACGAACCTAGCCCGATCGCCGTCGTCAGCGATGTCAAAAAACAGGCCATCCCGACCTCATCGAGCGATTTGATCAACGAATCGCGAACCCCATACCCCAGCGTCCGGTTGACCCGAATCTGGCTCACCATGTGCACCCCGTCGGTGAACCCGACAAGGCTTAACAACACCGGCACGACGACGTGGTTGAAGGGGTTGTCCTCGTAATAAAAAAACCGGATGCAACCCATCGTCCAGACGACGCCAAGGATCGTCCCCATCGCCGTGATCAGCACCGCCGAAAAACCGCGAAACAGGACGATCGCCAGCAGCAAGATCACCGCATAAGCGATGTATTGGAACTTGCGGTCCTTGTCCCCCGACGCGGCACTCATCACCAACCGGATCGGCAATTCTCCCGTCAACCCGACTTCATAGGGCAAGCCCTGCTTCGCGATCGCCGCACGCACCGGTTCGGTCAGCTCCGTCGTGCAATCGGCATCGCTGCGGATGTGATACGGGTCAAGCCGTAAGGACAGCAGCAGCGTCTTGCCGTCCGCAGACAGCAGCTGCCCCGCGATCATCGGGTTGTCGAGCGCCCGCTGCCGCGCCGTATCAAAACGCCGCTGCGACGCGCGGTGGTCAGGTAGCGCCGGTTCTCGCAACCCGAACAGGTTCAGCGGCGGCGCCTTGTCCATCCACATCACCTGCGTCACTTGCGGCAAAGCCTCGAGCGCCTCGACCGCCTCTCGGATCGCAACCGCCGCCTTGGGGTTAAAAAAATCGTCGCCGGTGATCAACATCATCACCTCGCCGCCGAACAACATCACCGGCGTCACATCCGGTGGCGGCCCCGCAGGCCTTGGCTCCCCCCCGGTCGTCCCGCGACTACCCACCGCCGCCGGGGCCACCAGCCGTGACGTTCGCCCATATCGCCCCGAACCGCTCATCCCCCCCACCGCGGAATCACCATCACCCGCGCCGGGCGGAGGTACCAGCAACCCCGGGTCGTAATAGCCGATCGCCGATAACGTCGACAACGTCAGGAAAATCACCAGCGAAAAGAGCGGACTCCGGGCAAAGATCCCCCAATACGAACGCCCGCCATGAAAGGGCAATTCATCACCCTCGGCCCGAACCCCCTCCTGCCCGACGCGATATGGCTCATCAACCTTGGTCATCGTGACGACCGCTTCCCTTCGTGCCAAGCTCGACGGCACCTTGCTGTTCGTTGCATAACGCTCATCTCCTCCATTTCGACCCCCGCGCGAACGGCCACATCGACCCCTGAAGACGACAACGACCCCTGAATTAAGGCGCACTCGTGAAAACGATCCGCCCGCCAAGCATCGTCACGAAGTCGACACGACTGTTGCCAACCGATCGTGATCAACAGCGAGGACGCCCCGCACCCCATGCCGCGTCCCCGACGCCTCGACGATCATCGATCCTCGACAGTATCCCGACAGTCGCCCCGTTTGTCACCCCTCCCGGAAACGCTGTCAAACACACAGAAGCGGCACGCCGCAAACTGTCCGCTACTTGCTGAAGTCGAGTGCCCTGAGTAACACAAGCATTTAATAACATGGCGGGGTTGGTCGATTTGGAAGTCTTAGTCCAACTCGCCCGCCGCGTTAACTCAGTCGTTCTGCCTAACCACTTCGACTGCAAACATCCCCTTGGACAATCCCTATTCGTCACCGCAAAATACGTCCGGCGAAACGAACCGGCGACGAACGCGGCTTCTGTCGATTGTCACGGCGTGTATGTCTGCGGGAGGGCTAGCGGCGTTACTGGTCTATGTCGGCGATGCCTTTTGCTGGCCTCATTTCAGTAACCGCGAAGGGTATTTTGGCACGGATTTCATCAGTAGCGTCCTGTATGCGATCGGTGATCCGTATGCGATTCACATCGTCGCAGTCCTCTGGTTTTCCTATGCGGCTAGCTTCGTCTTCATCCTCTTATTTTTCTTCCGAAGGTTGTGCCGAAAACGTTGAGCCGGGTCTTCGGGTGGCGACGTTCCCGCGATGATCAGAAATCTGCAGGCCCATGTACAATGAGCAGCAGGGCGTGTGGTATGCAGGGCCTCCTGATTTGCTTGTTGGCATCGGTAACCGCGCCTTGTTCTGTTGCTAAGTCACCGCGATGCTTGGGCCACATTGGACGTGCACGAATTACCGTCGTTTTGATATCGCCCGGGATGTTTGACTGCTTTGGCGAATATTGAAGGCTTAAGCTCGCGGAAACCTTTCGATTGATATCCGTTCGGCGGGACTGTGGGCTGGCAAATTTGGCTGACCGGAGGCCTGCTACCGATAATTTGCTGGCGGCCAGGGTGCGAATTGACTTACAATGCTTCTAAACTTTTCGCCCAACCGGCGCACCAACCCACCTGACGATGTCTCTGTCGCGATGCCGTGTCAAACGGACGACGATCGGAACGATCACCGGTTCATGGATGAATCAGCCAAGGAAATGCCCGTGACTCTTAATCAGACCGCGCAACGAACTTGTCTCCGACCCGCTTTGAAGGCGACCTTGTGGCGCGACCTTCTGGATGGGGTTCGATGCGTCATCGCGAGCATCAGCATCGTCGTTTTGTCATTCGCGGTCGCATCGGCCGAAGACCCGGTAAAGGTCTCCCCTGAACAGCTCGATTTTTTCGAACGGAAGATCCGCCCGGCGCTGATCGAACATTGTTATGAGTGCCATGCGGCCGAAGCGAAGATCATTCAAGGGGGATTGAGGCTCGATCATCGCGCCGGGGTGTTGAAAGGGGGTGACACCGGCCCTGCGGTCATCGCGGGTGATGTCGCACAAAGCCTGTTGATCAAGGCGCTGCGGCACGACGGGCTCGAAATGCCGCCCCGAGGCAAGCTTGCCGATTCGGTGATCGCCGATTTCGAGGCATGGGTCGCGATGGGGGCACCCGACCCGCGGGACGAGGAGCTGCCTTCGATCAGTCGCGGCATCGACATCGACGAGGGTCGCAAGTTTTGGTCCTTTCGGCCGATCGCCGACCCCGCGTTGCCTGCGGTAAATGACCGATCATGGCCGCTCGACCCGATCGACCATTTCGTTCTTGCCAAGCAGGAGTCGTCAGGGATCCGTCCGGTCGCCGATGCCGACCGTTACGCTTGGTTAAGGCGTGTGACGCTCGATCTGACCGGGTTGCCGCCGACGCCCAGTGAGATCGAAGCCTTTATCAACGACCCATCGCCCGAGGCCCACGTCACCGTCGTCGATCGGTTGCTCGATTCCAAAGCCTTCGGCCAGCGCTGGGCCAGGCATTGGCTCGACCTGACGGGTTACGCCGACATGATGGGGACGTCGAACAATGTTTATGCCGAGCACGCTTGGCGGTACCGCGATTACGTCATCGACGCGTTCAACAACGACAAGCCGTTTGACGACTTTGTGCGGGAACAAGTCGCCGGCGATTTGATGCCTGCCGAATCGACGCGTCAGCATGCCGAACAGATCGTCGCGACCGGTTTTTTGATGGTGGGTGACGTCGAAATCGTCGAGCCCGACAAGGCGAAGCTCGAAGCCGATCATGTCGACACACAGGTCAACAAGATCGGGATGGCGTTCCTCGGGATGACGCTCGGCTGCGTCCGTTGCCACGACCACAAGTTCGACCCGATCGGGTTGGACGATTATTACGGCATCGCCGGGATGCTCCGCAGTTCACCCTCGACGCACAAGATCCCGTTTGGCGTCTGGAGCATGCTGAATGCGACCGAGCTCCCAGAGTCGCCCGAAGAGATCGAACAGCGTCAGCGGGTCGAAGCCGAAGTCGCCGATCAGGTGACGGAAATGCGATGCCAGCGA
>JBEIRZ010000002.1:0-67061 GCA_040375695.1 Planctomycetaceae bacterium
CGACACGCCAGAAGGGTCGAAAAGATCGAGGCGATCGAAAGGGAACAGACTCCATGACGGACGGCAACCCAACGCTAGCCCCTGACACCCACCACGGTTTTGTACCTGCCGAGGGACCGATCGGTCACGAGGGTGTCAAGCGTTGGTTCACCACCGCCTTAGCAAAAGGCCGTCTAAGCGGCTCGTTTCTCTTGGTCGGGCCCCCGGGGATCGGTAAAGCGGGATTGGCCAAATGGGTTGCCAAATCGCTTTTCTGCGAGCGTCAACCGGGAGTGGAACTGGCTTGCTGCGGCACGTGCCCCAGCTGTATCCAAGTCGAAGCGGATAGTCATCCCGACTTGGTTCAGGTTCGTAAGCCCGATGATCGAGCCTTCATTCCTGTCGAATTGCTGATCGGCCCTCCTGAAAATCGCATGCGTGAGGGGTTTAATCGAGACATCCGCCTCCGGCCGTTTCGTGGGGGCCGCAAGGTGGCAATCCTTCACGATGCCGATTACCTGAACGAAGAGGGCGCGAACAGCCTTCTAAAAACACTTGAGGAACCCCCCCCCGACGCGATCCTGTTTCTCATAGCGACTAATGAGCAGCGTCAATTGCCAACAATCCGCTCCCGTTGTCGGATCATACGCATGCACCCACCAAAGGGGGAGCAGGCGGTTCGCCTGATGCGGCAACGCGGTATCGAATGCGAATCGAGTGCCGTCGATCGGGCGATCGCGATTTGCGCGGGAGATTGCGAAGCCGCGGCAGTCTTTTTGACAGAGGAAGGATCGAGGGTCAGAAATGCGATCGTTCAAAGGCTCGCGGTAAAGGGGATCGATCCGATCGAGTTGAGCCAAACCGTGTCAGCGATTATGGAGGAACTCGGCTCGACAGCGACGGGCAATGCGAAAAGGGACCGATTGCAAGACGTCTTCTCAATCGCCGTCGATTATTTTCGTCAACAGTTACATCATGAAGCGACCAATCCCAAAGTCATCGGCCCACTGACGTATCGTCTCGATCGATCTGTCGATGCGATTGGGCAAGCGCTAAGAAACGCTAATCAATCCACACTGATCGAATCATGGGCAACCGACCTCGCCAGAGGTTGCCCCAGCTAGTCGCTGACACCTGGGACCAAATCGTTTTGCTAGGCACGCGACAGGAACTGTCCAGTTCGCGTGTCGACCTTGATCTTCTCGCCTTCGGTAATGTACTCGGGGACTTGGACAACCAGTCCGGTTTGCATTGTCGCAGGTTTGCTCCTCGACGTAGCAGAATTTCCCCGGACCCCAGGGTCACACTGCGTGATCAGAAGCTCGACCGTCGCGGGAATATCGATCCCCACACACTCGTCGTTGTAAATCAATGCCCGAACACCTTCCAAGCCGTCCGGCATGTAAGGTATCTGATCTCGCACATCTTCCAGGGCGACTTCGTACTGGTTGTAGTTCTCGATATCCATCAGGTGGAGATGGGTTGCGTCGGCGAACATCACCTGAACGTCACGACGCTCAAAATCCGCCTGATCTAGCGACTCCGTACCCTTCAATGTGATATCGACCTTCTGGCGAGTAACCGCATTGCGGCCACGAAACTTGTACAGTGTCGCCGCCCCTCGGGCAGAAGGCGATTGAACATTCAAGGACTCAATAATCACCGGGGCGCCTTCGTAAACGACGACTTCACCGGTTTTGATTTCCTTGGCTAGCATGGCTAGTTGGTCCTAAAGGAGAAGAAACGAAAGCGGAAAAATGCCTCAGCCTAGCCGGACGTGATGGATTATGAACCCCTCGGTATCGCCGCGAAACCCCCGCTCATCTCCATAACCAATCGTGCAGACCTCGTGTCACGTCAACGGTCCGGAAGACCAGTTGGCCGGCACACCAAAGCAATACGGACGCTCCTGACACCATCCAAAGCAAACCTTGACGATTACCGTCCCCTTTTTCCGCGCCGACCTCCTTGCGTAGGCTCGTCAGAAGCCCTCTCCAGAACTGTGGTGCCACACCGTTTTCAAAAGCCTCGATCTCTGCCGACTCTCCTCCGGGATTACGGACCAGCCGTAAATGGAGGTGCGAACCGGGCATGGTGATCGTTCCCGAATTCGGATCCAACTTGCTTTGTGGATCGATCTGCCGACACGCCCGCAATAGAGGCTCCGCGAGCCCTTTGTCTCCTAGACCATAAATGACGAGTCGAGGGCGCTGATGCAAAACCCATAAAGCGACGATCAAAAAATAAAGCAACATCATGACGGGCCAAACGATCGGGCCGAAAGCCGCCCCGGCGGCAGCCGGAAAAAAGAGATCTCCCGGTCCGATCGCGGCTAAACCGATGGCGGCGAGGGCCAACGCGAACGTGTCTCTTCCTCCTGTGGTCACCAACGCCGGTCTTGTCCATCGCAACCATCCGAGGATCGTCAGGTACGCGCCCAAAGGAAATATCCCAAGCAAAATTTGAAAGGTCATCTTTCACAGCCAATAATCGACTTTTCAGTACCCGTCCGCTCCCCAGCGTGAAGCCTTACTCAACAATCCGATGCGCGGCGAACCCTTTCTTACGAAGCAAGCATGCATCGCATCGGCCGCAGGGAATGCCTCCCGCCTGCGGATCATAGCAGGAAATGGTCAGCGAATAGTCCACCCCCAAAGACATTCCCATGGCGATGATTTCGGCTTTGTTGAGTTCGATGAGAGGGGCATGGATACGAAGACGCCGCCCTCCTTGGACGCCGGCACGGGTAGCCAAATTCGCCATGTCTTCGAACGCCGAAATGTAGGGCGGCCGGCAGTCGGGGTAACCGCTGTAATCCAGCGCGTTGACACCGATAAACAGATCGCGGCTACCGATCACTTCTGCCAACGCCAAAGCGAGCGACAAAAAGACAGTGTTTCTTGCAGGAACATAAGTGACCGGTATCTCAGGGCCAAGCTGGTCAACAGAATCGTGCTTCGGCACTTCCAATGCCCGATCGGTCAAAGCCGATCCGCCGAACTGGGCCAGATCGATGTCAACGACTCGATGAGATCGAACTTGAAATGCGGAAGCCAATCTCGCCGCCCTTTCCAACTCATATTCGTGCCGCTGACCGTAGCGGAAACTGATCGTGTGCAACTCGAAAGCGGCCTCGCGGGCGATCGCCAAACAGGTCGCGCTGTCCAGACCGCCAGATAACAAAACGACCGCCGGTTCTCCTACGTTTCGATCACCGAACTGACGTTGTGCCTTCAATTCATGGCCTCGGCTTCCAAAGCTTACGGGCAAGCGTCGGCTGGTAAGTCGTCCAGTTCGGATCGCCGCTCATGTCCGAAGCAATGACGGAAATGGACGCCGCCAACTTCGCGTCAAGATTGTCCAAATGATGCAGTGCAATCGCCTCTAAGGTCTGCGGAACGCGAGGGCTTCCGAATTCCAAAGCCCCATGATGGCTTAGGATAAGGTGCTCTAGGTGCATCTGAAGGTCTGCCGGGAACTCCTCGGAACTTGCGGCCAACGCCCGCACCTTATCCCCAAGCAACTGGACACCGATAACAAGGTGCCCGACCAATTGCCCACGATCTGTATATCCGGGTCCAGACCCAACCCCAAGTTCATCGATCTTCCCTAAATCGTGCAAAAACGCACCGAACATCAACAACTCGGTATCGATCCCTTCGTACCTCGGACCGATTAAAATCGCCAACTCCATAAGGTCGACGGTATGCCTTAACAAACCGCCCGGATAGGCGTGGTGATGGGTAACGGCGGCCGCCGCAGTTGTGAATCGCGACATCAATTCGTCGTCGCCCAGGTACGCCTCGCCCAACCGCCTTAGATGGACGTTTCGAAGCCCCCTCATCAGCTCGGCCAAGCGATCTGTTAAACGAGTCGCTTGGTCTGAATCAAAACGTTCAAAATCGACCCGGTCAACCCCTTCTTCGGAGGCCTTAGAGATGTCCGTAACGATGATTTGAAGGTTACCATTATGCAGTTGCGTCCTGCCTCTGCAGGTGATGAAGTCACCACGCTCGAACGCTTCGAACTTCGAGTCGTCCGCATTCCAGACCATACCGGAGATCACGCCGGTGCGATCTCCAAGTTTCAGCAGGATGTACTTTCCACCCTGCCGGTTAACCCGGAGTTGCTTGTCGACCACCTGGAAGGGTTGGTCAACCGGTTGGCTCTCGGAGAGTCGATTGATGGGAGTCCGTGTCACTCAAAGGATCCGAAGGAGATGGATCAGACAAGGCCGGAAAACAGATCCCGACCTCCGCAGATATTGAATCTCGGTGGGCTCAGTCGAGCTTTTTGACACGCATGTTACGAAAGTAGACCTTGCTATCCGGGTCGTGCGCCTGAATGGCAAACGTGCCTTCGCCGAGTCGTCGCTCGAATTGCTCCGATTCGGCTGGCTTATCCGCTGGCTCCGTGTAATCAACCATGGTTTGACCATTAAGAATCAGTCTCACCCGATGTCCTTCAACGACAATTTCCTGAGTGTACCATTCGTTATCCTTCACCGGCGGATCAGGAATATTCACCACGCCATACAGACTGCTGGTCCGCTTGGGATCGGTATGAGTCACATTCACTTGGCATTCATGACCATACTTTGGCCAACCTTCTGCCTGGTAACGGGTGTGAAAGTACAGCCCGGAATTGCTCCCCGATGTCGTCTTCACTTCCGTGATGAAATGGAAATTCTTGAAAGGGGCCAAATCACCAACGTAGAAGAGGTGGGCTCGAGGCCCGTCGACGACGATCATGCCGTCCTCGACTTTCAGACTGCCCGGATTTTCCTCCGACTTTTTCCAGCCGTTTAAGCTTTTACCATCAAACAGGGGAACAAAGCCCGCGGCAGTTTTTCCACCCTCTTCGGCCCGAACAGCCATCGCGGTGATCATGAAAAGAGCGGCAGCCAAAAGGGTGACCGATAAAAAAAGTGAAGATTTCATACGCTTGGTTGACCGAAACGAAAGAGAAATCGGAGCTCGCATGGCAGGATCACAACAAGTAATCCGATAGCGACATCCGACAAAAATAAGGAAAGGTCTCCCGCGGCAACGGACATTTTTGGTTGCCACAAAGCAATAGGAAACCAGTGTGCTCAAGTCTCAACAGCTATTTCAGGGACCGCTTCGACCGCAGCTCCGATTCGATGAACGATCGGACACGCTGCGGCCCAGAGTCGGCAAAGCTCAAAAACTTGAACGAGTCGGATTATAGCTTAGCGTCCGTCGCGGGAAGCATGTTGGCTTTCAGCTTTTCGGCGAATGTCTTTCCGTCCTTGCTCTTCTTCTCGCCTGCTTTCTTCAAACCCGCAACGATCAATTCCTTGGCCTTGTCTGGGTTTGCAACAACCCATTCCTTGGTGAAATCCTCTTTTTTGAGCAACTCTTTGATTGCCGTGCCATACTCGTTTCGGGCGGTCTTTTTCTCACCCTTCACGTGGCAGACATTGCAACCAGCCTTACGAGCCTCTTTAACGAACTCTTCATTCGCCCCCTCGCCGGTGTAATGATCCTTCCACTCTTTGCTGAATTCATTGGTTGCGAAGGCAGGTGACACGAGCAAGAGCGAGCAAGCGAGGGACAATCCGAAACGTCTCATCAGGATACTCCAAAGGTGGGAAACATCGTCGGCCGACGGGTGCCATTCTATTAAAACCTCGTTGCCAAACAAAAGTCAAATCGGAGAAATGGGCTAATCCCGATCTCCGACGTCAACGCCCGGCACCGACTCGATCATCGCAGGAAGCTCGTAAACAGGATTGCGTGGACAAGCGGGCAGATCATCCCGGTCAAAACCGACGTCGACCGCCCCTTCTAAATAGAAATCGGGGGGTGTCAATTGGCTGGCAACCTTGCCGACATCGGGCGGATTGGCCCAACGCAAGCTCATCAGGGGTGAACGTTCGACGGCCCAGGCAGGCCTCTGGATCGCCGAAATCTCACGTACACCAACGGAATCTCGGGCGCCGGAAGCTGACACGATACGCAGGATCGGGTCGTTTGCCGAGGCCGAGAATTCGCGATTCGGCCCGGAAAGCGAAAAATCGTAGGCGTTGCCACTACCCCTCAAAACGAGCAACGACTCTTTGGGGAACTCTGGCCCCAACCCGATGAACTCGATATGGGGAATACCGGGCGGCGATTTAAATACGCAATCAGTCGCCTCTCGACCGATCGGAACCGGATAGCGACCTGACGGGCCTAACCTGGTACGTATGAGCCCTCGTGGGGTAACGGCTGTCAACCGTCTCAATTCGAGTTGAACCCGCATATCTCCCTGCCGCAGGTCGGTCTGCGAACCTGCGATCTCGAACATCCGACCGGAGACGGCGAGAAAACCGTTGTCCCACCGGAGTTCTACCAGCACCGGGTCGATCAGATTAATGAGCGACATTTCCCCCCGACAAACGACATCTTTCATTTCGATCACAACCCGAGGTGGCAGCTCAACCGCGAACTCCGCCCCTTGGCGAGACCGCACGGCAAGGGGCCCGTCCATAGGGACTGTCTGGATTTCGTCTCGCAGGGAAAACGGGTCGGTCCCCAGATCACTAATCAGCGGTCGATGCTCCGTAGGGAGACTGATCTCGAAAGCATAAAACTCCTCCCGATCAGACCCACCCTCGATCGTCACGGTGCAAGCGTTCATTCGAATTCGGTCGTGGTTGCTGAGCGAAAAGAGCGCACCTCCTTCCAAGGCGCGGCTACCGATCTTCCAAACGAAATTCAATCCTTCAAAATTGATGCGATTCGAACCGACATCGATCATGGTCTCTCGTTGCATGGCCGGTACCGAATCGCTGCGAAATCGGACTTCAGTCGCTTGCACCGCGGAACGGATCGTCAGACCATTGGCAGGTATTCGGATGGGCAAGCTTTCGATCACGGGTTCGGCGATCTCGATAAGATTAATTCCCAGTTGCTTCGCCAACGCAAGCGCTTCCTGCAAATCATTCGCACGGGTGACCCCTTCAGGCCAAATCCGACTGTCGCGACTAATGACCACCTTCAATCCGTCGGTTGCACCGGGGTCATCAACAGCCGGGGCCGCCGGTGTTGAACCCAGGCTATCTCGAGCCATCGCGATTTCGGAAAATCGAGGGCCCTGAATTGCCTCTTCCCCAGCGACCGGTGCTGGATTCCGGTTAGATAGCGATGCACTCTCCGTCACCGGTCCTGCCTGATCGGCTTGGGAATTCCAAGGAATCTGCGAAACAGATTTGGCAAGCTCGGAACCCTGATCCGGACGAAAAGGGAACTCATTTCCAACATCGCTTGGGACTTGAGGGGCTAACCCGCTGGGGTCTCGCCGCGCCGCAGGGACAATCGCTTCATTGCCTGATTGAACACCACCAGGAACGACTACGCCCTCAGCCGGATTGGCCGACTCAATGCTGCCCGCTTCGACACTCAAACCGGAACCGATCTTCATCGCGGATGCCGGAACTTCGAGACGGAAAGCATCACCACGCAGAGAGTCGACAGTCTGCAAGAACATCGCGCCAATCAGCAGCGCCATGGCCGTGATCATCCACGGCAGATAACCGATCCACAACCCCGGAGAGACATCGTCGCGATTGATCGCGACCGTACCCTGGGAACTGGCCTTCACCAACGACTCCCGTTCTGCCAATTCCCTGAGGTCGGCGACCAAATCGATCGCCCTCTGGTACCGCATGTCCGGCGATTTGGCCAGCATTTTAAAAATAATAGCCCTGAGGTCATCGCTGATGTCGGACCTGACCGCGGTCGGGTCGGGTGGCGGCGCGTTACCGTGGTTCAAAAGCTTTTGAAGCACCGTTCCGCCAGGATAGGGCGGCTCACCGATGAGCATGAAATAGAGCGTGCATCCCAGCGAGTAAATGTCGCTTCTTACATCCGCGTCACGGGGGTCACGTGCCTGCTCTGGCGAAATGTAATCGAAGGTTCCGAGGGTGACGCCGCTCGCGGTCATATCCCCGGAAAACTCCAACTGATCGCTGCGGGCCAAACCCATATCGACAAGCTTGGTGTCCCCTTCCGAATTGACCAGAACGTTCGAAGGTTTCACATCGCGGTGGACGACGCCTCGACCGCTCGCATGATGCAAAGCTTCTGCGATCTGACGCGTGTAAAAGACCGCGTCATCAATGCTCAGGACACCGTCACGACTAACAAGGTCGCGAATATTCGTGCCTTGTATGTATTCGAATACGATGTACCGCCAACCTTCCGACATCCCGACATCAAACACCCTCGCGATATTGGGGTGATCGAGCCGAGCGGCTGCCTGGGCCTCGTTTCGAAAGCGACGCTGCATGTCCGGATCGTCACCGATGAAAGGGATCACCTTAATCGCTACGGTCCGATCCAAACGCTCGTCACGGGCTCGAAAAACAGCCCCCATCCCGCCGCCGCCGATCAGTTCCTCAAGGTGGAAGTGGCTTAATCGACTTCCGAGCAAGACCTTGGCAACTTCGGCAGGACTCGAAGCGTTGGTTCGCTCTGGCATGCGGACGGAAGACCCCCCGTCTGTCCGACGAATGACCGTGACGGCATCCTCTGTAGGGTCATCGAGGGCCGTGAACGGATTGACCGACTGGTTGACGGCGTCATCACCGGGAAGCCGATCGGCACTGGGGAGCAATTCGGTCGAACCAACGTCTGCGGCACTTTCCACTTTGGGCCCGGCCTCGGGGTCAGAATTCGGCGCTGGATAGGATGACATTGGTTCGTCCGACGGGTCGGAAAGGAAGGTGATCGACCGCCCCAGAATTTCTACAAAATACCTGGAAACCTCGACAGGCAAGGGAAAACAACTCTTTGACCATTCCCACTAAGTTTAGATCGTAGCCCATCCCGGTTCAACGAAACCGGGCCGATCGCGCGAGGTGAAAAAGGCGAAAAAGGCCGATCCTCCCGATAATTCGGAAAGACCGGCCGTAAGAGAGAGCCAGTACCGAACCGTTTTTTCAAAAAACCTTAGACGGTGTTTCGGAAATCACCGAACGACACAATCTGACTCGCCTGCGCCCCGCGGACACGCCGCGTCGTCATCCGCCATCGTTTCGCAACAAGCGGATCGGGGGCAGGAACTGGCTCCCCGAGCGCTTCATTCGTCCCCACAGCAATTCTCGCTGCTGCAAGCCTCGCGACCGCAAGATTCACAGACACAAGGGCCGCCGTCGCGACAGACACAATCACTATCGCAGCAATCGTCGGCACATGCGGCCGGAACGGTCACCGCCTGATCGTCAGATCCGATCGCTTGAAACTACCGGCCGACACTGCCACCAAGCAACACCGCCAAACCGAGGGGTAGCAAAACCTTGAGCATCTTTCAGCCTCTCTGTCGTTGTATGAAAGCAGTTACGTAACGGACGCGTGGCGACCTAACGAAAACCGCTTGCAGGTACAACGCGAGCGGTGTTGACGGGTCGACGCGACTCATTTGAACGCGGGATAGAAACGTCGCAGTCAATTCAGCCAGCGAGAAAGCAGGACACAACATTGGCGACCCGTGCTCGAAGCCAAACCCAACGGGACACGCGTTCCCGGACGCGGGAACAAAGACGCCAGAGGCAATGAGGCTTCAGACAACCGATCGCTGACATCAAGCAAGCCGTGAGAAATTCGCGGGTCAAAGCCCCGTTGCGGCGATGGCGGTCCCAAGCCTGAGGCCCACGCTTCTTGGCATTCGCAGACGGGGAAGATCTCTCCGAAAGCGGTAACGCCTTGATGAGCGGCAACGAGCGCGGAAGACTCCCCTCCAAACCCTGGCCCGCAGCAAAGCCGCTCAAGCCCTTCGTAGCCCGCAACGCCTGATGGCTTCGGATCGACCTGGCAACATGAGCAGATGTCCTGCGGGGAGACCATGCTTAGCCCGGAACGAATTCCGAAACAGCAAGGGTTGCAATGCGACACAACCGGCCCCAGGGACAAGAATAGAATCCCTGCAGAAGCGAGGAGAGATGCCGCGGCAGGGAGCGTAGAACCCATCCTGCCGCAATACTACGCATGTACCCTGGCGAAGGCAACGAATCCATGCTTTCGCAAGCCTTATCCCAGGTCCATAATCGACCCCAGAAAGTTCAAGATCATTTGGCACCGGAGCGATCGGGGCGATACCCTGTCGTACTACGATCACGGCGTTCTTTTTTCGAGCGCTTACCGAACCGCCGCTGTTGATCCGAGGCAGACTTCGACGCTGCCCCTTTTCCGGTCGGACGTTCGGCCTCGGCTTCGGTCTCCCCTCCCTTCTGCACCGGGGAGGAAACCCCGATCTTGTGGACAAAATCACCACGAAATTGGTCACCCGCATCCTGTCGCCGGCGTTCGATCGCCTCTTTAGGGGGCCGAGATGGGATCAAGCTATCACAGCCGTCTCCGATCAAATCGGTCCGACCGGCCTGCCGCAGCGCCTCACGAACCTCGAAATAGTTTTCCGGTTTAAAAAACTGCATGAGGGCCCGTTGATGCTTCCGCTCCTTCAACGCCTTGGCGACATAAACCGGCTGTTTAGTGAACGGGTCCAACCCCGTGTAATACATCGTCGTGGCGACGTCCAAAGGGGCCGGAATAAAATCTTGGACGGCATCAGGTTTGTAGCCATTGCGCTTCAAGAACAGCGCCAATTCGATCATGGCATGAAGGTCGCTTCCGGGGTGCGAAGCGATGAAGTAAGGGACGATAAACTGGTGCTTTCCGACCCTGGCCGACTCGTCCCGAAAGACTTCCGTAAAATGTTCGAAGTCGTCGTTCTTGGGCTTCCGCATTTTATTGAGAACCCCGGCATCGACATGCTCGGGAGCTACTTTCAGCTTGCCGCCAACGTGATGGGCTGCGAGTTCCCGCAAGTACTCGGGTGATGTGCGTGCCAGATCCATCCGAACCCCGCTCGCTACGAGTACTTTTTTAACGCCAGGAAGAGAACGCGACTCCCGCATCAACTCGATGACCGGTGTGTGGTCAACACCCAAGAGCTTGCAAATCTTTGGGTGCACGCACGATTGGCGGCGACAGACCGCCTCAACATCGGGGCGTGTGCATCGCATCTGGTACATGTTCGCCGTGGGTCCGCCGATATCGCTGACCACCCCTTTGAAGTCAGGAGATTCGCTCATTTTGCGAATCTCGTTGAGCACCGATCCTTTGCTACGGGACTGGATGATCCGACCCTGATGTGCGGTGATCGAACAGAACGTACACCCGCCGAAACACCCCCTCATGATCGTGACCGAATTTTTAATCATTTCGAAGGCGGGTATTTTCTCCTTGTACGAAGGGTGTGGCAGTCGGGTGTAAGGGAGCCCATAGATGGCATCCATTGCGGCTTCGCTAATCGGCAACTGAGGAACGTTGCAGACAACAGCCTGCGTCCCGTGCTTCTGGATGAGGGGCCGGGCGTTGAAGGGATTGGTTTCGTTGTGAATGATCCGGGTCGCCTCTGCAAAAGCGACCTTGTCGGATGCGACATCTTCGAACGACGGGAGTTGGAGGAGTGAATCAAGAACAAATTCCGGGGACTGCTCTTTGGCCCCCAAGGCATAGGCAACGCCCCGCATATTACGGAGGTCCTTGACGGACTCGCCCGCCTCCAAACGCTTCGCGATCTCGACAATCGCGTTTTCCCCCATACCAAATCCGACAAGGTCCGCCTTACTGTCCAGCAGGATCGATCGTTTGACCTTATCGCTCCAGTAATCGTAATGGGCCAAACGCCGAAGGCTCGCTTCAACCCCGCCCGCGATCACCGGGACCCCTTTGTAGGCTTCTCTGGCTCGCTGACAATAGGCGAGCGTCGCCCGATCGGGCCTCAAGCCGATTTTGCCTCCCGGGGAATAGGCGTCGTCGTTGCGCACCTTCTTATTGGCGGTGTAGTGGTTGATCATCGAGTCCATGTTTCCCGCGCTGATCGCGAAAAACAGTCGGGGACGCCCAAACCGCCGCCAAGCTTCGCAATTGTGCCAATCGGGTTGACTGACTATCCCGACCCGGTAGCCGGCCGCTTCCAGCACTCGACCCAAGATCGCCATCGCGAAACTGGGATGATCGATGTAGGCATCGCCGGTGACAAAGACGATGTCGATTTCATCCCAACCTCGTCTCCGAGCCTCCTCGGCGCTCATCGGCAAGGGGGAGGTTGCGATCGGGCCATCCGGCTGACGGGTCGGACGGTCCATTCCCGCCGACTGTTCCCCCAGACGCGACAAAAAGTCCGCATCGGAGGCCCGTAAGATCGGCTCGGGATTGCCAAGACCAGCGTCCTTCGAAAGGATGGGCAACTGCATAGATCAAATCCGGATGAAAGCGTTGAAACCGTCGCTCTATTCTAGAGCCGTCCACCCCAGCCAACAGCCGTTTTTTAAAGGGATTGTTGAGGTTTTGCCGCGGCCGATCGGTACGTCCCCAACCATCACCACCAACCCGCCGCCCCGTCCACCGGTCGCGGATTGCCTTGGGCATTCCCGTCTTGCCCCAAGAGTCGAAAAATTGCTACTACCTTCCTCGTTACGAGGTTCGGCCTTAGACGGCCCCCCCAAAGACCGGTCCCAATCCCTCGATCGAGGAGCCTGGAAAAGCCATGGATGGCCTCTTGTCTACCCTCCGCAACCGCATCACCCTCTGCTTGATTTCGGCATCCGCCGCGATTCTCTGCATGCCGGAGTCTCGGGGCGAGGAAGCAGAATGGATCTGGGCGACCGGCTCTGAAGCGGAATCGATCCCGTTAGGAGAGACGGTTTTTTTTCGAAAACTGATCAATCTTAAGGTGGCGGCGGAAGGAAAGATCGAACTTGCCGCTGATGACTCTTACGACCTTTACGTTAACGGCAAACGGGTCGGCTCCGGCAAATCGCTGAAGAGCCTCGACAGTTACGATATCTCGGACAAATTGGTGGTCGGGAGAAACATCGTCGCCGTGCGTGCACGCAACACCGCCGGAAACACGGCGGCGCTGGCGGCGAGGATCAGCATCCGCCCCGTCTCCGGGGGGCGTTGGTTCACGTTTAGCAGCGACCCTTCCTGGAAAACGACGCGCAAACAGGAGCCTACCTGGGAGACGGTCCTTTTCAACGATCAACTCTGGGGCGCCGCCAAGGCGTTCGGCAGGTTGGGCGAGACGGCCCCCTGGGACAGGGAGGCTGACGTCTCGATCGAATCCGCTGTCGAAGAATCCGCCCGCTTTGAGGCTCCGAAAAACTTTCGTGTCCAACGGATCTTCGCCGACGATCAAGTTGGTTCGGTGATCGCGATGGCTTTCAACGAATTCGGTCACATCATCGCCTCCCAGGAAAATGGGCCGTTGTTGCTCCTGCACGATCGCGATGGCGATGGGATCCTGGACACCTCACGTACTTACTGCGAAGAGATCAAGTCGTGCCAAGGGATCCTGCCGCTCAACGGCGAAGTTTTTGTGACCGGAGTCGGTCCGGAAGGAATAGGCCTTTATCGACTCGCCGATAAAGATCGCAACGGCAGCCTTGAGAGCATCAAGCGGATCGTGGCCTTTGAGGGGCAGGCCGGTGAGCATGGCCCGCACGCCGTCACCCTGGGGCCTGACGGCATGATTTATGTGATCATCGGTAACCACATGCAAGCGGTCGGCAAGACAGGACCGGGACAAACCTTGGTCGATTCCTATGAAGGCGATCTGGTCCCTCGTTATGAGGATCCGGGTGGTCACGCGCGGGGGATTAAAGCGCCAGCCGGCACAGTCATCCGAACCACGATCGATGGCAGCGTCGTGGAGAAGGTTGCCGGCGGACTGAGGAATGCCTACGACCTCGTATTCCATCCGGAGGGGGGCCTGTTCGTGCACGACAGCGACATGGAGTCCGACATCGAGACCTCCTGGTATCGGCCGACCGGCTTGTACGATGTCACCGAAGCGGGTGAATTTGGCTGGCGGAGCGGTTGGGCGCAATGGCCCGAATACTACATCGACCGCCTCCCGATGTCGCTCGATACCGGCCGGGGCAGCCCGACCGGCGGGGTCGTCTACGAGCATTTCCGATTCCCCGTCCGCTATCACAATGCGATCTTCCTTGCCGACTGGTCCGAGGGGAGGATTCTCGCGGTACGGATCAAGCCTGATGGGGCCGGATTCTCGGCAGAGAGCGAAGTCTTTGTTAAGGGGAACCCCCTCAACGTCACCGATTTGGATGTCGGTCCCGATGGCGCGCTCTACTTCAGCACCGGCGGCCGCGGCACAGGTGGCGGAATTTATCGCATCGAATGGACGGGCGAAGTTCCCGAGCGGATCGGCAACCTTGGGACCGGGGTCGCCAAAGCGATTCGGCAGCCGCAAATTTATTCCGCGTGGGGCCGACAAGCGATTGCGGGTGTCAAAAATGAACTCGGCGGCCAGTGGGCAGAATTGGTCGCGGGTGTGGCCTTCAGCAATGACAATCCGTCTCACTACCGGACGCGTGCCTTGGATTTGATGCAACTCTTCGGGCCGATCCCGAGCGAGGATTTGTTGATCGAACTGGCGTCCGCCCCATCGGCGGCGGTCCGCGCGAAAGCGGTTTCGATGATGGGCTTGCACCCTGCCCCACGCAGTCGCAAGCAACTAGAGAAAATGCTAACGGACGGCGAACCCCGAGTGCGACGCGCCACCTGCGAGGCGATCCTGCGCAGCGGACAATGGCCCCAATCAACGGACGCCTTGGTAGAAATGCTGGGCGATCAGGACCGGACCCTCGCGTTCGTTGCCAGGCGGGTGCTCGAACGCATGCCCGTCGATTCCTGGAAGGCCCAGGCCCTCGGACATGAAGAGCCTCGAGTACGTATCTTGGGATCACTGGCACTAATCAACGCCAACCCGAACGAAGCCACAGCGATCGAGGTCTTAGCGAAGTGCAGCGAATTGCTGACAGGTTTTCTGAGTGATGCCGAATTCGTCGACACCTTGAGGGTTTGCCAGGTCGCAGTCCATCGAGGCAAAGTGGCGGCGGACAAAATTCCGACGCTCAGGGACCAGATCGCCGAGGAGTTTCCGGCTGGGGATACACGGATGAATCACGAACTGATCCGGCTGGCTGCCTATCTTGATGCCGACGGCGTTGCCGAGCGGGCACTCGATTTTCTTAGCAGTGACGCCCCCCGAGCGGACCGTACCTTGGTGGCGATGTACATGCAATTCATGTCCCACCAGTGGACGGCGGTGCAAAGGTTTGAGTTGCTCAAGTACTACGAGTCGACCGCCCGTGAGTCCGAGAATGGTTCGCTCCCGCTGTACCTGATGTCGGTCACCAAAGACTTCGCCGACACATTTTCTGCGGATGACGCCGCGGCCGTCCTGGAGCAAGGGAACCAGTGGCCGAATGCGGCATTAGCCGCGATCTATCGCCTGCCGAAGCCGATCTCTGCGGAGGTGGCGGCGACATTGCGGCAACTCGACCGACGCATCGCTAGCGAGGGCCTCTCTGGGAACGTTTACACGCGTCTGCGGACGGGCATCGTCGCCGCCCTATCGAGTATCGGAGACGAACAATCCAGCGAATACCTCCGAGAGTTGTGGCAACAGGAACCCGAAAGGCGGCACCTGATCGCACTCGGCTTGGCGCAGAAACCGGACGGCGAAAACTGGGATTACCTGATTCGAAGCCTCAACGTCTTGGACGGAGAGGAAGCGATGGAAGTGATCCGAAAACTGAAGACGGTTCGGATCGCAACCGATGACCCGGGTGCCATCCGCCAAGTCATCTTGATCGGGCTCCGTGCACAAGCCGACGGCCGGACGATCGATCCGGTCGAACAACTGCTGGTGTACTGGACCGGCATGGAACGGCCGCAAGACGCCCAGGCCTCAATGGACCTCTGGCAACGGTGGTACGCCAAGGTCTATCCCGACCGTCCTCCAGCGGAGCTCCCCAGCGGCGAAGAATCGAAGTGGGATTTGGACGAGTTGGTCCGTTACATCGAATCGGACTCCGGCAGAAAAGGTGACCCCAAGCGAGGCCAAGAGGTCTACACAAAGGCGCAATGCGCGGCCTGCCATCGCTTCGGCGACCTAGGCGATTCCGTCGGTCCCGATTTGACAGCCATATCGCGTCGATTCACACGCCGCGAGACCCTCGAGTCGATTCTCTACCCGGCTCACGTGATCAGCGACCAATACATGAACAAAAAGGTCCTGACGCTTGACGGAAAGGTTTACGTCGGTTTGGTCAGCGACGACGGCACGGGATCGCTCGCCATTCGTGATTCGCGAAACCAAGTCACCTCGGTCGACGATCAAGATGTCGACCAAGTGCTTCCAAATAACAGCAGCATCATGCCGGCAGGATTGCTCGATAATCTGAGCCTTGATGAGATCAGCGACCTGCTCGCTTACCTGGGTGTCTTGCCGGCGATCGAGGTCGCCAGCCGTGATGACCAAACGCCCGCAAAGTGACCCCTACCCTGAATGATACGCCCGATTCTCATCAGCGCCATCCTGGTGGCGGCGAGCGGTTGTACCACTTGGCACAACGACTCGCCGCCGCGGTCTCCCGCTTTCTCCCTACCGACCCCGAAGCGAGAGCCGGGGGCAGCGGTTCTCGACATCGCATTTGTCTCGATCGACACCCGGGCCGATATCGAGAAGCTTTGGGAATCGATTGACCAAACCGTGATCCCGCTCGATGTCCGACAGGGGTGGGAACTTAACGGCCTAAGGATCGGCCGGGTCCAAAAGCCCATCGATTTCGACCAGCGGCTTGCCGCGATTCGCCGCAAGTCGGAGGAAAGTCATGGCGCGATGGAGGCCACTGATGTCCTTTCCGACCTGTCCCACGAAGACCGACGAATCACATGCCGGATAGGCAAACGTTACGAACTGCCCGTCCGACAACCTGCCACGGAGGACCAAAGCGTTCTGCTTCGGATCGGTGCCGACACGGTCGGCCGAACCCTCTCTCGGTCACAGCCGTTATTCGCGATCAGGGCGACAGCCGCCGACATCCACTCGATCCAACTCGCGCTCAGCCCCGCGATACAGCACGGCGAACTCAAGCAGACCTGGGTGGGCAGTGACGCTGCGCTCAGGCTTGATAACCGTCGCGAATCGTGGAACCTCGATGAATTGCTGGCGGAGACCCGACTGGACCAGGGATCGATTTTGGTTGTCGGCAGTATCATGCCGCCGATCGGCCTGGGCCGTATGATGTTTACGGGCGTCACCGCCGAAGGTGATGAGGATCGGGTTGTGATGGTGATTCGTGTCACCGAGTTACCCGAATTAGACTACCGATAATCCGGGCACCATGTTCGTACTCCTAACCGGCTGTGGCGGTTTTTTGGGCCGCCGAATCGCCCTCAAACTTTTGCGACGGGGCGACCAAGTGCGAGGTTTCTCGCGCCACAGTTATCCCGACCTCTGTGCCAGCGGCATGGAGCCGTGCTTAGGAGATGTGACTGACCCGAGCGCCCTGACAAATGCTTGTCGTGGTGTCGATGCCGTTATCCACTGCGCCGCGGTCGCCGGCATCTGGGGCGATTGGAATACGTACCATTCCGTAAATACCCTGGGCACACGACATGTCATTGATGCCTGCCGTTCGCAAAGGGTGCCGGTTTTGGTGCATTGCAGCAGCCCCAGCGTCACCTTCGACGGTTCGCATCAGTCCGGGATCGACGAGTCGGCCCCTTACCCCAAGCATCATCTTTGCCACTATTCGCACAGCAAGGCGCTGGCGGAACAGGCCGTACTCGGGGCGCATCAACCTGGAACGCTCCACACCGCAGCGCTTCGGCCACATCTCATCTGGGGCCCCGACGATCCCCATCTCTTTCCGAGGCTGATCGATCGGGCTAGGCGGGGACGCCTTAGGATCGTCGGCGACGGTAAGAACACGATCGACACGGTGCATGTCGATAACGCGGCAGCGGCTCACGTGGCGGCCCTCGACCACCTTCGCTCCGCAAAACCGGCCGGGGGAGGACGCCCTTTTTTCATCACCCAGGGCGAACCGGTAGGGTGCTGGGATTGGATCGCCAAAGTACTTGAAATCGCTGGGGTCGCTCCCCCAACGAGGCGGCTAAGCCTTAGCACGGCTTGGCACCTGGGTGCCGTCCTGGAAAAGGTTTATCGTCTCGGCGGGTTTCGCGGCGAGCCGCCGATGACAAGATTTCTCGCCGCCCAACTCGCCCGAGACCACTTTTTCGATATCACCGCTGCCAAGACCTTGTTGGGGTACGTGCCAAAAGTCACAACCGCGGATGGGTTGCACGAATTGCAACGGCATTGGCGTCACGACTAGTCGGGGCGAAGCCACCCGCCTGTCCGGTGCCGAGGGGTCACGTATCGAGCTTCGCCGATCCGTTTGGTACAACGATCGGGATCCATTGTCCTCACGCCCTAGGTTTTCTTGATGAACTCGGCCCACCCACACGCGCCGTCACGATCGGCCGCCCCTCCCCCGAACTCGCTCACCCCCGAACAGGGGCTGCATTGTGGGCATTACTTCTATCGATTCGGTAGCCGGCAAGCAGCGGCTACCGGACAGGCGGAGTTCATCGCCGCGCTAACGCCCCCCGAGGAGATTCGTCCCGAGCGGATGCAAGGCTACATCGTCACCGGCCACAAGGCGGATTTCTGCGTGATGGTGATGGACGCCGACCCGCTAAAGGTCAACTCGGTACATCAAGAAATACTGGCCGGGCCGCTAGGAGACCTGATCGAGCCGACTTGGTCATTCATTTCGGTCAGCGAGGTTAGCGAGTACGTGCCGACGGAGGAGCAGTTTCGGCAAAACCTTATCGCCGAAGGGCTGGAAGCGGGATCGGCGGAACTCGAATCCAGAGTCAAGGCGTATGTCGACCGGCTCCCGATCATGAATCACCAGCGGCTTCGCCCCGAGTTTCCCGAATGGCCGGCCGCTTGCTTTTATCCCATGAATAAAAGCCGTGTCGTCGGGGCCAATTGGTTCACCACCCCATTTTCCCTCCGCCGAGAATTGATGGCCGAACATGCCCGTAGCGGGATCGCCTTCGCCGGCCGCGTTAGCCAAGTCATCACGGTCGGTGTGGGTTTAGACGACTGGGAATGGATGGTCACCCTTTGGGCCAGGAATCCCCAGTACTTGAAAGACATCGTTTACCGGATGCGGTTCGATGAGGCGAGCGCTAAGTACGCCGAATTCGGCCCCTTCTATACGGGTTATCGGGCGACAGCTCAAGAAATTCTCAAGCACTGCCGGATGGACCGATCATGAAATCCGCGATCACCATCAGCTTGGTCGAAGAAGCCCGGGGAGGCCCATTCGTTTTCTCGGATGATCTCTCTAGGGCGATCGGTAAAGCGGCAAAACTCGGCTTCGATGCGGTCGAAATTTTTCCCCCATCCGCCTCCGCTTTGAACCGCGACGATCTGTCTCGACTCCTCTCCGATCACGGGATCAAGCTGGCAGCGATCGGCACCGGCGCGGGCTGGCTACGGCATCGACTTAGCCTAGCTGACCCCGATCCGTCGACACGCCGCAACGCCGCGGAATTCATTTGTGAGATCGTTGAGATTGCGGCTTCGCTTGGCGCCAGCGCGATCATCGGCTCGATGCAAGGACGATGGGGCGCAGATGTTTCTCGCGAACAAGCGCGCGACTATCTCCTGGAAGGATTGGCGACATGCTCTGGGGTAGCGAAGGCCCAGGGGGTCGCGCTGCTTTACGAACCTCTCAACCGATATGAGACGAACCAAGCTTGCACGCTGGGCCAAGCGGCGAGCCTGCTCGAGGGGTTGGGCGAGAACCATCCGGTCAGACTGTTGGCAGACCTCTTTCACATGGGGATCGAGGAATCGGACGTCGCCGGCGCGATTCGAGCCCAGGGCCGGATGATTGGGCATGTCCATTTTGTCGATTCAAACCGCCGTCCCCCCGGTTACGGGCATACCGACTTCGGCCCGATCATTTCTGCCCTTCGCGAAATCGGTTATACGGGCTATCTTTCCGCGGAGGCGTTACCCTACCCCGACGCGGATGCGGCCGCCCTGAAAACGATTCGGGCGATTCAATACCTGACCGACCGGCTCCCGGGATGAGGCCGGGATTCTCGTACGACACTTTCGCCCCGATCACAACGGAATTCTCATGCTACGTCACAAACTGATTCACCCCCAAATCAACGCGATTCTCGGCGCTGCCGGGCACCACTCCACGATCCTGATTGCCGACGGGAATTATCCCGCCTCGTCGAAGCGTGGCCCAAGGGCGGAACTCGTCTCACTCAACCTGATGCCCGGCGTTCTCACCTGCGATCAAGTCCTGCAGGCGATCCTCACTGCCGTCCCCATCGAAAAGGCCCAGACGATGCGCCCAGAAACCGAAGGGCCCTATGCGATCGATGGAGACCCGCCGGTATGGTCAGATTACCGCCGATCCATTCGCGAAGCGGGCCTGCGACTCGAACTCGAAGCGGTCGACAAATGGGCGTTCTATGATGCGGTGTCGACCCATGATCACGTCCTAACCGTCCAAACGGCCGACCAGCAGCGATACGCGAACATCCTCCTGTCGATCGGCGTGAGGATGGATTAAAAACCTTGGTGGCCCTTTTGAAACGAGTCGATCTTTTCACCGACGGCGCTTGCAGCGGTAATCCGGGACCCGGTGGATGGGCCTTTATCCTTCGCTGCGCTAAAACCGGCAAAGAGCTCGAAATGTCTGACGGCATGCCGACCACGACCAACAATCAGATGGAACTTATGGCGGTGATCCGTGGCCTGGAAGTACTCAAAGAGCCTTGCGAAGTCACGCTCCATGCCGACAGTACCTACGTCGGGCAAGGCCTGACCCAATGGATGGCGGGTTGGAAACGGAACGGCTGGCGTCGGAAGTCGCAGGGGAAATTCGAAGAGCTCAAAAATGCCGACCTGTGGCGGCGATTGGACGAACTCCTCCAGATCCACCGGCTTGAATTCTCGCACGTCCGAGGCCACGCGGGTCATATAGAAAACGAGCGATGCGACAAACTCGCGGTCGAGGCCTACCAAAAATACCTCAAGCGGTAACGGGTCGGGCTGATGGCGGCTGTTGACAGCCTAACCAAATCTCCAAGAAAGAGGGGTTGGGGGCGTTGACGATCCGGAAGGTATTTGAAATGCTAACGACTCAGGAAGTGACGGGCGGCTGTGGCGAAACTGGCAGACGCGCTAGGTTGAGGGCCTAGTGGGGGCAACCCCTTGGAGGTTCAAATCCTCTCAGCCGCACTTTTCACCTTCTTTTCCGGTTCGAGAGTCGAGAGTACCCCGGCATTTAGTGTCGTTACCTTCCGAGTTTTTCGATCTTCTGGGAAGATTCTTCGCCGGCGACGGGCACGAAAAGGATAAGGAATCGCCTCTAGCCAAGCTGACGGCGATGGTTCCGGCCCCTACCGGACAGCGGCTCAATCATAAGCGAACGCGAGCGCTCCTATCACCGAGGCATTGTCGCCAACGACCGAATACTCAATCCGACAGATGTCGCGAAACCCGTCCAAAGCGTGGTCGAAATAAGATCGCCTGACGAGTTCGAGGTAACGCCGGCGAACCGGTTCCGCCATTTCGCAGATCCCGCCCCCGATCACCACCAAGTCGTGATCTCCCAGGTAATTGACCATCAAGGCAACCATCCCCAGCGCCCTGGCCTGGTCGTCGAGCAACTCCAAAGCCAGCGGGTCGGATTCCGCTGCCAAACGTCGCAAACTTTTTGCCTTTTCCTTCGCGGGTAAGTCAACGTCATTGAGCGGATGGTGCCTCCACTCTGGCAGGGATAAGCGATGCGAGAGTTGACGAGTCAGTGCCGAAAGCGAAACGGCGGACTCGGCACTTGAGACGGTATTACCGACCCTGAAATGCCGATCGTATTCGTATCGGAACGCATGTTGGGGTAGCAGCAAGTGCCCCGCATGTCCGGCGCGTCCGTTTCGCCCCCTAACAACTTGCCCATCGCGGACTTCGCCACCCCCGAGCCCGGTTCCGACCGCAAGGAAGCAGAGCGAACGCAAGTCCTGCAGTTCCTCGGTAGGCGGGGTAAAACGAGGCGCGTCGCAACGGCGAGTCTCGATGCGACCGGTCCGAACCGCATGCTCGCCTAACGCGGCCGCCTGTCCATCACCGATGTAGCGAACCCGAATGGCATGGCCGTGCGACTGAAAACGTTTCTCAAGCTCGGCCCTCATCGGAAAATATCGCCAATCTGAGGCAATCAGATTAGGGCTAGGTTCCAAAATCCCATCTTGGGAAGCCGGGCCGGGAGAGGCCAAGCCGACCGTGACGACATCCTCCAAATTGGTGGCCAGCGGCAGGAGGAGTTCGTTGACTTTTTCGACCAACAGCGAGATCGTCTGGACCGGCCCTTCGCGGGTCGGGGTCGGGAATTGTTCGGAGATCCTTACCAAATCGCCGCTGGGAGCCCCGAGGGCAATCGTTGATGTCGTGCCGCCGATGTCGATTCCGACGTAGAAAGACAATTTAGGAACCCCACCACGAAATATCGCATCCGACCCTAAAAGCTACCGTGGTTCTCGAAACCGCCATCACCCCCAAAAATATCTGAGCCACCGCCACCGCCACCGCCACCGAAAGGCCCGGGGAAGGTGGGGGGACGAAGTACGAATGGTGAGTCATGGTCTGCTCTTCGCCTACCGGCTTGGCGCACCTGGGACTGCATCGCCGCGCCGGCCGCTTCGATCATCGCGTGGATCAGGATCTGCGTCATCGGGCTGGCGGCGACTTCCGCGGCCCGATCCATCGGGCTGGGACCCCAGCGATGCGATTTGCGGAGGCGTTGCCAAAATGCCTCGTAACTCCCCCGGCCTTCGCGAACTTGGCGAAGCTCGGAGAGGACATCGAAGTGTGAGGTGAAGAGGGCTCGGGCTGAATCGAATCCCGCGGCGCGATAACGATTGATTAACGTACCGAGCGATTGGAGGTGCTGGGTGAGGAATCCGACCACCTGCTGGCGGTGGCGAACCTGCTCGCTTACCTGCGCCATTTCCTCAGTCAAACCCTCCAGCCTGGCGACGATTAGGTCGTCTTCGACGGCAGGGGTGGAACGCGCGCGTTCGGCCAGCATCCGTGGCTCGATCTTCTCGAGGTAGTCACGGAATTTCTGGATCGCCTCTTGATAATAAGGGCCACGAGTGTCATCCACCCGCGTCCGCTCGGCCTGCAATTCCTGACTCCGCTTCTCGATCGTTTCAAGCTTCTGAACCACCTCCGTACGACGGGCAGAGAGAACTTTTAAACGTTCGAGCAAGTCGGTCAAACCGAACTCCTTGGCAACGATATCGCGGCGGCGCTCGAGTTCCTCCATGACCAAATTGAGGGCTTGACGGTCTTCCGCGATCACCTCTCTCATGTGACCGGGCGTGGTCTTTAAGAACTCGTACCCCTTGCGGGCTTCCCGAAAACCGATGTACCGAGCCAACCACTGGTCCGTGCTCCGGGTAATCCCGGTTGACTGATACTCGGGGGTGCCAAATTTCCGATTCCAGAGGTACATGAAGAGCGAGCTTTTTTCGTACGCCGGCAACTTTCGTAGCGAATCCTGCTCGATCTCCGCCAAGTTGGCTTCAGAGCGCTGAAGCGCGGCTTCGGCCTCACCCGCCTTGTTGGACAAGGCCGAGAACTCGGGATCGGCGGCCAACTTATCGCTCACCTTTTTGGCGAGCTCTTCCTGCTTTGCCTCCATCGCATCGAGTTCCGCAGAGGCGTCAGCTAACCTTGCCTCCTCTCGATCGCGTTCCTCTTCGATGGCCCGAATCTGCGAATCCAATTCGACGACATGCTGCTGCTTGCGAACCAGCAAGTCACGAACCCATTGGCGGATTTCAGGCAACGTCCGCGCGACGGCTTCGGCTGACAACTCGGGGAGGTAGTGTTGGGCCAAATCCAGCAGGGCGTCACCGCGGTCCCCCGACAACTGGCCGAGTTCGGCGCCGGCAGCAGCGATTTCGCCTCGGGCCGCTTCGAGCTCGTGCTGTAGCTCGCCGTGGGCTTGGATCAGCTGTTGGTGAAGCACATTACCGGGGGTTGGCATCGTCTTTGTCGTCTCGGGTCCGCGATGAAGGAAAAATCAATTCTTGCCGAAAGTTATGCCCTGCCAATCGTCCGTCCGGAAGGGCGTCAGTGGAAAGTCTTGATTGGAGTAAAGGTTAACGACCGGATTATCGGCCCAGGCGTACCGAACTGCCAACGGCTTAGGCACCGATGGGGACGATACTTCAATCCGTCCGTCAGGTAGTATCTTTGCCGCGGCGGCATGAAAAACCTTATCTTCTCCGGCGATGGTAAATCCGAGAGGCGCGGGGACATCGAACGGTCTCCATCCTTCTACGTGAGCAAAGCTCAGAATGGCCTTGTCACCCTCGATTTTCATTTCCCGGTAGCGTGGGCTGCGGTGAGGAACCTCCACCCCGTACTGGTTTGCCAAAGCCCAAGCGGCAAGCCTCATGCCGACCCCAAGCTTGTTACGGGGGTGGATGTCTTTGCCTTCACCCAGATCAATGATCACCGCCTCGCCGACATTCGGCAACCTATCCATGGTCATCGTTTGGGCCTCGCGGAGTTCGGCCCAATCGCTCTCGCCTGGGGTCGGGTTTTCGTTCTTGAAATCCGCGAGTTGGACGTAATAGAACGGAAAGTCTCCTTGGCCCCATCGCTCGCGCCAGTTTTTGATCATCAGCGGGAACAACTCGCGATATTGATAGGCTCGTGACGCATTGCTTTCGCCTTGGTACCAGATCGCCCCTTTGATGTTATAACCGAGATGGGACCGTAGTACGCCTTCGAAGATATTTCCGGGTCGCGAGTTACCCGTCAGCAAGCCTCTCGCCTGATTAAGCCGCTTGGTCTCCTCTTCGGTCCGATCTTTCTTGGCTGATAACGCTTCTACAGCCGACCCCATCTCCTTTTCCGTCGCTTCCCAGCGTTCCATCAATGCCTTCATCGATTCGGTCGAATTCAGGACATCTCGCTCGACCCAGGCTTCCGCTGCCGATCCTCCCCACGCGTTGTTGATCATCCCGATGGGGACGCCGAGGGTCGCATGAAGTTGACGGGCGAAATAATAGCCCACTGCAGAAAACCGACCCACCGACTCGGGGGAACAGACCATCCAGGGCCGGTCGTGGGTCCAAATCGCTTCTTGGCTGCCGACCTGGGGGAAATTGATCATCCGAATTTCCGGTGTGCGTGCCGCCGCGGCCACCAGCGCGGCATTTTCCGTTTGGGCCACCGACCACTGCATATTCGACTGGCCAGAACAAACCCAAACCTCTCCCACCAGAATGTCATTGATGCGGACCTCGTTCTTGCCGCGGATCACCATTTGCAAGGGATCCCCGAGTGAAAGGGGCTGGAGCTTGACCTGCCAATTTCCCGTCGCGTCGGCAGTCGCGGTGTGCGATTGCCCAGCGATCTCGACGGTAACCGTCTCGCCGGAATCGGCGCGACCCCAAACCTTGTTCGCCTGCTCCCTCTGCAAAACCATGTGATCGCCGAAGATGTTCGGCAGCGTTACTTCCGCACGGAGAAAGGGCTTCGGTGTGAATCCGGCAAAAAGCAAAAAAATGCACAAACGACCACTCATTCGCGATGTTTTGCTCGGGCGATTCGTGCGGTCAACCGCGGTCGAGATTTGCTTGCTAAACGACATAGAGAGTTCACTCTGTAAAGGTGGGGGTATCGACTTGAAAAGGATGAGGGTTATGGCAGGGAATAGCTGCGGGGTATCGACAAATACGATATCTTCATGTCTCCCGATGGCGACGAGTCGCCGTCTAGATTGGGAAGCATTGTAGCTTTCAGTCGCTCGATCGGGAATCGACGGGCCGCGGCCGGACAAAGGCTCCGCGGCGGGCGGCTCCGCGGCGACCGGTTGCCCCTGTTGTTCTCAAGGGGCGGACGGCGAGTCGCAAAGAATCAAGATTCGACGGAATCCTCATCGAAATTATTTGACGCTAGTCATCGGTTTTGAAGATAATAAGTTGCTAGGCTTATTCGGCAATTCTCCTCGGAAAAAATCGTGATGAACCGACTCCAAAAGGCCCGCTTTGGCCTCGGCAACCAGCCGATGCTCACGCTAATCGAGGCAACGGCCTCAACGCGCGTCGTGGGCGTCGCACGTAGGCGACAACTTGTCGAGTCCCGGGCCCGAGCGATCCGTTCAACGGTTCCGGGCCGAGCGGTTTGGGCTTTGGCTGTCTGGTTTGCGCTGATGGTGTTGTCGCTGAGTGGCTTTTTGGCGAATCGGGTGTTCGGACAAGAGGCCGCACCTGCCGCCCCCCCGCAACCGGCGACGGCGCCCGCCCCTGCAGCGCCCGCCCCTCCGGCGGGTATCCGATCGGTGCCACTACCTCCCGCTTTAACCGCCAAAGCGACCGTCGCAGCGATGGAACGTGTGAAGGGCGAGGGTTTGGCGAAAGCGGATTTTTCTCCGCAGTGGCCGGGCTACGAGGAATTCCGGCGATACTACCAGCTGTACCAATTTGGCAAGCTGATGGATGCCAGTTATGTCGCCGAATATGGCAAGATAACTCAGTCGATCCTGGAAGATTTGGATCGCGCACAAAAGCAGCGTAGTCCGGCCGCGAAGACCCTCGGGGGCTGGGTCGTCGCCGGCGCCCGGGCGATCGCTACGGGGAACTACCATCCGGTCGCCCGCGTGACGTCGACCTTGATGCTTGCCCAGACCGACGATCAACCCGCTGATCTGCGGGCGGGCCGCCCCCCTGTACCGGCCGCGGCCGCGCTTCCTGTACTGGTTCAGCTTTATCGAACCGAAACCAATCCGGACGGGGTTCGGGCCGCCGCACTTCAAGGAATTCTCAGGCATGTGCAGATGGGATCGGTTACCGACCAACGATTTCGGGACGGGATCGCCGGCATCGCCCTGCAGCTGATCGAAAGCAATCCCCCCGCCGGCCGTTCCCCTCAGGCACACGCATTCTTGCAAAGGTACGCGGTCGATATCCTTGGAGTTTTGGCCGATCCCAACTCCTCGCCAAAGACCGCAGAGACGTTGGTTTCCGTCAGCACCCAACCGGGCCGTCCTAATCTGATCGCCGCGTATGCCGCTTCGAAAGTTGGTCGATTCCAACCGGGCAAAGCGAAGGTAAGCGAGGCCTCTAAAATTCTGCAAAGCTGGGCAGCGAGGGGGGCCGAAACCATCGATCGCGAGATCGATCGAATTGCCAAGCTCGATCCGCCGATAGCGGTTCGCGACCAGCCCCAAATCCCAGTCACACCTACCGGCGGTGCTAGCGGTGGTTACGACCCGTCGATGGCCGGCGGGATGATGCCGGGCATGGATGGTGGGATGGCCGGCATGGGCGATTACGACCCAGGAATGATGAGCGGCATGGACGGGATGGGGATGGGCGGCATGGAAGGTGACATGTACGGCGGGATGATGGGGGGCGGGATGATGGGGGGCGGGATGATGGGCCCGATCACCATTCTCCCTCAACCGCTGGAAATTGTTACCGCAAGGAGGAGTATCAACGACGTCTTTCAACAGCTCCAAGTCGGGGCGACAGGCCAAGCCGCTGCCGGACTTCCCAAACAGGCTAGCGGCGGCTTACTGGCCGTTGCCGATCCGGCAGATAAAGCGAATATCGAGTCGTGGGTGAAGACCCTCGGAGAGGTTGTCACCGCGATCAATGATCGGACGTTGACCGAAAGGAAGAAATTCGTCGAAGCCCTAACAGAGCAATCGAACGTCCTAAAGAAGTTGGCAGGCATTGAAGTCAAAGAGGACGAAGCAGCGACGGATGCTCAAGGTGCCATCGCGGGAGGGGAGGCTGCACTTGGACCGGAAATCGGTTCAGGTCCTATGGATCCCGCAGCGGGATTCCCTCCTGCCGCTACAAACGTCCCGGGCGTAGCGGCGGCGCCAGGTGTCAACCCGCAAGCAGCCCCAGGTGTCAACCCGCAAGTAGCCCCGGGTGCCAACCCGCAAGGCCCCACCGCGGCCGGTGCACTTCCGCCCGTCGGTACCGCCGGTCAGCCTGAGAATCCGCTGGCTGATCCCGTGAACGATCCCTTAGCTACGCCACCGTCGAACAATTGATCTGTCACGCGAAGCTTCGAGGCGTGATTGAAACTCGCCGCTAATGATGCTTAGGCCTCGCAAAACCACAAGTAAGGAATCAGGCGGCCCGCCGATCCCGGGTTCGCTGTTCAGAAACGGTAACGGCTGGCCGCGCAGGAATTTCAGGTGCCGAAGTGACGGGCACCTCATCCCCCTCAGGCCGCGACCGCCGAATCGCCTCCTCTCCTACCTCCATCTTGTCGAACAGGGAGCCAAGAAGCTTAGGGTGCACACAAACGTAGCTCCACAGCAAGCCGGCGGCGATCCCACCAAGCACATCGCTAAAAAAGTGGGAACCGGTTTGGAGTCGTTGCAAGACGGTTAGACCGCTGAACATGACGAATAACCATCGCCCCCGAGGCAGTGCCGCACATAGGCCGATGGTGAGTGCGACGGCAGTAGCCATGTTGCCACTCGGAAACGAGCGGGCATTGGCGTCAAACATCGCCACGTGCTCCAGCGACCAGTCGAATCTCCACCACCAAGCGGTATCAACCGTGGCCAAATCGAGGTTGATCTGGCTTGGCCTCAGTCGCAAGACGAACATCTTCATGACCGTGGCAACGGCACTCGCACCGGCAACCATCGTGACCAAACGAGGCAGCAACGGGCGAGCCTGAGGCGACATCAGGAAAACGCTGAGAAAAATAAAGAAAACGCCGCTCCCATGGGCGTAGAAGCGGACCAGTTCCATGGTCCGAACGAAATCGCCAGGAAACGGGTCCGTGTCAAACCAACGGGCCAAGGGGATATCGATTAATGTCGCCAAAGGCACAGAAAAAGCGGCGAAAACAACGGACCAGAGGAGCAAGCCAGGCCGCTTTTGCAAATCCAGCGAAAGGGAGCGGTTGATCAGGGGCAACGGCAAAGCCGCTGGGACCGATTTATCGCGAGGTTGAGGTGGCAAGACCATCCTGCAATTCCTGAGACATGCCGTTCGGGATCACAGGAAGCGTGTAGCAAACCGAGGCGGACTGGCGACAGGTCATTTCAAAGGAGCGAACGGACAAGGGGCCAGACGGACCCGCTGGGCGCAGCAAGAACGGGCTCGCCTATTTACAAAGCAAAAACAATCCCCTTTAATCGCCGAAAACAAACAACAAAGGGAGGTTCATTCACCTTGGAGAGTTAAGAGCAATTGTCGCGGCGTGGCCATCGACCGGTGTTCGCAAAGGTAAATCCCTTGCCAAGTACCAAGGGCGAGCCGGCCATCGGAAACCGGAATCAAGAGGCTCGGGCCGAACAAGGATGCTTTGACATGTGCCGGCATATCGTCGGGGCCTTCATCGCTATGGCGGTAATCGAGCGACTCGGGGACAACATGATTGATCGCCATCTCGAAATCGATCCGGACATCCGGGTCGGCATTTTCGTTAATGGTGAGTGACGCGCTGGTGTGTCGAATGAAAACGTTAAGCCAACCGACGCGGATGGATGGTAATTCAGGCAAAGATTCGAGGACCCTGTCCGTAATCAAATGAAATCCCCGTTTCGCCGGGCGGAGCGTCAATGATCTTTGGACCCACATCGGATGCCTCCTGTCGAAATCGATCGGGACAAACAATCGGATCAATCCGATTGTCACGGCGTAGCGATCAGGACTAACGAGAATCGCCGGGGACGCCGACTTCTAAAGGGTGCGTAGCCTGTCAGGGTGAGATCGAACCATTCCCCAAAACGCTCCTTAAAACCGGTCTCGAAGACCGAAGGATTCGAAAAAGTGTGGCGAGCCCTTTTTTTAGCGATCGGGGCGATGGTGGTGATTGTCGGCGTGGAAACGCTTTTAATTGATAGCGCTACGATCTATTCGACGGCAGAAACATCAGCCAATGACCTGACGGACCTGAATAACCAGCCGTCGGGTCCCACGCGGGTGATTAAACCGAAGGACTGGATGCCATGGACCGCGATGAGTGTCGGCTCGATCGTAGTCCTCTATGCATTCACGTTACCACAGCGGTGGAAGGCCAGCGGGGGGTAAGTCGATCGCGCGTAGCGCCACACCGTCTTACCCCCAACATCCGACCGCACCCGTTGTTACAACAGGTGCGGTCGACTCGGGCGCGGTGGTTATAGGAGCTTACCCAAACGGGCTACCAAATCGGCAGTCCGGCAACTGTAGCCCCACTCGTTGTCGTACCAACTGACGACCTTCGCCAATTTGCCCTTGCCACCCAGTACTTGGGTGAAGTCGGCCGCGAAAATGCTGCTGTGGGGGTCGTGGATCACATCGCTGCTAACGATCGGGTCGGTCGTGTAGGCCAGGATCCCTTTGAGCGGACCTTCGGCCGCCTTTTTCACCGCCGCATTGATTTCTTCGGCATCCGCCTCTTTGGATAGATTCACCGTCAAGTCGACGACGCTACCGGTGGGTACAGGAACTCGCATCGCGATCCCGGTCAGCTTTCCCTTTAGCGAGGGGATAACCAGAGCGACTGCTTTCGCCGCACCGGTAGTTGTCGGGATGATGTTCGTCGCCGCGGCACGGCTCCGATAGAGGTCCTCATGGGGTTGATCCTGGACCTTTTGGTCATTGGTGTAGGCATGGACCGTCGTCATCAGCCCCGATTCGATACCGAAAGTCTCGTGCAAGACCTTGGCGACAGGGGCCAAGCAATTCGTCGTGCAACTGGCGTTCGAAATGCACTTCAAGTCGCGGGTCAACATATCGTCGTTAACCCCCAAGACGCATGTCAGGTCAGCGCCATCTTTTGCGGGGGCACTGAGGACAACCTTTTTGCATCCGGCTTGCAGGTGACTGTCGTAACCCGGCTTATCACCACTCGATCGGCCGGTAAAAAAGCCGGTCGATTCGATCACGATATCGACTCCCAAATCTCCCCAAGGAAGTTTTCTGGGGTCACGCTCCGCCAAGGCATGGATCTTTTTGCCATCGACATAGAGGGCATCGTCATCGAAGCCGACAGTACCGGGGTAGCGCCCGTGGGTGCTGTCGTACTTCAAGAGTGTTGCCAGCGTCTCGTTATTGGTCAGGTCATTAACCGCGACGACTTCGAACTCTTGCGATCGCTCCATCAGGTTGCGGAAAGTTAACCGACCGATGCGACCAAACCCGTTGATACCGACTCGAATTGCCACGATGACTGAATCTCCAAAAGACGTTGCGTAATTGGCTCGGATGCCGAAACCTCCCCGACCCGCTCAATGGCCGAGCCCCGGATGGGATTGCTCGCCCGGAAGGAGGTGGCGATGATTCTTCTTTCGACCCCAGAAAATTCCGGAAGATCATTCGCGCGAAGATTATAGGGCCAGCCAAAGTTAATGAACCAGCCCCCGCGGCCACCGCGCACCAACCCGCCACAACAGGTCTACAGCGGCCCCAATCCCGCCCCTGGCCAAAACGCGCCCCCGAAGGAGACGTTACGCCGCCCGGCATGGCGGCTTCCGGAGGGGGTTGCGGCGGGAACTTGGGAGTACACCCAGACCGATTCGATCGCCACAGGGTACCAGCGATTCGTGGCACAGACGCCGCTGATCAAGAGGGATATCGAGTGGCTGCTGGGGGAATTACCTTCGCCTCTGGCGAACCGAGGGACCCGCGTCATCGATCTGGGTTGCGGGGACGGCCGGGCGCTGCGGGCCCTGTGGGAAGCAGGCTACGAGGTCTTGGGTGTGGATCTCAGTCAGCCGATGTTGCGCGAGGTCACTCGTAAGGAGCATGGAGACGAGATCGGCAGGCGATTGCTGCGGGCTAACCTCGTTCAATTGGATGGCCTTCGGGACGGTTCGGCAGACCACGCGTGCTGCCTCTTCAGTACGATCGGGATGATCCGAGGGCGAAGTTACCGCCGCCAATTCCTTGGTCACGTCGCACGGATCCTCAAACCGGGCGGGACGCTGGTTTTGCATGTGCACAACCGCAATTCCGCGTGGCGCGATCGCCCCAGTGCTGCCGCTTGGCTCCGATCGGCATGGGAAGCGATCCGATTGGACGGGAACGAGATGGGGGACCGGACATACTCGTACCGTGGCTTATCGGACATGTTCTTACACACCTATTCACGGGCGGAGCTTCTCCAAGATTTCGTCGCCAGCGGTTGGGAGGTCGTCAGGCTCGTGCCGCTATCGATCGATGGGGGTGCGGCGCTGCGTCACCCAAACCTGCTACCCGGGCTTCGCGCCGGCGGTTTCCTCGGGGTCGCGAGGTCGCCGCATTAGGTCGACAAACATCTCGACGAGATGTTCCCTACCGGTCGCTTCCCGGAGTTGGGCCAGGGTCCCTTCATGTCGCAGTCGGCCACGGTGCAACAACCCGAAGCGATCGCAAACCCGTTCCGCCTCGTCCAGCCCGTGAGTGCATACCAAGACCGCCTTCCCGAGTTCTCGGAGTCTCGCCACGTACTCGAACACGACTTGACTGCCGACCACGTCAAGACCGCGAGTCGGCTCATCCAACAGCATCACAGGGGGGTCATGGATCAGGCCACGGAGCAGCGTGACGCGTTGCCTCTGCCCCGTACTCAGGCCACCCGCACGACGATCGAGCAAGGCGCTGATATCGAGCAAGTCAGCCAGCTCGACGAGGCGTTGCTCGGCGTTCTCCGTTTCGACGCCGTAGAGATCGGCAAAGAAAAGGAGCATTTCGCGGACCGTCAGCCAGGAGTAAACGCCATCGCTGGCCGATACGAAGCCGAGTTTCGCCTTCACCGCCGCCGGATCGTCACAGGTCCTGACTCCCTCGACCTCTGCGTAACCGCTGTCCGGTTCGATCAATCCCAAGATCATCCTCAGGGTCGTCGTTTTGCCCGCCCCGTTCGGACCCATCAATCCATAAACCTCCCCCGGCGAGACGACAAACGAAAGGTGGTCGACGGCATGCACCGCCCCTCGTTCGAGCCGAAAGGCTTTGGTCATCTCATGAACGATCAGCATCGGCGGGGCTCCGGCGGGGCGGCAGGTCGATCGCGTCTCGTGTTCATCTTAGCGCGGCAGAGAAGTGGGCAAGAGCCTCAGCCGTTCCAGCGGCACGTAAAACCTTAAGTAGCGTTTGCCATCGGTGAACCTCTCGCCACGAATGTCTTCCACCAAAACGGTCGCCCGCTTGGTGATCCGATTGACCCAACCGACGAGTTCCTGCCCTTCGTGGAGGAACCTTACCCGTGAACCGACACGCACATCGAAATTCCTGGCCGCCCTTTCGCTCTGAGTGATCAGGTCGTGTTGGTGTTCGGTGTGACCAAAGAACCTTTTCGCGATGCCCTGAAACCTACCCTGACTGCACGAGCTGTCGTTCCAAAAAAACATTTCGATCAGGTGGACCAGCTCATGTTCGCAGACCCTTTGCATCGCCTCCAAGCGATTAACACATCGCAAACCGGTCACGGTGATCGGTCGATCGACGTCCCCGAATGCTTGGAATAAAAGCGTCGACGAGAGGATCAATTCGAAGCTCCGATGATCGGGGCGGCGGCCGGCCTGTTCGTCGGCCCGGCCGCGAGCTTTCGGCGGGAAATGGGTTACCAATTTTCCGGCGATTCGGGTCATCCTCGACGACAGGCCGAAGCGGACCCGATCCCTTCCGATCGACCCCAGAAGCTTCGCCCCGAAAAACTCGCGGTCGTAAAGCATTGCCATGCGACGCAGGTCATCCGAATCGAACCGCTTAAAATTTGGCGACTCCATCGAACGGCTTAGTTGCAAAACTTCGTAATGGATCCGTTGCTGACGGAGCCGGATCTCCTGCTCGGTTAAAGCGGCACCTAAAAGCTCGTGAGCCAGTTCCGAAAGTTTCTCCGGTTGGTAAAAAACGCCCCTTCTTCCGGGACCGACATCCCGATTCGGCAAATCAGCCACGTCGTTCGACTCCCCAGGAAAACCGGTCTCCCCGCACGATTCTGTCCCCCCTTCGGTTGCACGCACCACCGCTAGCGATCATCTTAGCGGGGACGGGAAATCGCGTGCCAGCTCGCGAACCCATTCCCCTCCACCATTCCTACCGGCGGCAGGTATCTCCGCCACCCCTATCTTCGGAGCAGACCGATCATGGCACAGACCAATCCAACCGACCGTCGCACATTCCTGCAAACGACTGTAGCCGCCGGGGCCGCCGCCGCGGCAGTCATCCCGTCATCCGCACGTGCCGTGCAGACCGGAAACGACGTGATCCGTGTCGGTCTGGTGGGGTGTGGCGGTCGCGGCAACGGCGCGGCAATTAACGCCATGAACGCCGGTAAAGACGTCCAGATCGTCGCCCTGGGTGACCTTTTCGAAGACTCGATCAAGGTCGCCCGCAGTTCGCTAGGGCCGCGCAACCCCGACCAATTCAAGGTCGATGACGACCACTGCTTCGTCGGCTTTGACTGTTACGAAAAAGTCCTCAACAGCGATATCGATGTCGTCCTCTTGGCTTCCCCCCCCCATTATCGCCCGATGCAAATCGAAGCGGCCGTCAAAGCGGGGAAGCACATTTTCGCCGAAAAACCGATCGCCACCGATGCTGCTGGCGTCCGACGGGTCATGAAGGCCTGCGAAGAAGCGGACAAAAAAGGCCTGAACGTCGTCAGCGGCCTCTGCTGGCGTTACGACCAAGGGGTTCGTGAAACGATGGCGAAAATCCACGACGGGGCGATCGGTACCGTGATCTCGACTCAGGCCAACTACCTGACTTCGCCGGTCTGGATCCGGCCCCGTCAGCCAGGAGAGAGCGAGATGAGGTACCAATGCCGCAATTGGTACTATTTCACCTGGCTCTCGGGCGATCACTATGTCGAGCAATTTATCCACAGCCTCGACAAAGCGATGTGGCTTCGACACGACGAGCCCCCGGTCAAGGCCTATGGCATGGGGGGCCGCCAAACCCGTAGCGAAACGACCCAAGGGAACATCTACGACCACTTCGCGGTGATCTACGAATGGGCCGATGGCTCAAAAACCCACGCCTATACCCGCCAGTTTAACGGGACCTTTAACCAAACCGAAGATTTCATCCACGGGACCAAAGGGACCGCCAAAGTCTTGGCCCACCAAATCGAAGGGGAAAGCCCGTGGAAGTTCACCGGCAAGAGCGTCAACATGTATGACCAGGAGCACATCGAACTCTTCCGCGCGATCCGCGGCGAGCAGCCGAGGATCAACAACGGTGAGTACATGTGTCGAAGTACGATGATGGCAATCCTTGGCCGGGAAGTATGTTACAGCGGTGAGGTCTTGACTTATGATCAAGTTGCCAAGAGCCCTCAAGACCTCAGCCCCAAGAACTACAGTTGGGAGACCCCGGTTACCGCAGAAGTTTTAAGCCCGGGCAAGTACAAATTCCCGGTCGCCTGAGATTCGCTTCCCCTTGGTGCCAAGCGAACCGAGGGGCTTGGCGAACCAAAACGATTCGTTATCCGCGGGGCGGGGACCGGCTACCGGTTCCCGTCAGCGTCGCGTGGAGGCGGGTCGGGATCGCTTTGCTATTGATTTCGCCCCGTTTTCGAAAGGAAGACTCGATGAAGATTCACTACCTAGTGATCTGCTTGATTTCAGCGACCGCGGCCACCGGATGTTTCAAGCCAGTCCCGCCGGCGGCGCAGAACGAACCGGCGAAAGAGGCCCCACAAGTCAACGACGCGACAGCCGCGCCACCCCAAGAGGCAGCCCCTCGCAAGACGATTAACGAAAAGACGCAGAACGTCTTGGCCCTGGAGGAGGCGATCGCCGCAGGAGGACAGGTCGCCAGCAGCGAAATCAGTGCCACCAACCCGCTCCTTCAACAGGCCGATGCCTATCGGACCTCGGTTGCGAAACTAGGTGCCTTAGCGGTGGAACAGGCGATCCAAATTCGCAACGCGTCGAGCATCAAGGACCCGAAACCTCTTACGCATGCAGAGTTCTTGCGCGAGATCATCAAGCCCGGGCAACCCGATGGGATCTGGTTGGCCATGCTCCCGTACTACCAAGAATATGCTTGGGACGCCGCGACTCAAAAACTGGTCGCCGTCGACTTTCCCAAACGGATCGAAGAACGGGAGAAAAACCGTTAGTGCCGCTAAGACTCGCGTTCTCGATAGCCATCCGACGCCAGCCATCGGATGCCTTGTGTGCGCGTCGCGGCCTGAGCACCACCCAGGCCGGGACAGCAGTTGTGGGTCACACCCCAGGAATAGCGTTCAGCCGATCAGCTCTTCTAGCGATCGCAATGCGAAGCCGACGTGCATCGCGGCCCCCAACGGCAACGCCTCTTCGTCAACCTTGAAAAAAGGGGTGTGCACAAAGTGATTCGCGCCGATCGCATCGTTGCGAATCCCGAGGACCACGAAACAGCCAGGGACCTTTTCCAAATAAAAGGCGAAGTCCTCACCACCCATGACGGGTGAGATCTCATGAATGTCGCACCGGGAGATAAATTCGGCCGCCACCGTTTTTGCGGTCTCCCAACACTCGGGGGTGTTGACGGTGGCCGGATAGTCGGGATCTCCAGGCTGATCCTCCAACACCGCCTCACATCGCATCGCGCGGGCAATGTTCTCCGCGACCCGTCGCATCGCCTCGCGTATCCGATGTAACTCTTCGGTACGGAGCGACCGGATCGTACCACTCGCCACGACCTCACCCGGCACCACGTTGTAGGCCGTTCCTCCATGGACCGAGGTGACGCTCAGGACGGTCGGCGAAAGCGGGTCTGACTCGCGGGCGACGATCGACTGGAATGCCCCGATGATCGGAGAAATCGCCACGATCGGGTCGTGAGTGATGTGCGGGAAAGCGGCATGCCCCCCACGCCCGCGAACGGTCAAACGGAACTCGCCGGCTGCTGCCAAAAGAACTCCTCCTCTGCTGGCGATTTGGCCCGTTGGCAAGGTGGGCCAAACGTGCAAGCCGAAAACTCGGTCGACCTTAGGGTTGTCGAGGGCCCCTTCGTTGATCAGCCGATCCGCACCTGCCCCGCCCTCCTCCGCCGGTTGGAAAATAAGCTTCACCTTTCCCGGCAGGTCATCCTCGATCGATTTGAGAATCTTGGCCGCCCCAAGGAGCATCGCCGTGTGGCAATCGTGACCACAGGCGTGCATCACCCCTGGACGCTGGCTACGGAAATGAACGTCGGTCAATTCTTGGATCGGCAGGGCATCCATGTCGGCTCGCAACGCGACGCATGGCCCGTCCCCACTCCCCACCGTGGCAACGAGCCCCGTTTCGGCCATCTCGATCGGCGACGAGATACCGATTTCCCGCAACGTTTCCAGGACCAATCGTTTTGTCTCGAACTCCTGATACCGCAACTCCGGTATCTGATGCAGGCGGCGGCGTAAATCGACGATCCACGTTTTTTCAGCAACAGCCCGACCGAGTACGTCCGCGACCCGCATTGTACTTCCTCCGATTTCGAGAACAGTGGCGACTTTTTGACGTTGGCGCCCGCCGCGGGTGATGAAGATTCTTGGTGCGATAAGCGACCAAGCATCTCCGGTCCCCTGGCCAATTCGAGACTCGACGAGAGCTTACCGGCGATCGTACCTGCTTTGGCCGACACCAAGCCACGCACTAAGCTCAACCGGCCGCGTTCCGGGCGCGGCGTGCGAGCCACAATAGGGTAACGATTCGCACTGGCGGCAAAGAATGATAGTATACCCGCGCAACCCGGAACCCGGCCTGACCGAAATCGTCCGGGTGTCTATACTCGGTACTTTGACCGCTACTGACTTGGAGCACGAGCTAGCGGCAAATCGTCCATCATTCACCAGTTACCCATGAAATACGCCATCATCATCCCCGACGGCTGTGCCGACGAATCGATCGAAGGATTGGGGGGGATGACCCCGTTGCAAGCGGCTCACCTCCCGAACATGGACCGTTTGGCGGCGTCGGGCAGGGTCGGCCTGAGCAACAACACGCCGGCTCACCTCCCGGCAGGCTCGGAGGTCGCTAACCTGTGTCTGTTGGGTTACGACCCCGATACTTATTTCACCGGGCGTGCCCCGCTGGAAGCGGCCGCCCAAGGGATCGAACTTGCACCTGGAGACTGGGCAGTCCGCTGTAACCTGGTGACGGTCCGGGACCAAATCATGGTCGACTTCACCGCCGACCACGTGAGCACCGCAGAAGCTACGGAGCTGCTCGCTTCGGCCCAAGAATTTCTCGTCGATCGGTCGTCACCGGCCGAGTTATTCGGCATTCTTCCAGAACAACTTCGGTTCATCCCTGGTGTCAGTTACCGAAACCTGTTGATCTTTCGGGGCAAACCGGGTGCGGCAGCCCCTTTCTCGCGTTATACACGCACGCGAGCCCCACACGACTTGACTGACCTGCCCGTAGACCACGACTATCCTCGAGGCCCGGGCAGCGACCTGCTGGTATCGTTGATGGAGCGATCCTGCGACCTGTTCCGCGAGCACCCGGTCAATACGCGTCGTGTCTCCCACGGGCATTCGCCAGCTACCAACCTCTGGCTATGGGGGTTGGGCGAAGCGCCCAAGCTCCCAAGTTTCGAGTCCCGATTCGGAATCCGCGGGGCGATGATTACCGCCGTGGATCTGCTTCGTGGGATCGCCGCTTTGATCCAGTGGCCAAGGATCGAAGTACCCGGCGCCACAGGTTATCTCGATACCGACTACGACGCGAAAGGAAGATACGCGGTCGATGCGCTCGACCACTACGACCTTGTGTGCGTCCACATCGAGGCCCCCGATGAAGCCTCTCATGAGGGTCGGCCCGATGCGAAAATCGAATCGTTACAGCGGATCGACGAAGCGATCGTCGGTCCGATCGTGCGAAAGTTAGAGACGTTCGGGGAGTATCGCGTGCTGGTCTCGCCAGACCACCCGACGCCTTGTTCAACAAAGAAACACAGTCACGGCAACGTACCGTTCCTGGTGGCAGGGTCGGGGATCGCGCCGGATGGCCAAAACGCGTATGACGAAGCGAATGCCGCGGCTAGCGGCTGGAAATTCGACAAGGGTTGGGATCTGATCGGCCAATTCGTAGGCTGATCGATCTCAGGGCGACGGCCCGTGGGGCACAAACCCAAGGGGGCCTGTCCGTACGGCTTTCCGAACCGTTCAACGATCCGTTTTTCGACCTTTACACACCCCATGTTTGATTAGACATGCCCCTGATCGTTCAAAAATTTGGCGGCACGAGCGTTGCCGATCCTGAGAAAATTCGCGCGGCAGCCCGCAAAGCGATCCGCGCCCAAAGGGAAGGCAACCAGGTCCTGATGGTGGTCAGTGCGATGGGACACCAGACCGACCATTTGATCGACTTGGCCAATCAAGTGAGCAGCCGGCCTCCGGCCCGCGAAATGGACATGCTTTTAAGCACCGGGGAGCAGGTCAGCGTCGCCTTGGTCGCGATGGCGATCGACTCACTTGGCTCGAAAGCGGTCAGCATGACCGGCGGTCAACTGGGCATTCGGACCGACAACACGTTCACGAAAGCCCGGATCCGTTCGATCGATACGACCAGGATCCGAACGCTCCTTGACCAGGGATACATCGTCATTGCCGCCGGGTTCCAGGGGATTGATGACGACTTCAACATCACGACGCTGGGCCGCGGCGGCAGTGACACCACCGCGGTGGCCTTGGCAGCCGTGCTGGGGGCGGATGCTTGTGAGATCTACACCGACGTCGATGGCGTTTATACGACCGACCCGCGACTGTTGCCCGAAGCCCGCCGGGTCGGTGTCATCAGTTACGACGAAATGTTGGAACTGGCCAGCCTCGGCGCGGGCGTGATGCATAGCCGTTCGATCGAATTCGCCAAAAAGTTCGGTGTCCCGATACACGTCCGAAGCAGCTTTTCGGACATTGAGGGATCGATGATCGTGGCCGAACCCGAGTCACGCAACGTGCCGGTTAGCGGGGCGGCCCTCACCCGAGCCGAGGCAAGGGTGACGGTCCTCGGGGTTCCCGATGTCCCCGGCACCAGTCTCGATATCTTTTCAGCGATCGCCGCGCGGAAGATCGCCGTCGACATGGTCGTCCAGAACGTCGGCGAGAACGGCTTGGCCGACATCTCGTTCACCGTACCTGCAGGAGAGTTGCAGGCCGTTTTGGAAGCGGTGAAGGAACCGGCCGAACGGATCCGGGCCGCTGGCGTGCAGCATGACGACCAGGTCGCCAAGGTCTCCGTCGTCGGCGCCGGGATGGCGACCCAGACCAACGTCGCTTCCCGGATGTTTCGCGCCCTGGCCGATGCGGGCGTCAACATCCAAATGATCACCACCGGCGAAATCAAGATCTCGGCGTTGGTTTCAAGGGATCAGGCGGACAAGGCCCTCCGCGCGGTCCACGAGACCTTTGGGCTGGACAAGCTCCCGCCGGACGCCAAGACCTGGAAACAGATCCGGGCCGAGCGGGCTCGGGCTGCGGATGTCGAATCGTTGATAGCGCGGCTGCGAGCCGATGCCCTGGAAGGGTTGATGCTGACAGGAATCGCCGTTTCGGGCCCCCAAGCCCGGGTGACCCTGCACGGAGTCCCCGACCGACCGGGGATCGCCGCCGATGTCTTCGACGAGATCGGCAAGGCCGGTATCCTTGTCGACATGATCGTCCAAGGGATCGATGGCCTGGAAGGGTCGACCAGCATCAGCTTCACGACCGACGAGACGAATTTAACGCACGGCTTGGAAGTCGCTAAACGACTTTGCGAACGGTTCAAAATGCGTTCCGCCCAAGCGGCCGGTGGGATCGTCAAAGTGACCGTCAGTGGGATCGGGCTTCGGAGCCACACTCAGGTGGCCCAGATCCTCTTCAAGACTCTGGCCGACGCCCAAATCAACATCCAGATGATCAATACCAGCGAGTTGCAGGTGAATACGGTCATTGACGCCGCCCGCGGCCAAGACGCGCACGAACGGATCATTGCCGCTTTCGAACGGTCGCTTGAGCAAGGCATTTGAGCCCAGTCGGCCCGAAAGCCCCAAGCGGTCCGGACGCCTAATCCCCAACCTCGGAGCCTAGCGAATGCGAACCGAAAGGAGAACCCAACTAGGTCGGAAGGGATGGGGATACGTAGTCGGGATGGTGGCGATGATGGCTTGCTGGCTGACTTCGGCTTCAGAGCGGGGGCCTAACATCATCGTGATCCTCGCGGACGATTTAGGGTACGGTGATTTGGGTTGTTACGGGCATCCGACGATCCGCACGCCCAACCTTGACCGCATGGCAGCCCAGGGGGTCCGTTTCACGCAGTTCTATTCGGCGGCGTCGGTCTGCACGCCCAGCCGCGCCGCACTCTTGACGGGTAGGCTTCCGATTCGAAGCGGCATGTGCAGCGATCGCCGACGAGTCCTCTTCCCAGATTCGGGGGGCGGTATCCCGGCGGCGGAAATCACTTTGGCCGAAACGCTGCACGGGCTCGGTTATGCCACCGCCTGCATCGGCAAATGGCACCTCGGTCACCTCCCCCAATTCTTGCCGACACGGCATGGCTTCGATGAGTATTTCGGCATCCCTTACTCCAACGATATGGACCGCTCGAAGGGTGCCCCGGCGGGGAAAGAAGCCTTCTGGAAACCCGAGATCGGCTATTGGGACGTCCCGCTGATGCGGAACGACACGGTCATCGAACGCCCGGCAGACCAGACAACGATCACCCGTCGATACACGGAACAAGCGATCGACTTCATCCGGCGTCACCAAGACCGGCCGTTCTTTCTGTACCTGCCCCATAACCTTCCGCACGTCCCTTTGTTTCGTTCAGCTGAGTTCACGGGTCGAAGCTTACGAGGGTTGTACGGAGATGTGGTGGAGGAGATCGACGCCGGAGTCGGCCAAATCCTCGACACGCTCCGGGTATTGAACCTGGACCGGAACACCATCGTCTGGTTCACCAGCGACAACGGACCGTGGCTCAGTTTCGATAGTCATGGCGGCTCCGCCGGGCTGCTACGGGACGGCAAGGGAACCACCTGGGAGGGAGGCATGCGGGTCCCGGCGATCGCTTGGCACCCCGGGGCGATCCCAGGCGGTCAAGTGACGGCCGCCTTAGCCACGACCATGGACATCTTTTGCACCTCGATCAACATCGCGGGGGGCCAACTCCCGAACGACCGCCCCCTCGACGGCTTCGACCTGACCGGAATGCTCCAAGGGGTTTCTCCCGCCCCCCGTGATGAGGTGGTTTATTACCGCGAGACGCGGCTCCTAGCGATCCGAAAAGGCCCCTGGAAGGCGCATTTCGTCACCCAGGCGTCCTACACCGGGAAGGACGAACCGACAGAACATAACCCGCCGCTCCTGTTCAACTTGGATGTCGACCCTTCCGAGAAATGGGACGTCGCCCAACAGCACCCCGAAATTATCGAGGAACTGCGGGCCAGCACCCGGAAATACGTCGAAGGGATTCGGCCGGCCCCGTCGCAGCTCGAAATCCCGCTTTGACCTGTCAGCGGCCGGCCCCTTTGGTACGCTGATATCGATGATCGTTTCCCGTCATCGCTTGCCCGAACCCTTCGTGACGCGAGAATCTGATATCACTCATGGATGACCTGTTGAGCGGTCTGACCGACCCGCAGCAGAAAGCGGTCAATCACATCGACGGGCCACTCCTGATGCTAGCCGGCCCGGGCAGCGGTAAAACCCGCGTTGTCACGCACCGGATCGCGAACCTCCTTCGACACGGGATACCGCCATGGCAAATCGTGGCGCTCACCTTCACCAACAAGGCAGCCCAGGAGATGCGTTCGCGGGTGGAGGCGCTGGCCCCCGGCCAAGCGGTCTTCATGGGAACCTTTCACCGCTTCTGTGCTCGGCTGCTCCGTCGCTACGGTTCGATGATCGGCTTAGGCGAAAACTATTCGATCTACGACACGGACGATTCCAAACAGTTGATGAAGCGGGCGTGCGAGTTGGCTGGAGTAACCCTCTCCCACACTTCACCTGATGCGGTCGCATCGGTGATCAGCCGTGCGAAAAACAAACTGATCACCGCCGATGAGATGAAACGGATGCAAGTCCGCCACAACGAACGGGTAGCCCAACAGGTCTATCCGATCTATCAGAAGCTTTTGATCACCGCGAACGCCGTCGATTTTGACGACCTGCTAGTGCATACGGCCATACTCCTGCGAGAAAACGGAGAACTCCGTACCGAGCTTGACGCACGATACCGGTACATACTCGTCGACGAATACCAGGACACGAACTTGGCGCAATACGCCATCGTCCGAGCGTTGTCGATCGATTACCCGAATCTGTCAGTGACAGGCGATCCTGACCAATCGATCTACGGCTGGCGTGGCGCGAACTTAAACAACATCCTTGACTTCGAAAAGGACTATCCCGAAGTCAAAACGGTGAGGCTCGAACAGAACTATCGAAGCACGCCGAATATCCTACGCGTCGCAGACCAACTGATCCGACACAACCGTCGCAGGAAACACAAAGAGCTCTTCACGACAAACCCGGAAGGGGAGCCCGTCACCCTGAAGTGTTACCGTGACGGACGGAGCGAAGCCGATGACATCGCCGATCAGATCTCGCATGCCATCGCCAATGGTGAGGCAAGGCCTCGGGATTTTGCCGTATTCTTCAGGATGAACTCGCTGACCCGGGCGCTTGAGCACGCGATGCGTCGATGTGGATTACCCTATCAGATCGTCAACGGCGTCGAATTCTATCAGCGCAAAGAGATCAAAGACGTCCTGGCTTACCTGCATCTGATCAACAACCCCGCCAATGACGTCGCATTCGAACGGATCCTCAACGTCCCTACCCGAGGGATCGGGGCGACGACGCTGCAACGACTCAGGAGCGCCGCGGACCGCCACGGCACGCCGTTATTGGAAGCCGCCAGACACGTGGCAAAGATCCAATCCATCCCAAAACGCTCTGCGGCACTGATCGGAAAATTCGTCGCGCTGTACGATTCGCTCCGGGCCAAAGCGGCCGCCCCGGTCGAAGACCTGATCGAGTTCCTGTTGGAGGAAACGAAATACCGCCAGTACCTCGAACAATCGGGCGAGGACGAACAAGACAACGACCGATTGGCCAATGTCGATGAACTCGTTTCTGCGGCCGCGGAATACGACACGCAACACCCGCAAGACGGTTCGCTCGACGAATTTCTCGAACAGGTGGCATTGGTTTCGGCGACGGACGATTGGCAAGAGGAGAGCGATCGCGTGACGCTGATGACCCTCCACGCCTCCAAGGGGCTTGAGTTTCCGCGTGTTTTTGTCATCGGGGTCGAAGACAACCTCTTACCGCATGCCCGGAGCAAAGAAAGCGACGACCAGATCGAAGAGGAGCGTCGATTGCTTTTCGTGGGGATCACCCGCGCCCGCCATCGGCTGCAGCTCAGTTACTGTCAATGTCGAAACACCCATGGCGATTTCAGGCCTGTGGTCGCCAGTCCGTTCCTGATGGAATTGCCGAGGGAGGATCTCCGGCAGGTCGACTCGCCTTCGGATGAAGACTTTTTCGAACACGATTCATACCCCGAGTCTTGGGACATTCCGGTCGAGGAGACCGAGGAGGTCTTTCGCTTCGACAGCGGCAAGAGTAAGACTGCGCTACCAGCCGCACCGACGGCCCGGCGCAACCCGCAAGTCAATCATGCCCCCGTTTTGACCGCAGCCCAGATGCTCGGCCGGTCGTCTGAACAGCCCGCCGTTTTCCGCGAGGGGATGAAAGTATCGCATCCGAGACATGGCATCGGGACGGTCATTTCACTTTCTGGCCGAGGTTCCAAATGCATCGTCAAAGTCCGTTTTTCCGTTGGCGAAATCAAATCCTTCCGCGTCATTCATTCCGACCTGCGGCCTGCGGAATGAACCATCGTCGCCGCAAGGAGCACTGACGGCCTCATCGGCCCGATGATCACCTGATGACGGATCCAGAAATCAGCGAACTGGCATATCACGAAGCGGGACATGCGGTGGTCGCGGCTTGGTTAGGGGCAGAAGTCGTTTTGGTCACCTTAGAACCGGAAGATGACGACGGTCCGGTACGCGATGGGGATACGACCATACGCTGGCATCACCGCGGGCTTTCGACCAGCGAATTGATGATCAGGGAATTGATGGCGGTGCTCGCCGGCCCGGTCTTCGAAATGACCTACGCGGGGATCGATCGGCGCCTCGATCGGCACCCGCCGTGGGACGCCGACTGGAGACTCGCCCAAGGGCTAGCGGCGGGGCTAGCAAATTCCCCCGCCGGGGCCGCCAAAGTGATCGAGACGACACTTGGCAGGATTCGGGAATTGGCCGACCAAGAACCGTTTTGGCAAACCGTTGCCGAAGTGGCCGATCTCCTCGAAGCCCACGAGAGCTTAAGCGGCGACGAGGTCCACGCCTGCCTAACGCGTTGGCTCGGAAGCCGGGGCCACGACGCGGTCGGGAAAGGGGGCGTTTTTTAGGAATTGCGTCGGGTTTGTCGCATCGGTTGCTTGTCCGGCCTCCGGTGGAGCGGCTAAACTTGTTGGCTCTGGAAGTATCTTTGGCCCGCTTCTCGTCTCCCGCAGCCGCCCAAAAAGGAATGTATCGATGAATCGCTCACGGTCGTGTCGTCGCCTAGGATTGGCGACCCCTCTGGTAGTCCTCTCGCTATTGACCAGTGTTTTTTTGCATACCAACACCCCAGCCTGGGGGCAGGACAAGACACAACCGGCCTCGCCCAACGCCCCTGGGGTGGCCGCCGCCACCGACCCGATTTTGGTCGTCACGCTGGCATCGATGAACAAGCTCACCGCGGACATCAATTACATTTCGGGCGCCGTTGGCCAGCCACAATTCGGCGGCCTCTTCGGGATGATGGCGGGGAGTTTCACCCAGGGGTTGGACACTGCCCGCCCCGTTGCGGTGCTGGTGCCGTTGATCAACGGCACGCCTCAGCCGATCGGTTTGATCCCGACCACGGATGTCGAACTGATGCTCAAGCGACTGGAAGGCCAAACCGGGCCTGCAGATAAGCTGGACGACGGCACCCTTGTGGTTGCCGCGGGAAACGCTTTGATCTACGTCCGTCAAGTCGGGGCTTGGGCAGTCGCCTCGAACAACCGCGACGCTTTGAATTTCGTCCCGGCAGATCCCCAGACGATGCTGCAGGGGATGGGCGACAACTATGACATTGGCGTGCGGGTCAACTTGGGCGATATGCCTTTGCCGCTCCGCGAGATGATCGCAGAACAGTTGCAGCAGCAGATGAAGCAAGGCCTTGAGCAGGCCTTGGCGAATCAGGCGGACGTCGATGAAGAGGCGATCGCGATGAGCATGAAGCAAGTCGAACAGCTAAAGAAGACGTTGCTCGAAACAGACGAATTGATGTTTGGCCTGAACATCAATCCGACCAAACGAATGATCAACGTCGATACCCAGTGGCAGGCGATCGAAGGGACATCCCTGGCCACCCAGAACAACGCACAAAAGTCGATCCCGTCGGCTTATTCGCTGGTCCTGAACGCGAACTCTCCGGTCCGCTATCACTCCGCAACCTCGATCCCGCCGGCGACGATCGAGATGTTCGAACAGGCGGTGAATACCGGCATGACGGGACTTTCGAAAACCCTCGATGAACAGGAGCAAATCCCCGAGGATGTCAAAGGGGAAATCGAAGAGATGCTGCAGGGGTTGGTCAACATCGCCATGAAGACGATGAAGGAAGGGAAAAGCGATCTGGGGGTGGTGGTCGTGGCCGATGACGGTGTCTTCCGCGTGGCGGGGGGGGGCTTCCTCTACAGCGGCGCCGCGATGGCCGAATGGGTCCAGAAACTGGCGACCAAACTGCAGCAGATTCCCGATCCGCCGCAATTCAAATTCAACGAGTCGACCTACAATGGTGTGGCCATGCACTCGATCACGATAAATATCCCCGCCGACAAAACCGAGCTGATCTCGCTGTTGGGGCCACAGGCCGTGATCCATCTGGGGACGGCCCAGCAAGCGGTTTATTTCGGGGTAGGCAAAGATTCCACCGAGATGATGAAAAAGCTGATCGACTCTGCCGGCGCAGACAAAGGTGACCTGAGCGAACGCCCCCTCGGGCAGATGCGGATCCGCACCTTGCCGTTGCTTCGGTTAGCCCAATCCGTAAAAACCAACGACATGCTCACCGCGATGATCGACGCCGTAGCAAGGTCGAACGAGTTCGATTTCATTAACGTGACGACGAAGCCGATCCCCAACGGACAATCGAGCGTGATCGAAATCGGCGAAGGCCTACTGAGCCTAGTCGGTGCTGCCATTCGGGAAGGGCAAAAGGCGCAACTCCAGCAGCTGCAGCAACAGGGCGGTCAGTTCTGACCCCGATCAGGATGTTTGGGGCTAACTCTAGTGCGCCGAGGAGAAGCCTCCCCTCATTTTTGTGGTTCGGGCTTGGTCTCATGACAGGCATCGCCATCGGCAGTTCGGTTGGGTCGCGTTATTCGCGGCCGCAAGCGGCCGTGTTAAGGCCGACACCGACCGCCGAATGTGGAAGGCCGAGCGAAGATTCGGGATCGGTCCCAAACGGTGAATCGCCTCTGCAAGGCGGCCAGCCGTGGGGAATGGCGGAGGTTTTATCCCTTGCCGAACAGTCCCTGGATCGATTTCGAGTCCGGGTGGGGGATTACACGGCGACACTCGTCAAACAGGAAGCGATCAACGGTAAGCTCGGAGACCCCCAGAGGATCGCGATAAAAGTCCAGTGCCCCCATCGGCCTGAAGCCCCCGACGTTCGACATCCGTTGCGTGTCTACCTGCGATTCGAAAGTCCCTCAAATGTCGCCGGCCGGGAAGTGATTTGGGCAGAAGACCTACACGATGCAAAAATGGTCGTTCATGAAGCCGGGATTTTAGGATTGATGAGCTTACGACTCGAACCAACCGGATTGATAGCGATGCAAGGGCAAAGGTATCCCATCACGGAAATCGGTCTGACAAACCTACTGGAGAAACTTGTAGCCCGCGGCCGCCAAGACCTAGATAATTCCGACGTGAGCGTTAGCGTTATGCAGGGGTTGGAACTGGAGGGGCTCGTTTGCGACCGCATCGAGGTCCTAAGGCGAAAGCCTTCAGGAAAAGCTGACGATTTTTCACGGGCTGAAATCTGGTTCGATCCCCGAACCGAACTCCCGATCCGCTATTCGGCCTACGGTTGGCGACCCGATCCGAAAAAGGGAGCGGACCCCAAGACTCCGCCCGCACCGGGGGATCTCATCGAATCCTACACCTATCTCGACATCCGAACCAATGTCGGCCTGTCAGACGCCGACTTTGATCCGGAAAATCCGGAATACCAGTTTCCATAGGATCGAGATGTTCGGTACCGGTAAATCGAATGGCGTCAGTAGCGTCGACGTGGACTGGCGAAAGCTGACGGGGCTGCTCGAAGCCACGGACCAACGTGCTGCTGTTAAGCAAAGCTTTCCCGATGTCGGACAGGAAAGCTTCATGTCGGCGCTCAGGAGAATCGATCCGCCCACGGCATCCGAGGTGATGACGGCGGGAAACGCCTGGCAAGGGGCAACGGAGCTGGTGAGTTATCCTGTGATCGCCATCGCCGGCATGCTCAACAGCGGTAAAACAAGCCTCGTTTCGACCTTTTTTAAGCCCACAGGGACGCACCCGAACCCTGAGAGGCGTGGGCAATGCCCAAGGCACCCATCGGTTCGTCTTATGGTTACCGCAGCGCTGGAGATCCGACCCATCGTTATGGGACTTGCTGCAGGAAAGGCTAGCCGAAACCTTTGGACATGCCCCTGAGGCCCTCGCAGACTCCCCTGAAAAGGCCCATCGCCAATACAGCAATCGCGATGGAGGGAAGGGCTCCCTATCGATCCCACTTGTCGCGACCGACCCCGCCCTCGACACCGCGGGGGTCGGACTGCTCGATTGCCCCGACATCGTTTCGGACGAGATCCTTGGGCTCGGATCGCCGGGCGATCGGCGAAAGGTTCTGGGCCGGGCCTCGACCCTCTGCTCCGCGTTCTTGGTAGTCGCGTCGGCCGAGCAGTGCCGCGATGTGACGCTCGGGGAGTTGATGCGAATCGCAGGGGATCTGATGCCTGGGATCCCCAGGATGTTGGCGATCAATAAGGTGCGATCTCGCGAGCAACTTCCGCACCAAGTCTTCCAAACTTTTCAGCCGATGATGCGGCATCATCAGGTCGAAGCGATCTTCGCGGCCTATGACTTTGACGTTGCGAGCAACGCCCCATTCATTCCCCGTGGGTTGCATAACTCGGTAGCGCCACCACTGGAAGATGGCGAGGACTTGCCGATCTTTTTCAAGCTTTCGGAACGAGCAGACCAGAACCCGCCAAACGGGATCTCCACAGACAAGTTGCTGGTCTCCCTCCCACGGAAACTCGATCGTGGCGAGCTATTCGAACGCTTCAGGGCCGCACTCGAATCGAACGTCCGCACCGCGATCTGGGATAAAGGGCGGGAACGGATACTGCAGGAACTTTCGACGCAAGAAGAACGGCTACGCAACGCCAGGGCATGCATGACCAAGGTGGGGCTGGATGTTTTTGCGCAGCGGGGTGACGGCGGCGGCATCGAGCGTTTGCGATTGCATCAGAACCAACGGATCGTCGAACAATTGACGGTCACATTTGCGAACACCGCACCTTGGTACGCGAGATGGAGCGTTGGGCTGAGCACGAAGTATCGTCGTGTCGTCGGCGGTGCGGGCGATTGGTTCCGCAAATGGCTTCCGACACAAGCCTTGGAGGATAAGGCGGAGGCGCTACGAGGGCGTCTGCGGCGAGGGGATTACGGGAGCTTGATGACACCTGAGAAGCTTCAAACGCTGATCCGACAGCAAGCCGAAACCCATCCGTTGGCACACTGGGAGGACAACTCCCCGTGGTCCGAGGCCTGCAGAACCGCGATCCATCGCTACGATCGGGATGACTTTACCGCACTTGATCCCTATGAACTCGAAGAGGCGTGTCGTGACATGTGGTCTAAAGTCTCTTGGGTCGAAAAAGGGAAATTGACTTCGATCCCATTGCTGGTGCTGTTGACCGCGTTCACGGCCGTGTTGATGTTGCCGCTTGACATGGGAGCAACGGTCTTGGCGTCGGCTTCGATTTCGGAGCTTCTCGCGGCCAGCGGTCTGACAGCAGCGGCATCGATCTGGGCCGGCGGTAAAACGACTTCTTTGGTGGAACAGCAGGCCGCCAAGCAGCAATTCGTCGACTTGATCGCCGTTCTGTGTGACACGTTCGGGATCCCTCGAGAGACAAAGGCACCGCGGATTCGTATCGGCAAGGAAGACGTCAAACTTCCCGACCCGAAGATCGCTTTGCGAGGGCCCATCGGCCCGACCTTAGCGATCCGGAATTGGTCCGACGCATTCGAGTCGGATTTGCGCAAGATGCTCGATTTACCCAGCAATACCCCACCCCGATGACCGAAGATCTGGCCGCCTCGCCGAAGCCGCTCTACACACGGGCGATCCGCGCCACCCTGGTAGGTTTGGCCGCGAATTTCTTCCTTGGTGCGGTGAAGCTGACAGGGGGCATGATCGGCGGTTCATTCGCACTCGTCTCCGACGCGATCAATTCGCTAGGCGATTCGCTCTCTTCAGTCGTCACCCTGGCCGCGCTGTGGTACGCACAACTTCCGGCCGATGAAGAACACCCGTACGGCCATACGCGTGTGGAAGCGGTCGCGGGCGCCTACATCGCGTTGGTGATTATCGGCACCGGTATCTATCTGGGCGTGGAGGCGATGCAATTATTGACCGCAACACGCCCGATACCTCCGGTCTGGTCACTCTGGATAGCCGGGGGAAACGCGATCTTGAAGGAATGGCTTTATTGGTACAACCGCCGGGTGGCGATCCAGACCGGTTCCTCCGCGATGCTCGCCAGCGCCTGGGACCACCGAAGCGACGCGATGTGTTCACTGGCTGTCGTCGTTGGCCTTGCTGCTGTGCGTTGGGCAGGTCCCGGTTATGCTTGGGCGGATGGCGGGGCTGCACTTTGTGTGGTCGGGGCCATCATGTGGTCCGGCGTGAAACTGCTAAAACAATCGACGGGCGATCTCTTGGACCCACAAGCAGATCCGGATCTTGTCGCGCAGGTCCGCGGGCTTGCCACATCGGTCCCTGGGGTATCGGCTGTGGAAAAGCTCTGGGTCCGAAAGACCGGGATCGAATACCTCGTAGACATCCACATCCAAGTCGACCCGCTGATGACCGTCGATGAGGGCCACCGAATTAGCCACGATGTCAAGAACCGTTTGATCAACGGGTTTGCCCTGGTCAAAGACGTCCTGGTGCACCTCGAGCCCTATCACCACGAGACTGCCGCGACGTCGATCAATACGCGATCGGTTCGATAAACAAGCAACAAGCGAGAAAATTGGCCAAATGTCTAAACACCTGCAACGTGGCCTGATCACCTTACGCGAAGAACTGCTTTCACTCTTCGGCATCGTCGAGCAGATGATCGACCTGGCGGTAAGATCCTTGGTCGAACGGAGGGTCGATTTCGCCCGCCGCGTGATCAGCAGTGACGCGACGGTCGATCAGCGTGAGGTCCAATTGGAGGAAGAGTGCCTCAAATTGCTCGCTTTACATCAGCCTGTGGCGTCGGATTTGCGTGAGGTCATCACCATCGTCAAGATCAACTCGGAGATCGAGCAAATGGCCGACTTGGCCTGCAATATCGCCGAGCGCGCGATTGATCTCGATATGTTCCCCACGTTCACCGTTCCTGAAGAGCTCAACGATATGGTGACGGAAGCGATCTCCATGGTCCGCGGGGCACTTGATGCTTTCGTCACCGGCAACGCCGATAAGGCACGCGAGGTGATCCGCGATGACGACGTCGTCGATGAATTGAACCGGGTGATCATCGAACACCTGCAGCAAGTGATGAGTACCTCCCGAGACCAGATCATCCCAGGGGTGCATTGCTTCAGTGCCGCACGAAACATCGAGCGGGTTGCGGATCTGGCAACAAGCCTCGCCGAAGACACGATCTACCTGATCGAAGGGGAAATCGTTAGGCATCGTCAGCACGAAAAACCTCATCCCCCAGTAGATGGAAATTAATCGAGCCCTTCGTGCGCGACCTCTGCCCAATAGTCCTCGAAGGCCCCGTCTTTGTGAAAATCGGGGCTGTTATCCAGATCATGGCATTCCAGACAACGGTCCTTGGCCTTCTCAAGAGGCAATCTCATCGCGACCCTCAGCAGGTCTCGCTGGGCTTCCTCAATCCCGGAGTTCTCCCGCTCGGCCTGGGAATGCTTCTCGCCGGGTCCGTGGCAGTTTTCACACCCATTCCCCTTCAGATGGCTGCTATCCTCCAGCGAAAGGTATCCCGCTTCATAGGGGTAGTAATTCTGCGGGTTCCAACCGGTAACGTGGCAACTGATGCACTCAGGGTCAAAGTGCCTAGGAACATCACCCCTCTCCCCTGGCTTGACGATGTCATCGGTAGCTCGAAAGTGAGGCGTCCCCTCCCAAATGGCATAGGCGGTCGTATGGCACTCTCCACAAATCTTCGAGCCGACAAAGCGATCCCCGGCAGGATGTGCGATCGGTCGCAAACCGAGACCGGAAAGGCCTAATGCCTTGAGCTGGTCCTGGTAGTTCGCCATCAATTGACGCATGGCAGGCGCATCTTCGAAGTCGTGCGTCATCGCTACGCGGGCATATCGAAACGGCTGATCGGGATAAATCCCGACGATTCCGGCATACATGCCTTTGTTTCCGGTGACGATCCAACGGGTATTGCTGCCGACGATCTCTTGGGGACGATAGGTAGGCTCGCCATAGCCGCCGGCGATCACCAACAGGTCGAACCCAGGAGTCTTGGTAACGATCTCAATCCCCTTTTTTTCCTCCCCGTAAAACATCAGGACCCGAAAATCGGCCTGCCCCGATGCCATCCCTCGTAACGACTCCGCCACCGCCGACTCGGGTTCAGTAACTTCGATTTCCCCCCCGGTATTTTCGACGGCGGAGGGATCGAGAACGGAAGTCACGCCGATCCGTCGGCCTCCCGATTCGATGACCTTGTACTTTGCTGTTAACGACGGGTCGATCAAAGTCACGTTGGCCGAGACGAATAGCCCTTTTTGTGGATCGTCCGCGGCGGCAACGGCTACCAACTCCCCGACCCCGAGGCTCAGGTCATTTGGCCCGAAACCGACCGCCTGATAGCCCATTTGCTGAAGGCCATTCGCGGTGGCCTGGAACTTCACCTCCGATTGCCTCCCGAAACGCCGAACCTGATTACCGGCATCGACAGGGACCAATTTCCAATCGAGGGCGCTAAGCTGGCTAAAAAATGTCATCCTTCGAGCGAGCCCACCTTTCTGGTTTTCGAGGCCGGTGCAGCCGCAAGGCTCGATGTAGCCATACTGATTGCCAGTGACAACGAGTGCGACCTGAGGGGCGGGCCAGCTTTGGTAGCTCTCGGGCTCTGCCCCGCCTTCGGCATCGGTGGGTTCGCTTTGACCCGCTGGGGTCAATTGCAGGGAATTGTCGGCAGTTTTTTCTAGACCGCCATCCTCTGTCGGCGCCGGATCGCTGACTTTGTCAGCGGCAAGCATGGGGGACAGGTTGACGTTCGCCTGCGACCCCTTGGGCAACGCCGGAGGCTCAATCACCTGTTGTTCGACACCCTTCTTGGCAAAAGCCGGAGGCGTCGAAGCTTCAGCCGAGGGTGGGGGCTCCGGGGCGGAAGGCATCGGCTGTGACGTCTGCATGCGAGAGTCAGGAAGCCGAACACCCATGTCGGTGGGATCAACCGGTTGCGGGGATTCCGACGAGCCGCACCCGGACGCAACCAATGCCAAGCAAAACAGGGCTATGGCCGTTCCCTGAGCAAGAAACTGTCGAGGCGATCCGTTTTCGGTTGACAGCTGATCGCTATTCATATCGGGATCCGTTGTCCGATGGGTGCAGGACGGGGGTAGTTGACAGAGCCCATCATCGGTCGAAGCCCAATTCGGAGTGAATAGGGCAACCGATCAACCGGTGACCGCCGCGCCTTTGTCGCGTTGCTGGTTTCGCAACTGGCTCATGGTTTCGACAATCGCCTCGGCCTGGCTACGGATGACATCGGCAAACCTTCCCTGGCTCTTCATAAGTTGATTATCGGCAAGTGTAGAATCAACCTGAGCCCAATCGATCTGCCATTCCCTTTCCCGGGCCGCCTCTCGGAGCGCAACGAGGACTTGATCCAACATCCGCGGCAGGTCCCCAGAAGGCTTTGCGGGGGCAGTCCGATAGGGTGGCGAGCGACGCGGCATTTCCGCCTTGCCGGAGGTGGAAGCCGTGGGGCGTTTCAAAGATCGGACTAATTGCGCGGCTCCGACGACTGCGGAAATGATGGCCAAAATCAAGGCAACCACCATCGTGCCGCGATTCCCAAACGATTCCAGCAGACCCGCGGTTCCCAAACAGACAAGGGTCGCGAGTGTCATGGGCCATGGCCAAGTGCTACCCCCGGTCATCGTCAACCTCGGTTCCCCAACCGGCTTATCGACCTGCTGTAAATCAATGACGATCGCCGTAATATTGTCCGGCCCTCCCCGAAGATTTGCCAAGTCGACGAGCAATCTCGCGGCCAGATCAGGACGGAGTATTCCGAGTAATGGGCCGATCTCTTCGTCGCGCAATTGGCCGGTTAGCCCATCGCTACAAAGCAGAAATCGATCCCCGCTGCGAACTTCGAACGGCCCTTCGATGTCAACGAGGACATGCGAGGAGGGACCGAGCGAGCGGGTGATGATGTTTTTGGGAATGGAACCGGAAGCTTGGCTGCCAGGCTTGATTTGGCCCGAAGCCTGCATCTCCCAGAGAAGGCTGTGATCAAATGTCAATTGTTCCAATTTTTGGTCGCGGACACGATAAATCCGGCTATCGCCGACATGGGCGATAATCGCCCCTTCGGACAAAATGGCCAACGAACTCACTGTGGTTCCCATGTTGTGGAACTCAGGGTTTTGGCGCCCCCGCTGATGAATATCTTGGTTGGCCTGCTCAACGGCGGAGCGCAAGGCCTCAACCGGATCCGAATCGTTTTGGCGGAGGTAATAGAGTGGGACTCGTTCGCTGGCGATCTTGCTAGCTAATTCACCAGCCGCATGCGCCCCCATCCCATCGGCTACTAAAAAGAGATGACCACGCCCCCTGAGGCGCTCCGGGGAATCCGCGGGGACGGCCGCATGGGCATCCTGGTTGTTGGAACGCCGCATCCCAACATCTGTAACCGCAGCAAAGTCGATCGAGGATTTCCAGTATGCGGACACGATCTCTGGGGGTGCAGGCGGAGTCGGTCAAGCGGGATCGGATCATTAATAGTCGCTGGTCTCAGCAGTTTTGGCAAGATGGAGACGCCAAGAGGCTTGCCAGCGCCGCGGAGATCGACCACAATTGCCCTTCGCTCGACCGGAACCACTCGCGGGTTTTTGGCGGGTAGAGGAGCGGTGGCTGAGTGGTCGAAAGCGCCGGTTTGCTAAATCGGTGAACTGGGAAACCGGTTCCGCAGGTTCGAATCCTGTCCGCTCCGCTGGAATCATTTGCGCGAAACTTCGCTTCGAACGGTTATTCGAGACGTTTCTTCGCGGTCTCCGAGATGCCACATGAGGGCGTAGCTCAGTTGGTAGAGCAACGGACTTTTAATCCGTTGGTCCTGGGTTCGAGTCCCAGCGCCCTCACTTTATCCGCTCTATAGGGGCGTTGGTCAAATCTTGGCCTGTTTGCGACGCTAACGAATCACTGGATTCGTGCCTGCTACCTGGACGAAATCCGGTCTTTCCAATCGTCCGACGGGATACGACAATCATTTTCGGCAATCAAAGGAGTCTTGAACCTTAGCCAGAAATCACGTCGTCGCTTCCCGTGATGAGGTTCTGTTTCATTTGAGGTAATTTCCTAATCTCGGGAGTCGATACGCCTAATCGTTGAAATCCCCCCAAATAGCAGGCGATTTGTAGCCCTTACCCTTCGGTTCGACTTTAGGAGGGGTGGATTCTCCTTGGTACTGTCGAAAAACAGCGAGAAGCTCATTCGCACGTTCAGGAAAGCGGGAGGCGAGATTCGTCGTCTCCGAAATGTCCTGCGAAAGGTCAAACAGTTCGAGACGTGGATCTCCCGAGAAAACCTCGTTCCGTTGGCCATCAAATCCGGCATTGGCCAACGCACCATTGACGACAAGCTTCCAGTCACCTGCGCGAATCGCACCCGAAACAGGGGTGGCATTGATCAGAAGGTGCTCATGCGGCGTCGGCTTACCTTGCACAAGCGTGGGCCATATGTCACGGCCATCGAGCGGCAATTTCTGGTCGACGGTCGCCCCTGCCACGCGCAGCAGGGTCGGATACCAATCAACCATGTGGAGCGGTTCATCGATTTTCGACCCCGCCGGGATCACGCCGGGCCAGTTGGCGAATGCCGCAACGCGAACGCCACCCTCGTAATGCGTCCCCTTACCGGCACGCAACTCCCCGTTGCTCGTGACCACGCCGGGGGCCGGTCCGCCGTTATCGCTAGAAAAAACGACCAGTGTTTCGTTGCGGATTCCCACTCGGTCCACCGCCGCCATGATTTCGCCGATCGCCTCATCCATGGCCGCCAACATCGCGGCGTACAACCGCCGGTCACCACCCAACAGCGGATAATCGGTCAGGTATCTTTCAGGAACCTGATGCGGAGAGTGGACCGCATTGAACGGGACATAAAGGAAAAAAGGGCGTTTCGTCGCATACCGTTCGACGATACTCACCGCCTCCTTGGCAATCAAGTGAGTGCTGTAACCGGGGTCTCGACAGACTCGATCATCGCGGTGCCAATCGAATCCGCCATCCCGCTCGTGCGTGTTGTAGTCGATCGCTCCGTTGTAATGTCCATATTGGTGAATAAATCCGCGGCGGGTCGGCAGAAAGTCGGGATGAAAGTGCCCCAGATGCCATTTACCTATGACAGCCGTCACGTAACCCGCAGACGCCAAGCCCTCGGCAAGGGTCTGTTCCTGCAGTGGCAAGCCATAGCGGGCCCACGGCCTCACGACCCCAACTTGCAGACCGTACCGGATCGGGTAACGGCCCGTCAGCAACGCCGCGCGAGTGGGTGAACAAACCGGTTGAACATAAAAGGCGTCCAAGGTGACGCCCGTCAATGCGAGCCGATCCAGATGAGGTGTTTTGATCTCGCCGCCCCGCCAACCAACGTCCCCGCCTCCAAGGTCGTCCGCCAGGATGAAGATGATATTCGGCTGGCGTTCGGCCGCTCTCACGGTGCTAGCCAAGGGCAACCAGAGCAGCAGAATGCTAAGCAGTGCTCGCCACATCGAATGTCTTCATGGGGATCACTCGGAGCCGCCCTAACGGGCAGAGTTGGAAATCTTCTGCAGGTGGCGATGAACGGAAAGAGCCGTTTTCGTCACACCGACTGAGGCTCGGAAATCGGTTCCCGCGAGGGAAAACGATCGGCTAAAAAAAATCGCTCCCACCAGCGTGCATGTCGAAGGCGGAAATCATCGGCCGCGATCTCGTGAAGCTTCCCCTGTCGGGTGCGAAGCTCTAACGTTCCATCCCCCAGAATACGATTGACCACCCAATACTTATCGACGACGTAGTGATAGGCCTCGCCCTTGGGGGAGGGGAACACCCCTTTGGCACGAGGACCTGGCGAAACGCTCGATTTCTGTTTGCGGTAGACGACCCAGTCGCCCACTTGCCAATTCGATTCTTGCATTGGCCCCCTCAAATATCCCGGTAGACCTACCACCGTACCATTCGCAATCCATGACCAACCCGACATAACGGCTGGTAGCAGAAGCTTGGCCTATAAAAACGGTTCCGACCACCTCCGATCCGGGGACTTTGGCGGCTTAAATGAATATTACTCCTATTTCGCCTTGGAAGGACAGACGAATCGCCCAAATTTCCGGCACAATCCGCATATTTTCGCCTTGTTTCTGCGACGAGCATCGCCAACTTCATTCGGCAAAGATCGCCTTCTTGATTTGGCCCCAAATAAACAGCATCGCCCCCATCGCGAACAAGGCACCCAGGAGGACCGCCACGAGCACCACTCCGAGTTCGGCGTACACGCTTAATGACTGATTCCAGACTTTATCCCATCCCACCACTGCCAAGACTGCCCCGAAACAGAGGTAGGGACCGAAGGGTACGGCAGGCTCTCGGGTGGCGATGTATTGGATAACGACGATCAGAAGTGCGGCTAGCGGTGCAAGAAAAAACGCCGCTAAGGCAGCCTGCCACCCCAAAAAGGCGCCAACCATCGCCATCAGCGTGACGTCTCCGAAACCCATGGCTTCCTGGCCCATCGCGTAACCGGCGATCAGACGCACTGCCCAAACCGTTCCGCCACCTACGGCGACACCTATCAATGAACTGAGCAGGCCGCACCACTGTGGCCCTCCCAGCAACCACACCCCAACAATGCCCCCAGCACCCGCCAACCCTAGCAACAGCAACCCTTTGCTAGCAGGATTTCGCGACACACCGTAAACCAAGTAGCGGACAGCCCAACGCCAGCCGCGGCGAGTTACCCAGTGACGGTCAGTGAGGGCAAAAATCCAGACCCACCAGATCGCCAGCCCCAAGAGGAAACCGCCCCACCCGCCCCAAGATTCGTCATAGATCCAGGGGACATTGAACGTCGTCGGGGCGACGCCAATCACTTCACCCCACCGGACCTTGGCGGGCAGGAAACTCCTCCAAGGACGTGCCGAAAAGAATAACGCGATCAATGTCCCTGGGATCGTGATCGAGTCTGGTATCGTCTGCTCGTCAAAATCGATCAGTGTTGCTGACACCATCAAAACCCCCAAGCAGGCATGGACGGCGAACAGGACATGAGCCCAAGGGGAAAAGCCGACCAACTGGCGAGGGCCTCGAAACTCACTCGGCAACAGCCCACCGGATTGGGTGTAATACCAGTACATCACCGGGATGCCGAACGCCAAGACGATCTCGATGAAGATCGGCCGGATCCAGAAACCGCGGCCATGGAGCGTTGCCTCCTGACGTCTCCCGAACCAACCGAGAACCGGTATCCGGTCAACAACGCGACGCGAAGGGAAGGACGCCGGCGGTTTGCCCCAAGGGCTAATTGGCCTGGGGAAAAAAGCCCAGGAATAGGCGGTGTGATTGACAAATGCCCCACCGATCAGACCCGCCAGGGCCAAAAACAGATAGCGCCAGGGCATGGCGATGCTATCGATCCATTCCATCAAGACACCCCGCCGACGACATGGCTTCCGCGGTTCGAACCTGTCTAAATTCTTCGGCCAAGCCCGCGGCACACGGCTTATCGTAGCGGAATCCCAACGCCTCGACCGCTACTCACCTGGTTCCCGTGCCGGCGCTGGCAAGAGTTCTACCTCTCCGCCTCGAGGGGACAACTCCGCTTCGCCGATCGATCGATTGGCAGGAACAAGCCGCAAATCCTCCTGCGGAAGAAGCGGATCGACGAATTCTCCGGTAGCAGATTCGGTGTTCGCCGGCGGCACCACGGCCGGTGGATCGGATGTGTTAGAACGTTGAATTATCGAAGGCATCCCCTGCCAATCCCCTTCGCCCAACGGGTAGGGTCCTGGCAGTGAAACGTAGCGGATTAGCCACCGGTGGGTCTCCTCAAATCCGTTAGCCCGAGCCACGAGAACCAATCTTCGGTCGCGGGCGACCGCTTCGTACCGCGCGATCAGATCTCCAAACGCAGCCGGGTCTTCCCCGCGGTCGATCGCGGCAACGATCCGTTGCGGTTGGAGTTCGCCCAACCAAACGTCGCCATCCGTCATCCTTGAAAGGCTAGATGTCAAACGATTGGCGGCCGCCCTCAATTGCTCTGGCAACTCCTCATCGGAAATGTGACCTCGCCTGCGACCATCCCCGGGCACGAACGACATCCCGGGCACGACACCGCCATGGGAAAAGCTCGGTGAAGAAGCGGCCGGAGTTGAACCCCGGGGCGGCACCCAAGCGGATGGGTCGACAACCTGGGGGGCAACTAATCGAGATCGGGACATGTGGTAAAACATGTCCCCGGTCGCATAACGATCGGAAAAATCGTCCCCGTAGCGGTGTTCCCGCGTCCGGTAAAGGAGCATTCGATTCAATAGGTAGTCTTGGCGTTCCTGCTCCCGAACGGAAGGATCCTTCTCCGGCACTACCCGATGGTCGTGCCACGGCGGTTCCGGCCCGATCGCCTCGACTCCCGCAGGAGGCAATTCGATCGTATCGGGGTCAGCGACCAAAATCGGCTGGCCTGAGCGTGGCGAAGAGACCGCGGACGGACGGCCGAATCTTGCCGAGAGGGCGCCTCGGGGTTTTGACCTCGCCGATGGTCCCCAAAACCCCCATTGGGCGATGGCCTCTGGGGCAAACCCAATCAGACCAAGGACGACCAGGCATGGTCCCAAACGGTAACGCGATAGCCTTTGCATGATCGATCGAGCAACCATTGAGGGGACCGATGTGGTTCCCGGAAGAAATGGATCGTTTCGGAACCGGGTGCAGACCATTCAGAACACTTCCCGATTGGTAGTTTCGACATTCCTAACGAACACCCCGACGGGAATCTGCCCCGGTCCCTACCATCGATCCAGCCCGAAACAATGGCCCATTCGGTGGGATCGAAAACGGCCGAAATTCAAAACGCCAATGAAGCTCAGCGATACGCATCGCTCCGTGAGGGTCACCTGAACGCGACCCGAGACAGTTGGCGGGCGGCGTATCGTGGGAGACGGATCACCAAAGTCTGTTCATCCCAAAACGCGTTCAATTGCGAAGTGGTGGCCAAGCCCATCGAGGTCGCGAGACGTCGAGCCACGACTTCGCCAGTGCCTTGTGGGATCCCGATCCAAGTGATCACTTCGTACCGATCGTAATTCGCCTCGGACCCGACCCACCACAAGGAACCGCCACCGTCACGGACCTGAAGCCCCGATTCGCCAAAGACCTGGTCAAGGACCTCGCCAGCAGCCAAGCCGTCCATCAATGGCATCACGAGGTCTGCCGGCGCCACCTCATGCCGTGCCGCATCCCGCCAACTCACGATTGGGGCCACTTGATGGTCGCGACCCATGCGACGTAGAAATCCGGCGAGGTTTTGTGGAGATGGCGGTGTCGGTCCGGAAGGCTGCCCCGTGACCAACGGCCAATCGTTGATCGACCGATCGGCGATCGGATCCTGACCAACCTTTTGTTCACCCAGCTCTCGATCGATTCCCCATTTGCCCGTCCAGCGGGCCGTCTGCCATCGGCGAAGCTTACCGGGTAAACCGCGTGACAAACGGACCGCCTCGGCGGCCAAGACGGTTCGAACGATCGCGGAGCGGTCATCGGGGAGTTTGATCCGCCGCTGCTGCACGTCATACATCCAACCATCTTCGGCGGGGGGTACGTCGCTAGCTGGCTTAGCGCTTCCCACCCCTTCGGCCGGATCCCGATCGGCACCGTCGGTATCCTGGACATCCTGGGCCACCGATTTGCCTACCCAACCGACAAGACGTCGGATCGAAGCTGCGGCCCCTTCGGCCGCGTCACCAAAATCGTCCAAAACGATGGCAGGGCCGCTTGCCTCCAGAAGCTTGGCCGGGCTTGCGAAGACCAAAATCCGTCCGGCGTCTGCTTCCGCTACCAAACCCATAGGCCTCAGCGTCTGATTGAGCCATTCATCAACGGTCAACCAACCTGTCGGCGTCATACACGGCTGCGTGACCGCGACACCCGCAAGATCAAGCGAAATCAGCTCAAGCTCGATCGGTACCGTCGTTAACTGAGAGATCAAAAGCGAAAGCTCGGCGAGTGATAGCCCCTGTTGCTGGATCGCGACCCGCATCGACATCGCCTTGGGGATATCGATCCCTCCCTTTTGTCCGATCGCCCCATCGGTACCGGTGTCCTCAGCGGCCGGGCCCATCGGTGTCGAGGTAACGGTCGGGGGAGTCTCGAACATTTGGGGAGGGCCAATGTCGGATGTCGACTCGTCCATCAACGGAACGAATTTACGTAGCCCAGCCGGCAAAGCATCCAACGATGCGGAATCTAGCCGATCAGAAGACGGTATCCCGTCTGAAGGGGTGTTCGTACCAGCGGCTTGGGCCGGTTCCGGTTTCACGGATCGGTCCGGTCCAGGGGACGCTGGCTCCACGGTCGGCAAAACCGGCGGTGGCTCGGTTGCTGGAGTGGTATTTTGATTGACGCCAGCGGTCGCACTTTCGCCAACGGACGAGACAACGGGAAGAGCTGCGGATGTCTCGTCGTTCCGTAGTGCGCTGCCGCCAGTGGCCATGTTGGCTTGCTGGTCGGCTGCGGGTTGCGATCCTGATACGGTCCCCCCAGCTTCTTCGTCTGGTCGGGCCAAATCGTCAGCCGGTTTATCGGTTGGTATTGTGGGGCCGTCTGGAGAATCGGCATCGGACAACGGCACATTGGGATCCTGCCGGCTCGCGACCGCCGAATCGCGCGGTTCACGTTCGGAAAACAAGAGACCAAGGGCCGCGATCAAGAACAGTGCCGCTATGCCGAACCCTGCAATCCATGCGAACCGGCGAGACCGATTAGCGTCAGGTTGCGTGGCCGAGTTTTGCAGAGTTTCCGACGACGCATCTACCGCCGAATCAAACGAGGGTCCGTCATTCGGCGGGATGACGGCAGGGGGAGGAGAAATACCACCCTCCCCAAGCTCGCCAATCGAAGGGTGATCCGGACGGGCCCGTTTGGCCATCGGGTCAAGCTTGGCCGATTTTGAGCCTTTGGGCAGGGGGGAACTGTCAGGGCTCGGCATCTTCTCAAAAGCCGTATCGGACAACGCTCCGGTGGCGTTTTCCTTAGTATCAACGTCGACGTCATCGGCTCCGATTTCGACAAGCCCCTGACATTTCGGGCATGGTACAATCGAACCGATCCAACGAGGGTCGGTGACTCGAAAACGCCCCCCGCAACTGAGACAAGTTACCACTGGGCGATTCGATCCTGACACGGTGGCTCTCGCCTATAACGGGTGCTGTTTCGATCCGAAAAATCCGTCAACCCGACAAGCCCGACAGTTCGATCGCTTCCGACGGGATCAGGGCCGGTATCCCTTCGCGGACAGCGTAAGCGCGGGAGCCATCTTTCGAAACGAGCAAGCCGTCGATCGGTTGTTCGACGACGCCATCAGCGCGATCTCGCAATTGACGCTTTGCGATCAGTTCGTTCAGCTTTTGGGTGAGTTCCTCGGGCCCCATGACCAGTGGCTGTCGGTCGATAGGACATCGGAGCAATTCGAGAAATGACGGGTCGAACATGGCGTTTACCGGACGGTTATCCACTTCGTATCGCGGGCTCAATCGGCCAAAAGTTTTGCCAGCCCTATTCTAGGGGCGATCGTGCCACCAATAAGAGCCGATCGGGAAAAACGAACGTTTCCTTGACTTTTTTCCGAGTGCTGACCGGGGTTTTGCCGAAAGGGTACGTAGCGGGGGCATGGCGAATTTTCTGTTTTTCCGCATCGACCCTACAAGTTCCGAGGTCGATCGGTTGGGACGGAAATGCGAGCATCCTGAAGGGAATTGAATACTCCCACAAGCACGGTACTAGCGATGATGATGATCCCGTCGTTCCGGTTGGTGGCTTCAGTAATCTCGGCCATTTGCCCTCTGCTGATCGGGGTGAAGACCGCACTCGGTGAATTGCCGAAATCGGTCGCCGCGGGACCTGCATCAATCGCCGATTCGCAAGGGTCTGTTTTTTATGCCGATCCCGCGACAGGAATCGTTTACCGGAAGGTTGTTCATACGACCGAAAGGGCTGTGGCAAAGACGGAGGTCGATTTTCGCGAAGAAATCGTCTACCGCCCGCAGGTGGTCATCGAAACCAAGCCCGAAACCCGCACCCTGCAGGAACCGGTCGTCACCCATTTTTGGAAACCGCGACTCACCAACCGCTGGAACCCTTTCGGGCCAAAGTCGGTCTATTACGAACACACCCCTGAGACCCGCTGGGAGACGCGAACCGTCGTCGTCCAAAGCCGAGAACCACAGACCCGCTGGCTGACGGATCGGGTGCGGACGGCCGTCCCCCGCCCTTCGATGCGTATCGTCCGGGAAGAGGTCGTCGGCTATGAAGCTGTGGGAAGAATGCCGGTTCAGGCGAGACCGCCGGCCGCAGATCCCGAGATCGACAACCACCCCGGGTCGATAGCGGCCCGGCTGAAACCGATCCCGCCACCCCAGGAAGGATCTGGCTTTATCCCCGGCAAGTTGATGCCGGCTTCGGGTCTACCCATTACCCCCATCGCTGCAAACGGTAGCCGAACCGAGGCCCACGCCGGATTACGAGCCTCCGAGTTGTTGCCGTCTGATCGTATTGGGGGGCATCGCATATCGGCCGGTGCCGCGATGGCGGATAGCACGGGATCGGCTGGTTGGCGGTGAACTGCTGCGTCGATAAAGCTTCACAGCCACCAATTTTCAAGCCAAACTTTCTACGAAAGGTCCCTCGCCGAGGTACTGGGGGCGGCCAAGTCGAGCAGATGCCGGTTATGATGGTCTATAAACCACCGGCTCGTTAGCCCTTTCCCGTCGCTAGCCCCAATTCGTTGCCCCATGTTCGGACCGGTCTTCAATCGCGAAGCCATTGTCGCACCGAAGCGTCTTAAGACATACCTTTCCCGTGCGATTTACTTATTGGCGATGTTCGTCCTGTTGGCGACGGGTTATCTGGTCCTTGCCGGGACGCGGTCGTTAACCAGCGCCAGCGATCTCTCCAGGTTCGGAGGGGGGATGTTCGCGCTGCTGGCACCGCTCCAGTTGATCGTACTCTCAAGCTTGGCGGCTGTCGGTTCGTCGAGCAACGTCGCACAGGAGAAAGACCGACGCACGCTCATCCTGCTCTTAATGACCCGCATCAGCGGCGCCGAACTGGTACTGGGCAAGTGTGGGGCGAGCCTTTTGGGCCCTTTGGCGATGCTGGCCGTCGCCTTGCCGCTGTTTCTGGCGCTTCCGCTGTTGGGCGGGGTTTCGGCAGGCCAGGTGGGTTTGGTTTACGCGATCACCGGGGCAAGTGTCCTGCTGGCGGCGGCTACCGGAACGGTGGTCGGGCTGTGGCGTGAGAAAAGTTTCCAGGCGATCGCGACGACGGTGTTGATACTGTTACTCTACGTGGTCGCCGCCGAACTCGTTTCGCGCGGTTTGCTCGGTAGTGACGCGGCGAAGTTGGCCGCTTGGGTCAACCCGATCCGGGCGATCGATGCGGCCCTAAGCCCGTTAGCCTCATCGGCGGGTGGCGCAAAGGTCTCGCTGGGTTTCTCGCTACTGATTGCTACCGCTTCCGCAATCGTCCTATCGATCGGGATCGCAAGGGTTCGCATCTGGAACCCGTCCCGCGAGGTCCGTTTTAAAGCACCCGAACCGGAAACGGGGGAAGAGCTGAAACGGCTCCAATCGGAGCAGGCGGGTCCAAGCCCGGCCGTCAACCTTGCCGAGTGGCGTGCTCGCCAACCTCGCACGGTTTGGAAAAATCCGGTGTTGTGGCGTGAGATCTGTACCTGGGCCTATGGCCGCAAGGTGCTGCTCGTGCGATTGGCATTCCTGCTCCTGTTTTGCGTCGCGGCCACGATCGTCGTTTCGAGCATCCGCAACGGACAGGCATTAAAGCGTTTCGACGCCAACGAAAGCGCCTTGCCGGTGACGACCCTTCCCGTGGCTGCGATCGGTGTCATCAGCCTCGTCTTGGTCAATGCGTTGGCGGTGAACTCGATAACGAACGAAAGGGACGGGCTCGCTCTCGATTTGCTGATGGTGACCGATCTCCGCCCTGCCGAATTCCTCTTCGGCAAATTGCTCGGGGTCTTGTACGTCACGAAAGAGATGATCCTCTTGCCCTTGGGGCTGATCTTTTTTCTCGGGACCAGCGGGGCGATGACTTGGGAGAATACGTTGTTCACCCTATTAGGGGCGACTGTGCTCTACGTATTCGCGGTGGTCCTGGGGATACACAGTGGCCTGAATTACATCGCCGGCAGGACAGCCACACTGGTGAGCTTGGGTACCGTCTTTTTCCTTTGCGTCGGTGTCGCGATCTGCATGGTGATCATGGTCAGTTTCCGCGGTGCCTTTCAACTTCAGTTGGCACCCTTCTTGGCCATGATCTTGGGAGGTGGGGCGGCATTGTTTGCTGCCTTAGGATGGCGCACCCCTTCCTCAGCGATTTTCGTCGCCTCGTTCCTGCTACCGCTGATTACTTTTTATGCCATCACCCAATTCTTGTTGCAGCGTGACCAACTCTTCGTTTTTGCGACGATCGTAGCCGGATATGGCTTCACCACGGCAGCGATGTTGATACCCGCGCTAAGCGAATTCGACGTTTCGCTCGATCGCGATTCGGGCGGAGACCGCTAAACCGACCCGCCGATTTCAGACCAGAGGCAAGATCTGGCTAAGCAGGATCGTGACCAAAAGTCCGGTCGTGCCGAGTACGATAAGCAGCGGGGTCCAACTTCGTAGTGTTTCGCCCTCGGTCAAACAACCCATCTTGGCGAAGACCCAGAAACCGCTGTCATTCATCCAGCTTCCGATCAGCGAGCCGCTGCCGATCGCGGTCGCGATGTAAACCGGGTTGAAACGGATCGCGGTGCCGCTAAGCATGGCCCCCAGCATCGACGAGGCGACGATCATCGCAACCGTGCTCGACCCCTGGGCCACCTTGAGCACCGCCGCGATGGTGAAAGCCAGTAGCAAAAGCCCTAACCCGCCGCCACCGCTGATCCCGGAGAACATGCGTTCGATGGCCGGGCCGATCCCCGCGGCCGTCAGCATCGCACCGAACGCGCCTCCCGCCGCCGTGATCAAAATGATCACCCCTCCGCTCATCAGCGATTCTTCGACCTCGGCCGACAAATCCCCAAGGCTCATGCGGCGGAATTTCCATGTCGTCCACATCGCGACCAGAGCCGAAAGCATCAAGGCAAAGTTGGGATTGCTCCACATCGTCAAACGCGTTGCCAATTGACGTGCCGGGGTGTCCCATTCATGCGGCTTGATCATCCCCGGTAAAGCGGTTTCTAGAAGGCTTCGATTCATCCGCCGACGGTCAACCGGTTTCATCCTGAGCTGGTTGCTGGCCAACAATTCACGGCTGACGGAAGAGAGCTCGACCCCCCGAAACGCCCGTTCGTCAAAAAGACCCTTGTCCGAGAGGGCGCGATTGATA
>JBEIRZ010000500.1:0-2949 GCA_040375695.1 Planctomycetaceae bacterium
ACAAACGGACTATCGCAAGCCGGCAAAGCGCAAATTGGCTATAGTCGATGGGTGGCACCAACATGGAACCATGATCGCTGCTGTTTACCGTCTACCCCCTAGGAAACCAGACGGTCGATGACCCAGCACGAGTCGTGTTGCTTTAGACCGATGTGAGGGTAGTAATCCCGAGCTTTGGGTGCCGCCAACAATATCAGCATTGTGTGCCGCCCTGCCTCCTCATGCGTGCGACGAATCAACTCCCGACCGATCCCCCGGCGTTGATGCTCCACGTCGACCGCGAGGTCGGACAGGTAGGTGCAAAAGCTAAAGTCCGATAAGGCTCGGGATATCCCAACCAGTCGCCCGTCAACCCGGGCGGTGATAATGATCGATGCGTTCGCAAGCATCTCCGAGATCGTCTTGATGTCGTGAATCGGTCGCCGCTCGGCAAGCGTTGACCGGACGAGCAGATCGATAAACTCATCTGCCGACAGCGTTGCCTCGGACGAATACACGATATCCATCGATCGACCTCGATTAGGAAAATGCACGTGAGAATGCTCAAGTCAACATGCCGCAAAACGCAACTCAGGCCGTATGCATGCGGCTGATCACTACGCCCTGCAGGCCGTCAAATGATACCCCTAGGTTCCACCCCAGCTCTGGAAAATTGTTGGCAGAACGAAGTCGTTCCCCAACCGGTCGCGTTCCGGCGAAGCGACCTCAGACTTGCTGCGAAACTCACACGATGATTTGCCACATCCCAGCCGTTCCGGCTGGTCGTTGACCAAGACGGAATTCGCGATGGTTCTAACACAGGCCTCTATCCCGACCCGATCCCATACTTTCGAACCAGTATTTCTAATTGACATGTCGGAAGCTTCCGATATAAATAACTGTCGTTCATTTGGCGACGACTGGGAGTTTTTCATGGGTTCACCGCCGATTCGCCTCACCGACCTCGACTCGCTCGGTCAAGCGGCCGAGTGCCTGAAGGTGCTGGCACATCCGCATCGGTTGCGGATGATTCAGATGTTGCTGCAAGCCCCGTTCACGGTCGGCGAATTGGCAGAGGCGTGCGAAATCCCCAGTGCGATGGCGTCCGAGCACCTGCGGCTGATGCAGCGCTGCGGATTCCTCGACGCCGAAAGGGACGGACGTAAAGTTTACTATCGGGTCACCGAACCGCACTTGGCCCAGATCCTGGGGTGCATCGAGTCGCGGTTCGCTCAAGCAAGGAGTTGATTTCGAAATGAGCGTATCGACCATTTCCGCCCAAGCGTTGCATCAGAGGGTCCGATCGGGTGAGGAGATCGAATTGATTGACGTGCGGACCCCGGCCGAATTCCGCGAAATTCACGTCGAAGGTGCACGCAACATCCCGCTCGATCGGCTCACGGCTACCGATGCCACCGCGGGTCGCAACGGCATACCGCTCTATCTGATCTGCCAAGGGGGAACCCGCGGCAAGCAGGCGTGTGAAAAGTTGATCGCGGCGGGCGTCACCAACGTGATCAACGTCGAAGGTGGGACGCGTGCGTGGGACCAGGCCGGACTACCGGTCGTCCGCGGCAAAAAGACCATCTCGCTCGAACGACAGGTCCGCATCGCCGCAGGTTCGCTGGTGCTGTTGGGCGCCGCCCTCGGGTACTTCATCAACCCCCTCTTCATCGGCCTGTCCGCATTCGTCGGCGCCGGATTGATCTTTGCAGGGGTCACCGACACCTGCGGGATGGGGATGATGTTGGCCAAAATGCCGTGGAACCAGGTCCGCGAATCGGCCTCAACCAGTTGCAGCACGACTTGAGTTGTCACTCGGCCTTAACCGCCCGCAAACGCTCCCCAGATCGCGGCGGGGCGACGAAGAATCCGTCGTGATTTCGAGCACCCCGTCGCGGCGGCATCGTCATCCGCAAACGTACCCCTTCGACCTACCCCAATAAAATATCGCCCCTCCCCTTTTCGAGTCGATCATGCCTGCCCGAACTGCCAACGCTCCTCTCTTCCGCATGACCGCAACTTGGGCCTGCGCGATCATGATCTTGCCGCTCGTCACCGCACAGATCGCAACGGCCCAAGACAAGAGCGTCCGGCCGGGGATTAACGATTCGTTTCAAAACCCGGACGTCGAACAGTTCAAGGGTCGGTTCGAGGTCGAGAGTCGCGAGGTCTTTGCCAAACGGGTCGAGATCGTCGCCGCCTCAGGGGTCACGGAAGGAAAGACGGTCGCCGATATCGGCGCCGGCACGGGGCTCTTCACGCGGCTCTTCGCCGAAACAGTAGGCCCGAAGGGACGCGTCATCGCCGTCGACATCGCTCCCAAGTTCATCGAACACATCCGCCAAACGGCGCGAGAGGCGAACCTCAAGAACATCGACTTCCAGCTCTGCAAAACCGATTCGACCGAATTGCCTCCGGCTTCCGTCGACTTCGCATTCATTTGTGACACCTACCACCATTTCGAGTTCCCTAACAAGACAATGCGTTCGCTGCACCAAGCCCTTCGTCCGGGTGGTAAGGTCCTCCTGATCGACTTCCGTCGCGTCGAAGGGGAAAGTTCGGACTGGACGATGGAGCATGTCCGGGCGGGTCAGGAGGTTTTCGAAGCCGAAGTAACTGCGGCGGGATTCCGCAAAGTCGAAGAAAAGTCAGGGATCCTGAAAGAGAACTACTTGGTGATCTTCGAGAAGGTCGAACCCTGATCGCCACCGCCAAACCGAACACCTAAGCCTTCATGAAGCGATCAGCGATTCGATCGGGTCACCGCCGAATTGGCTGAGCTGCTTGAATCGCCCGGCGTGGTAATAGGTCAACTTGTGGTCATCCAGCCCCATGAGCTTAAGCAGCGTGACGTGAAAATCACGGATCGGTCGGACCTCTTCGATCGCCTCCATCCCGAGCTCGTCCGTCGCCCCGATCGTCATCCCCGCGTTGACGCCGCCGCCGGCCATCCAGATCGTCATCGCT
>JBEIRZ010000497.1:0-2969 GCA_040375695.1 Planctomycetaceae bacterium
ATCCTCGCCTTTTCGGTCGATCAGATTTCCGCGACCAACGCAGGAGCCTCCGTCGCCGCCACAAGCGAAAACACGCGAGACGCCGATGCCTCCTTACCGGCGGGCACTGACGCAGGAGACGAGCTTCAGGCCTTCGCCACGATCGCAAACCTTGGCGCCGCAGAGCTCGATACGACCGCCACACTGACCCTCGATGGCAATTTGATCGACGCCCAGAAATTGTCGCTCGCCCCGGGCGAAGAAACGTCGCTTGCGTTCACGTTGGCGGGTGCCGATGGTCGGGGGCTGGAACTAAAGCTCGATGCCGCCGACGACTTTGATGTCGATAACGTCGCGTATGCCGGGATCGCCAAGCCTCGACCGATCCGGGTCCTGGTCGTGACCCCTGGCAACCCGCCGCTCGATCTGGCACTGACGACCGGCCAAGCGGCGACGCTCTGCCGGGTCGAGACCGTCGCGCCCGATTTCTTGGGGCAAGACGCCTTCGCGAATCGGGCCGAATCGGGTGACGACGATCTGATGATCTTCGATCGCTGCGCCCCAAAGTCGATGCCACGCTGCAACACCTTTTTCATCGGCGAGCTCCCCCCTCAAGGTTGGGCCCAAGGGGAACCGACCGATCGGACCCAAGTCGTCGACATCGATCGACAACACCCCTTGATGCGATATTTGGAACTCTTCTCGTTGCTGATCGCCGAAGGTCGCGTTTTGCGGCCGCCGCCGGGGGCGGTCGAACTGTTGACGGGCGAGGCCGGGCCGATGCTCGCGATCGCTTCCCGCGATGGCTATCAAGATATCGTCCTGGGGTTCGAAATCGTCAGCAGCGAACAGGGCGAAGCGACGACGTTCAACACCGATTGGCACGTCCAAAGGTCCTGGCCCGTCTTCACGCTCAACCTGCTCAATCATCTCGCCGGCGCGACGCAAACGGCGACGGTGCCGACGCATCGCCCCGGCGAAACGGTCGTGGTCCGGGTCGGCGATCCGGGTCGGGAGGTCCGATTGCGTTACCCCGAAGGGACGGTCGAACGGGTCAAGGCGGGCGAAACGGGTGGCGTCAACTTCGCCAAGACCGATCGGCTCGGGGTCTATTCGCTGGAGGATGACGACAACCGCGAATTGGGGCGTTTTGCCGTGAACCTGTTCGATCGCCGCGAGAGCGATTTGGCGTCCGCCCCCGACGTGCTGATCGGTTACGATTCGGTCGCCGCGATCAGCACCAAGGTCCCGGGCCGACGCGAGTTCTGGCGGTGGATATTGTTGTGCGTCTTGGGCGTTGTCACGCTAGAATGGTGGCTCTACTCGAAGCGGCTCGGGTAGAAAACACTGAACAGTTTTCGGCCCCGACGCATCAGCCGCCCCCGCCCAAGCCATTTCGGACCCTTTGCCCTCCATCCCGCCCGGCGCCATGTTCTTCACCCCCGCGAACGATCTCCAGGGACCGACAACGACTCACGCCGATCGTGTTATCGCTCGCGATCGGGTGACGCGATGCCGTATCATCGCGGCTTCGATGATGTTGATTGCCGCGGCGATTGTCCAGTTTTCACCCGTGGCCCAGGCCGTCGAACCCGCCGCCGAACCCGTCGCCGAAGAGCGGGTCCGATTCAACGATCAGATCCGGCCGATCCTTTCGGACCGATGTTTTTATTGCCACGGGCCCGACCCGAAACGCCGCGAAGCGGAGCTGCGGCTGGATGATGCGGCCTCCGCGACGGCCAAGGATGACGATGGCGCCGCGATCGTCCCGGGCGATGCCGATGCGAGCCTGTTGATCCGACGGGTCACTTCGAACGATCCCGATGAAGTCATGCCGCCACCTGACAGCAAGCATGGCCGATTGACCGATGCCGAGGTCGCATTGATCCGCCGCTGGATTAGCGAAGGGGCCGAGTTCCAACCGCACTGGGCCTTCGCACCGCTGAACACCGCCGCCCCCCCCGAAGTCAAAGCGGCGGTATGGGTCAACAATCCGATCGACAATTACGTCTTGGCTAAGCTCGAAGCGGCCGGTATCGCTCCCTCGCCCGAAGCCGATCGCGCGGTCCTCGCCCGCCGCGCCGCACTCGATCTGACCGGGCTCCTCCCCGACCCCGAGCGCGTGATCGCTTTCGAAAACGACGCCCGCCCCGACGCCTACGAGCGTTACGTCGAAGAACTGCTCGCGTCACCCTATTTCGGCGAACGGTGGGGTCGGCATTGGCTCGACCAGGCCCGCTACGCCGATTCCAACGGCTATTCGATCGATGCCCCGCGCGCGATGTGGCCCTATCGCGATTGGGTGATCGCCGCGATCCAGGATGATATGCCGTTCGACCAATTCACCCTCGAACAGCTCGCCGGTGATCTGCTCCCCGACGCCACCAAATCACAACGTGTCGCCTCGGGCTTTCATCGCAACACGCTGATCAACCAAGAAGGTGGGACCGACCCGGAACAGTTCCGTCACGAATCGGTCGTCGATCGCGTCAACACGACCGGTGCCGTCTGGTTGGGATTGACGGTCGCCTGTGCCCAGTGCCATACGCACAAGTTCGATCCGATCTCCGACCGCGAATACTACGAACTCTTCGCCTTCTTCAATTCCGGCAGCGACGTCAACAGCGCCGGGGCGACGGTCCCGGTCACCCAAGGCGAAATGCTCGGCATCGCCTCCGCCCCGATCGATCTGGCCCGGGCCAAAAAACGCGAAGGGCTCGAAGCGATCTTGCGCGATCGTTTGCTCGAAGAAGAATCCCGCGCGAAAACGGCCCGCGCCGAAGCCGAAGCGATCCAATGGCGCAAGGCGACTTGGCCCCAGCCCGATTCGCAGCCGCTCAAGGTCGCCGGCGAAGCAAGCTTCGAACCCCAGCCCGACGGGTCGCTGCTGTTGACCGGCAAGCCCGACCCCAACGCCGCCTATGACCTGGCGATCGGTGACGCTACCGATGTGATCGCCGCGATCCGGCTCCGCGTCCTCGCCGATGACC
>JBEIRZ010000524.1:0-2732 GCA_040375695.1 Planctomycetaceae bacterium
GCCCAAACCCCATGACCCCAGCCATCCCCAAAACCCTCGCCACCATCGCCTTCCTCCTCGCCTTCACCTCACCGCTCTTCGCCCAAGACGCCGCGCTTCCCCCCTCACCGCTCCCCGCCCGACCCGATACGAAACTTGCCGAACTCCTCGCACCACTCATCGCGGCCCATCAAGGTGACGTCGGGATCGCGATCAAACACCTCGGTACCGGCGACTCCTTTTCGCACCGTGCCGACGAACCGATGCCGACGGCTAGCCTCATCAAGCTCCCGGTGATGGTCGCCGCCTACGAAAAGATCGCCGCCGGCGAAGCGACCCGCGAAAAGATGATCGAACTGAAAAAGGACGACATGGTCCCCGGTTCAGGGATCCTGACCAATCACTTTTCCCCCGGCACGCAGCTCTCCTTCCGCGACGCCATCCGACTGATGATCGTCTTCTCCGACAACACCGCGACCAACCTCGTCGCCGACACCATCGGCCTAGCCACCACGACCCGATCGATGGCCCGCCTCGGCCTTTCAAACACCCGATTGCACGCCAAAGTCTATCGCCGCGACACTTCGATCGACCCGCCGCGCAGCGAACGCTTTGGCCTAGGCAGCACCACCGCGGGGGAAACGATCCGATTGCTCGAAGCGATCGATCGCGGCGAAATCCTGAACCGGGAACTCTGCGACGAAATGCTCACCCACCTCTACGCCTGCGACGATCAAGAAAAGCTCGTTCGGTTCCTCCCCAAAAACGTCCGCGTCGCCCACAAGTCGGGCTACGTTTCGAAAGCCCGCTGCGACGCCGGCCTAATCGATGGCCCCCAAGGGCGGATCGCCATTGCGGTCCTTACCGAAAACAACGCCGACACCAGCTTCTCCGGCCAAGACGATCCTTCGATCCTGATCGGTAACATCGCCGCCACAACACTCCGGCACTTCTACCCCGACGCGTTCCGCACCCAATCCCCCGCGCAAGGCGAATTGGCCGTCGGCTCGGTCGGCCCGCGGGTCGAATCGCTCCAACGTTACCTCAACCAAAAACTCGATCCCGCCCCAGGTCTCGCCGTCGATGGCGATTTCGGTCCGGCGACCGAAGCTGCCGTCTTGCGGTTGCAACGCTCGATCGGGGTCGATGCCACCGGCAAGTTCGATCTGGCAACCTCCCAAAAACTCGGCCCCGTCGATGGGATCGGCCTGATCGACCCGGCACTCCCCTATCCCGCCGCGATGGCCTCGACCCAACCCGACCCTTCGATCCTCCCCGACCTCGACCCCGACGCGCCAAAAACCAAAGAACTCGATGCCTCCGCCACGCCCGTCGTCAGCGCCCGCGCATGGGCGATCGGCGATGGGGCGACCGGCAAAATCCTCCACGGTTCCGACGAAAACCTCCCGCTGGATAACGCCAGCACCACCAAGCTGATGACCGCCTGGCTCTTCGCCAAACTCGCTCGCCAAGACCCCAGCGTCCTTGACGAAACGCTCACCTTTTCCGAACGAGCCGACACGACCGAAGGTTCCACCGCCGATGTTGCCGCGGGCGAAAAACTTCGCATCGGCGACCTCCTCTACGGGCTCCTCCTCCCCTCCGGCAACGACGCCGCCACCGCCCTGGCCGAACACTTCGGCACGCGCCTCCAAATCTCAAATACCTCCGGCAACGATCCCCAAAGCGAACGAAACGGTATTGGCAATAGCAACAGCCATAGCCGTATCAAAACTTCCTACGACCGCTTCATCGACGCGATGAACGCCGAAGCCGTTGCGATGGGCCTCACCAACACCGGCTTTAAAAACCCGCACGGGCTGACGGCCGACGGTCACACTTCCACCGCCGCCGACCTTGTCAAGCTCGCACACGCATCGCTGAGCGACCCGTTGATCCGCAAGATCGTCTCGACCGCACGCCACCGCGGCGAAATCACCCGCCCCGACGGGACGAAACGCGAAGCCGTTTGGCTGAACACCAATCGACTCCTGGCGATCGAAGGGTACGATGGTCTAAAAACCGGGACGACAACGGCCGCCGGCGCCTGCCTTGTGGCCAGCGGCGTGCGGGGCGACCAACGCCTGATCGTCGTCGTGCTTGGTTCCAGCGGCTCCGGGGCGCGTTACTCCGACGCCAGGAACCTCTTCCGCTGGGGTTGGCATCAATTGGAAACGAAGGGTAAGGATGAGCCAAAGAATTGAAGTCGGTTTCGGGACCAAGACCGTCGCGATCGATGTCGATGATTCCGTCGCGATCATCGGCCAAACATCAACCGGCCAAAAACCAATTCCCCAGCCGACATTTCCCTGCGACGACGCGGACGATGCGATCATCGACGCCGTCGCCGCCGCGCTCCATCACCCCCTGGCCGGTATCGGGATCGAAAAATACCTCATGCCAGGTGACCGCTTCGCCATCGCCTTAGAACCGGGGCTCCCTCGCCCCGACCTGATCCTGCGGGGTGTCGAAAAAGCGGTCGAATCGTGCGAACCCTCCGAAATCCGCGTCGTCGTCTCGGGCTGGGCCGAAGCGATCGAACTCCAGCAGTTGCAGGACGATTTCCCCGAATCGATGGAACTCTCGATCCATCACTTGGGCAAGCGTGATCATTGCCGCTACCTGGGTGCCGACGAAGAAGCCGAACCGATCCGGTTGAACTCCGAGCTGGTCGATTCGGACTTCGTCCTGCCTATCGGGCTGATGCGACTTTCGGACCCGATCAGCGGCGGGGCGCAATCCGACGCCCTCTA
>JBEIRZ010000039.1:0-23262 GCA_040375695.1 Planctomycetaceae bacterium
CGATCGGGGAACGAGGGATAATCTGGGTCCCTGATCAGCATCGCATTCCGACCGTGAACCATCGACCGTGACCCTACTGAGTTATTCCGACGAGCCTGACCGCCGGCTGCTAGGCGGGGCGATTTCGATCGGAAACTTTGACGGGGTTCATCGAGGGCACGCGGAGCTGTTGCGGCGGCTATGTCGGTTGGCGACGCGACTTGGCGGCCCCGCGGTGGCGGTGACTTTTGACCCTCCCCCGGCGGCGATCTTACGCCCCGAGTCGCAACCACCCCCGTTGACGACCTTGGGGCATCGGGCCGAGTTGCTGCGTGGTTTCGGGGTTGATGGGGTTGTCGTGATTCGCACGACGCGCGACTTGCTTGCGGAGTCCGCCGAGACTTTTTTCGCCTCGTTGGTCGTCGATACCTTGCAGGCCAAAGGGATTGTCGAGGGGCCTAATTTTTTCTTCGGCCGCGGCCGGGCGGGCGATCCTCCTTTGCTGCGGAGGCTTTGTGGCGAGGCGGGGATCGAGTGCCAAATCGTCGAGCCGACGACATCGGATGGTGCTTGGATCAGTAGCACCCGGATCCGCGAGGCGATCCTTGCGGGAGAGGTCGACTCGGCGGCCGCGATGCTGTCCAGGCCGTATCGGATCGCCGGCGTGGTGACGGGCGGGGCCGGCCGGGGGCGATTGCTCGGGTTCCCGACGGCTAACTTGAGCGACATCCAGACACTCATCCCGGCGGCGGGGGTCTATGCGGGGTGGGCCGCTGTGGACGGGGAGACGCTGCCGGCGGCGATCCATATCGGTCCCAACCCGACGTTCGCCGAGAGCCTTCCCAAGGTCGAGGTCCATTTGCTCGATCAAAGTCGACAGCTTTACGGCCTCAACCTCGACGTCGACTTCGTGCGTCGGATCCGGGGGGTCGTCAAGTTCGACTCGGCAGAAGGGCTGAAACGGCAGATCGAGGTTGACCTAGGGGGCGTGCGAGAGGCGCTCGGTCGGGGATGACCGATGTCGGTCGAGGCCCCCCCTCCCCTGGGCGACCCGTTTCGTCCCCTCTGATCGAACCGCAAGGGTCAGATTATACTGGAAGACCCGTCCAATATCGGGGTTGACGGCCTTCAGGCCCTAACGGCCGACCCGCCATCATCCCACCCATCCCCTGAATTTGCTTATCGGGACCGAGCATGAGCGTCGATTGGAGAGCCTTTGTCCGTCAGATCGCGCATTACGATCGGTTTGTGCTGACCAGCCACATCCGCCCCGACTGCGATGCCTTGGGGAGCGAGCTCGGGATGGCCGAGGTCTTGCGTTCGGTCGGTAAGCAGGTTCGGATCATCAACGCCCATCGCACCCCCCCCTCGCTCGAATTTCTCGATCCTTCAGGGAGCATTGAGGTCCTGGGGGATCACGTCAAACCGGAAGCGATCAGCACGGATTGCATCATGATCCTCGACACCAGCGCTTGGGCCCAGCTCGGGGACATGGGTGATGTGATTCGTGGGTCTCGGGTCGACAAGGTGGTGATCGACCACCATGTCGGTGAAGACAACCTGGGCGCTATGATGTACAAGGATTACACGGCTGAGGCGACCGGCCACTTGGTGGTTCAGGCGGCGGACGCGTTGGGCGTGCCGCTCACCCGGAAGATGGCCGTCCCCTTGTTCGGCGCCATCGCGATGGATACCGGTTGGTTCCGTTTCGGGAGCGTGACTTCAGCGACGTACCATGTGATCGGCCGATTGGTCGAGGCGGGTGCGGTCCCTGCCGAGCTCTATGCCGACTTATTCGAGCGGGACACTTTGGGCCGGCTGAAGCTTCGCGGGCTGATCCTGTCGCGAACCCAAGTCGAGCTCGACGGGGCGTTGGTCTACACCTACGTCAAAAGCGAAGACTTCGCCGCGGTCGGTGCCGTCCCTAGCGATACCGAGGATGCTATCAATCTGACCCTGACGATTAACGGGACGAAGGTTGCCGTGATCTTCGTCGAGCAGCCTCGGGGGGGCTTCAAGCTCAGTTTTCGCAGCCGTTGCGGGCTCGATTGCAATGAGGTCGCACGGTTTTTCGGAGGCGGCGGTCATAAGGCAGCGGCGGGGGCGTTCCAGGAAGGGACACTCGAAGATGTCCAAAAAAGGGTGCTCAACCACGTGCGCGAGAAGTACTTGGCGTTGCACGCGTGAGCCACCAAAAAAAGGGATTGGCGTCCATGCGTTCGACCGGAATGGTTCGATTCGGGCTTGTCACCAAGGGTCGCAAAGTCGTACAGGCGGCTGATCTCGACGTGACATCGCGGCAAGAACCCTTCAAGGAAGGCTCGGATGAACTCTCCTCATCAACCCCGCCATTTGGGCGGCGGCCACCCCCAGGCGCCGGTGTTGTTTCGCTTACCCAAGCTCGATCCGCTTCGGCCGCAAGTGCGGTCTGAGATCGTCGAAATACCGATCGACCGCCTTGCCGATCGACCCTCGTCCGCCCCGGCCGCCGGGCCGTCCGTGACGACCGAAAATTCGCCGGAAAAAAAACCTAACGCTTGGCCGTTCGCTTCCAAACTATCGGCCGCCGTGCTGGGTTCTGCCGCCCTATTTTGGCTCGGATGGGTGATCGCACAAAACAGCGGATCCGAAGGGGACAAGGCGGCACCGAGTGTCGTCGTTTCCATGCCAAATAGCGAACATCCGGCGGCCGTCGCTGATCCGGGGATGATCGAAGAGATGCCCGAAAACGGCGGCGGGGCAGGCTCCTTGACCCGGTCGGATCTTCGCGTGACCGAGGGGATGCCGCCGGCAGGCGAGGTGTCGTGGGGTGACAAAGTCGCGGCAAAAGCTTCCGAACACGGCCCTGCCGGTAAGGGCGAAGTCTCGCCGGCCGTCAACGGTTGGCAAGGGGCATCGGGACAAGTCACATCGGGCCAGCGTGCGGCCGGAACGGGATGGCTGACACCCGCCAGTTCACGTCAAGAGGCCGCCGCGGTCCCTGATCGTTTCAAAGCGTCAGATACGCCTCACCCGCCAACCTTTGACCCGGAACAAGCCGTATCGGTCGGCTTGGCGACGTCCCAAAACGAGGGGCCGGTCAAGTCGTCGACCCCGAACGCCGTCGCCGATTGGTCGAGGTACTTGCAGTCCTCGGAGGGGCAGTTGAGGCCCGTTTCGGCGACCGATGCGTCTTCGCAGACGCCGCCCCAAACCGAGTCGGCCGTCTTCGTCGACGGGGGGGCAACCGGCCCGTCGCCGGCCCCGGCAGAGACGCCTTTTTACGAATGAATCCGGATTTCATTACCACCCGAATCGAGTTCGAGTTGACATCGGAAGGAACCATGCGAGTCACTGAACAGGGCGCGGCGAGCGAGCCGACATCACGCATCCGCCGCAAGCCGGCGACGGATCCTCTATTTCACAGCGACCGGCCATCGCCCCTGCAGGACGGTTTCGCGGCCGTTTCCGGCGCTCAGGCCTGGGCCGCAGCGGAACCGGACGTGACGCTCAACCCTTCGGCGGTCGGTTCGGCCGCGTTGTGGGTCGATTCCCAATGGGGGGCACCGGTCTTGGTGATGCCGCAGCCCCAGGAGGTTGCTAGCGATTTCAGGACGAGCCGCCCCGGTTTTGACCGCGCCAGTGTCGACCGCCCCGCTGATTTGCCCCGGGATACCTATGCCGGGGCAAAATCGGTCGCCCCCCCTGCGACGACCGCCGCCGCGATGTGGGAGGTCGATTCGTTCGAATTTCCAACGACGATCGCACGCTTCATCGCCGACCCCGCCGTCATGCGTCTGGTAGGTCAGCCCCTGGATCTGGCGATCGGAATGGGGGTCAAGTCGCTTCTGGTAACCAGTGATCGACCGGGGGCGGGGCGGACGTCGGTCGCGACCTGTTTCGCGGTTGCCGCCGCGAGGGCCGGGTTGGGTGTCGTCTTGATCGATGCCACCATCCCAGGGACCGCTTCGAAATCGCCGACCTTGACCGAATCGCTGCAGCTCGAGATCAGCCACGGGTGGCTCGATGCCGTACGTGGCGGCGTGTCGATCGCGGAGACCGCGATCCGTTCGATCGAGGACCAACTGACGCTCCTCCCTTGGGTCGGTCCCCGCACGGGGGGGGTGTGGAATTCAAACGAATTTGCCCTGTTGATCGATTCGCTCCGATCCCGATTCGATCTGATCGTGATCGACGGGCCGTCCTCAAACGGTGCCGGTTGGGACACGGTCCTTGCCCCGATGCCGACCGGACGCCTTTCGAGCCTGTCGGCCAATCGCGGCAGGTCGGCCTCCGGTTCCCTCGGGATTGTCGATGCGGCGATCGTCGTGCGCGATGCCCGGGACGGTCATCCGACCCGCGGACCCGAGGTGTTGGAGGCGGTCCGCCAGCGAGGGATCATCACGCTGGGGATGGTCGACAACTTCGTCTGATCCGCGGCGACTGGCCGTGGCGAACACGTGGCCTAGTGAAGGCCTTCCCAACGTAAGTTTGAATTCGTCGGATGTAACCCGTGACCCTGATCTCCCAACGAATCCCAGTAGGAACCCTTGCCGCGGCGATGTTGCTGGCGGGGGTTGCCGGTTGCCATGACGGGCCGCTGTACGGCCTCAAAGCGGCTAACCCCTACTACTCGATGCACCAGTGGAAACACGACGAAGACATCGGCCCGACCGATCATCAGCGGCTCAAAGAGATGCGTCGGTTGGTGGCGGTGATGCCGAGGCTTCCCGAGGATCGCCAGGCCGCGTGGTTTACCCACCTTCGCGGGATCATGGATCACGATTCCAGCCCCGAGATGCGTCGATTGGCGGTCATCGCCGCCGGGAATACCCAGCTTTCGGGGTCGTCCGAACTGATCGGCCGCGGATTGAAGGATGACAGCTTGAAGGTGCGGTTGGCGGCCTGTCAGGTTTTGGGTGAGCGGGGCGATGAGGCATCGGCCAGGGTCTTGGCGGAAACGGCCGGGAGCACTTCCGATCCGGATGTCCGCAACGCGGCCCTCGCGGCGCTCGGGAAGCATTCGGGGAAGATCGCGGTCGATGCCCTCAAGCTCGCTTTGGACACACGAGATCCGGCCACGCGGGGCCTCGCGATTGCTAGCCTTCGAGGGGCGACCGGTAAGGATTATGGCGACGATCCGGAGGTCTGGATCGCTGCCTTAGACGGGAAGGACGTCCCGGAAAAGCCGACGCAGATCGCCGACCGCCTGCGAGAGCTTTGGCGATAACCGTTCCTTCCTGCGGACGCATGGCGGCAAAACCGCGTCCTCACTCACCCGTAGCCTAATGAGCGATGTTAGGGTTTTTTTCTGCCGGCCAATTTCCTGGCGACATCGGTTGGTCAAGAAGCCGTTTTTGCTTGGTCTTGATGCGGGTCGCGCGTCCCTCTTCGGATTCGCGTCCGGCTTAGGCGCGTGTGAGCGAAGCGGGACGCGGGATGGATCGGGCGTGGGTAGCTGCGCCCGGCGATGCACCGCATCACAAGTTTAACCCGCGATGCGGCGTTCCTCGGCCGAATTGAGCTTGTTGTAAAGCGTTTTGAGGCTTACCCCGAGCTCCTCTGCGGCGGCCGGTTTGTTCCCATCGTGTCGTGCGAGCGCCTGTTCGATTGCCATCATTTCGATCTCGCGAAGGCTCATCGGGGCCGCGGCGCGGAGTTCTTTCCGCAATTGCCGCCTCCCGAAGTGTTGGGGCAGATGCTCCGCTCCGATCGGGAATCGGTCACACAGGATGGTCGCGTGTTCGAGGACATTGGCGAGTTCTCGGACGTTTCCTGGCCACGGGTAGGCCTTTAGGATCGCCATCGCTTCGTCATCGATCAGCGGTTGGCCAGCCGGCAAATCCTTGCGGTGGCGTCGAAGCAGGCAGGTGGCCAGCTCTGGGAGATCGACCAGGCGTTCTCTCAGCGGTGGTACGGTGATCTCGAACGTGTTGATACGGAACATGAGGTCTTCGCGGAAGGTCCCTTCTTCGACCATCGCTTCGAGGTCGCGGTGGGTGGCGCACACGACGCGCACGTCGACCCGTTTGACCTGGTTGTCACCGATGCGGCGGATTTCTCCCGTTTCCAGGACCCGCAAAAGTTTCGCTTGGATCGGCAGTGGCAATTCACCGATTTCATCCAGGAAGACGGTCCCGCCGTGGGCGACTTCGAAGAGCCCGGTGCGTGCGGAGTCGGCCCCGGTAAAAGCGCCGCGGCAGTGACCGAAGAGTTCACTTTCGATGAGGTTTTCGGGGAGTGCCCCGCAGTTGATCGGGACGAAGGCTTGTCCGGCGCGTTGGCTTTGGTTGTGCACCGCTTGGGCGACCAATTCCTTGCCGCATCCGGTTTCGCCGCGGATCAAGACGGTGCTGTCTGTGGGGGCAACTTTTTCGATCAATTTGCGGACCTGTCGCATCCCCGGGGCTTCGCCGACGAGTCGGCTTTCCCCTTCGGCCCTGCGGACGCGGTGTTCGAGCGCGGCGAGTTTGCGGAGGTTGTTGCGGCGTTCGGCGACCCGGCCCAAACGTTGGGCGATTTCGGACAGTCGGGTCGGTTTCATCAGGTAGTCGACGACCTGGTGTCGGAACGCGTCGATCGCGGAATCCTGGCTCGGGTTGCCGGTCATCACGATCGCCTGCATTTCGGGGTGCATCGATTTCGCACGTTTGATCACCTCCATCCCTCCCATCCCCGGCATGTGCAGGTCGATCAGCAGGCAATCGTAGGGCTCTTTCTCTAAAGCGGCCAACGCGGTCAACCCGTCGGGACAGACGGTGACCGAGTGCCCAAGGCGGGTCAATTCCCCGCGGATCAGTTCCTGCAAGTTGGGCTCGTCATCGGCGAACAGGATGTGCAGCTTGGAAGACTCAGGCGACTCGACGGCGCTCATCGCGGGGATCCTTCTGGTTGACGGCTTCGAGGGGGGCGTATTCGGACTTCGTGGTGATGTTCGTTTCAGATAACTTCGGGGCGGCACGCTTTTGAGCATCAGCGGTTTCGGCGGCCTCGACCGGGAGCTCTAGTCGCATCTGGGAGCCGCGGCCTAGCCCCTCACTGTGGGCGGTCAGTTTTCCGCCGTGTTGGGTCACGATCCTGTGCGTGATGCTCAGCCCGAGCCCTGTCCCCTTGCCGTCGCGGCGGCGGGTAAAGAACGGCTCAAAGAGGTGTTCGAGGACCTCGTCGGTCATGCCACAACCGTCGTCTTGCACCGTAACGACGACCAGGTCCCGTTCTTGGCGGATGCGGATATCGACCGCCCCGTCCTGATCGACGCTCTCGAGGGCGTTGGTAAGGAGGTTAAGGGCCACCTGGCGAATCTGCTGGCCGTTGACCATGGCGGTCACCTCCTGGGGGCAGTCGGTCCGAAGCGTTTTGCAGCGGTATTGCCCGAGTGTCCCGAGCATTTCGACCACTTCGCGGAACAGTTCGCCGATGTCGACCCGCGTCTTTTCGATGCTCCCCATCCGGCTGAAGTCGAGCAACCGTTGCGTGATCCCCTTGCAACGGTAGGCCTCGTCCTGGATCCGCTTCAGGTTTTCACCGAGGACTTTGGCCTGATCCGCGGCGATTTGGCGGGTCTCCCCTGCCCCGTGGATCGCGTCATGCATCCGTGATTCCAGCGATTCGGCGCTCCAGGCGATCGAGGCCAAGGGGTTGTTGATTTCGTGCGCCACGCCAGCGGCGAGGAATCCGACGCTGGCGAGCTGTTCGCGCTGGATCACTTCGCGCGTCCGATCGCGTACCTGCCGATCCAATTCCGAGCGTTGATGTTGCAGTTCGCCGCAGGTCAGTTCCAGTTCCCTGTTGGTCTTGGCGAGTTGCGTGTAGGTCTCCTGGAATTTGCGGGTCATCTGGTTGACGACGTCGGCCAATTCGCTCAGTTCGTCCACGGTCCCCAAATTGATCCGATGGCTGAACGTCCCCTTGGCGATCAACCGTGAGCCGTCGATCAGCGTGCGGAACGGTTTGGCGACAAGCTTGTGAAACAAGATGCCGAGGACCAGGAAGGTCACGAACGATCCGATCACGCAGACCCAAGCGGCGACGATCCAATTGCGGGATTCGTTGCGTACTTTTTCCGAAAGCTCGGCGGTCGCTTTTCTGACCAAGCCGAAGAGCGCATCGGTCTGCGTCATTAGCCCGATGGTCTCTCGTTCAAGGCTCGCAGCCGCGGAAGGGTCGGATTCGATGAGCGGGTTGCTGAAATATCGACTGATCAGGTTGGCACGATCAAAAAGGGCCTTGGTTTCGGCCTTGCGGGCATCGGGGTTAACCAATTGGATGCCAACGCTTGAAGATCGCTCGGCGGCCGCTTCGTATTCTTGAAGGCGGGTTCGGAATTGATTGAGCGTGTAAGAAAAACACGTTCGATCGAAGCGTTCGAGCCGCTCCCTTAATTGTGTGGGCTCTTCCTCGACGAGCCGGTCGACATAGCGTCTCAATTGGACGGCATCCGCATGAAGTTGGTGGGCGGGGCTGCTGAGCTTGTAGGCGAATTCCATCTCTTCCGCCTGTTGGCTGCTCGCGGCTGCCAGATGGCGATAGTGATATAGCCCCCAAAAAGCGCTGGATGCCAACACGACGATAATGCCGAGCATCGCGCCGGAGACAACGAGGAGCTTGGTGCGAATCGGGCGTCGTGCCAGCATGCCGGAGCCTCCCTGTCCGGTTGGAGCAGCCGCCGTTTACAAAATCGTAAGGGGACTGCGTTGTGCGATCCATCGCGACGGGGTTGGCCCGCCTACCTTTCAGAGGATAAAGACTCTCGCCTTTGGGGACAATCCGGAAACGGCTACAGGTCGGGACGTTCCAAAGCGCGCTATCAAAGGCCAGCGAAGTTGGCTGTCAAAAAAAGCGATGATCGCAAAAAACGAACCCCTCCGTTTCACTATTGAAGTGGGAGGGGCGTCGAGGGAATGATTTACCGGCCGTGCCGATAACCGCGGTGATGGCCCGTTCAGGCTGAGATCACGCGGCCGAAGGTTGCTGCACCTTCTTCACAACAGCGGCCAAACGGCTCTTCAAGCGGCTCGCGGTGTTCACATGGATCAAATGATCGGCAGCGGCCTGATCAAGTTTTTTGACGGCCAATCGGAGTTCCTGGCCAGCCTTTTCCGCATCCCCAGCCTGGACTGCCGCGCGAACTTTACGGATGTAGGTCCTCAAAGCGCTCCGCTTGCTGCGGTTGGCGATCCGACGCTTTTCGTTTTGACGAAGCCGTTTCTTGGCGTTTGCGGTATTTGGCATGATGCGATCGACCCCTTCCTCCGCGATCCCCTTCGAAGGACCTCGGCGGGGTGGGACAGGTGAAACTCGGACAATTCGGGTTAAAAATCGGTCTGCAAGTATGCCAAGCCGTTGGCGGGTTGTCCAGTCCTATTCGTCGGGCGCATATTAACCGCATGGGACCTGCCGTCTATTTGATCGGAGCAGGCCCGGGAGACCCGGGTCTGTTGACACTTCGCGGGGCGGAGCTTTTGGGACGCGTCGACGTCGTCCTGTACGACGGTTTGAGCAACCCGAGGCTGCTGGGGCATGCCCCCCAGGCGGAGTGGGTGTGCGTCGGAAAGCACGGGGAATACCCGATTTGGACGCAAGACCAGATCAATGCCGAGATGATTCGGCTGGTTCGTGCCGGAAAACGGATCGCCAGGCTCAAGGGTGGGGATCCGGCCGTGTTCGCGCGGACGGCTGACGAGGTCGAAGCGCTCCGCGCCGAGGGGATTTCGTTTGAGATCGTCCCCGGGATCACGGCGGCCTTGGCGGCCGGGAGTTACGCCGGGATCCCGATCACGCATCGTCGATACGCATCGGCAGTCGCCTTGGTCACCGGTCAGGAAGAGCCGGGGAAATCACAATCGGCGCTCGATTGGGAAGCATTGGCCCGCTTTCCCGGGACGCTCGTGATCTACATGGGGGTGACCACGGCAAGGCAATGGAGTCGCGCGCTGATGGAGGGTGGGAAGCCCGCTTCGACACCCGTCGCCATCTTGCGACGCTGTTCCCTCCCAGATCAGCAAACCGTCTTCTGCCAGCTCGACGAAGTCGCCGACTTGCTGACCCCGGCGACGAGGTACCGTCCCCCGGTCATCGTGATCGTCGGGGAGGTCACCCATTTGGCAGCGGAGTTGTCGTGGTTCGACAACCGGCCGCTCTTTGGCAAAAAGGTCCTGGTAACCCGTGCCGAACAGCAGGCCTACGAGCTTGCTGCGCCGCTTTCGGAGTTGGGGGCTGAGGTCTTGGTGCAGCCTGCGATTTCGATCTCGCCACCTGCCGATTGGGAAGAGTTGGATCGAGCGATTCGTTCGGTGGCCGGGTACGACTGGATTGTTTTTACGAGCCGAAATGGCGTGAGGTATTTTTTTGAGCGGTTGTCACGGTTAGGGTTCGATGCCCGACATTTGGGAAATTGCCGGATCGCAGCAGTAGGTAAAAAGACGGCGGAGGCGATCGCCGGGTATCGCCTTCACGCAGACTTCGTCGCGGACGGGATGAGCGGCGAATCGTTAGCCGCGGGGCTGATCCGAGGGGCTGAAACACCGGGCGCCGACGGTCCGGGGGATCCCGCCCGCCGGGCAGCGGTCCTTTGGGTTCGGGCCTCGCGGGGGCCCGACACGGTTGGCCAGCGGTTGCGGGATGCCGGGATGCGGGTGACGGCCGTCAATGCTTATCGGCATGAGGACATCGCATCAGCCGATGAGTCGCTGATTGCCAAGCTGGCGGCGGGGGAGATCGACTGGGTCACCGTCACCAGCGACGCGATCGCGAAATCGCTTGTTCGTTTATTCGGTGCGGGGCTGGCACGGGCGAGGCTGGCGGCGCTCAGTCCGGCGATCGCCCGTACATTGGAGGGGCTCGGGCTTCGTGTGGACGCCCTGGCAATCGAGCCGACGATGGCGGGGGTGGTCGAGGCGATTTTGGCCAAAGAGGTTGAAGGATCTAGGAAAAATTGACCCAACCCCTACGCAGTTTGGCTTGCCAGAATCGCCGCAGACCACTAGATTGCTCGACTTGGACCGGGGTTGGGATTTCCCATTCCCGGCCCTGGTTTCCTCTGGCGGTCCTGATGCTTCGCCCCTGAATTAGAAGCGGCTAAGCGGAACGCTCCCGAACAACTTAACCCCAAGCATCGTTCGTAACTGTGGTTGCCCAAAAGACTTACGTCGCCAAGCCCGGCGAAATCGCAAAGAATTGGTATGTCGTCGACGCTTCGGACGAGGTGTTGGGACGATTGGCGAGCGACATCGCGATGGTGTTGATGGGCAAGCATCGTCCGGAATACACCCCGCATGTCGATTGCGGCGATTACGTGGTGGTGGTCAACGCCGAAAAGGTGGGGATGACCGGTCGGAAGATGGATGTCCGGCACTTCACTTGGTACACTGGCCACCCCGGGCTGCGATTGGAGAGTTATGCCGATCGCCAGGCCCGCAAGCCGGAGGATCTCATTTACCATGCGGTCCGACGGATGATGCCGAAGAACAAATTGGCTCGCCACATGTTGGCAAAGCTGAAGATTTACGCCGGTGCGGAGCATCCGCATACGGCCCAGATGCCTCAACCCCTCCAGCGGGTAGGCAAGAAGGTTTCCGGTTAAATTCCGGAAGTTCGCCCGACCGCGATCGGTGTTTGCAGAGGTCTCGGTGGCGTTAACGGTTGGTAGTTACAGCAGACGGACTGGGTATTGGAAAGTCGTGCGACTTGTTCCATGTGGCCCAACCGAATCGGATCCCTCACTCGAACAACGTTTTCATCCTCCTGGCAGTTTCTGATGTCGGCAACCAAGAAAGACAAGATCACTGGCGATTCACTCGGTACCGGTCGCCGCAAGACGAGTGTGGCTCGAGTTCGGGTCAGGCCAGGTAGTGGCAAGATCACCGTGAACGGCAAGTCGATCGACGAGTATTTCGTCAACGAACAAGACCGGTCAGCGGTCGTTTCGACGTTGGCGGCTGTTGAACACGGCGATAAGGTCGACGTTCTGGTCCGGGTGTCTGGCGGTGGTAACACCGGGCAGAGCGGCGCGATCAAGATGGGCTTGGCCCGTGCTTTGGTCAGTTTCAGCGAAACGCTGCACGACCCGCTGCGTGATGGCGGCTTCTTGACCCGGGATTCCCGCATGAAGGAACGCAAGAAGTACGGCCTTCGCGGTGCCCGCCGAGGGGTTCAGTTCAGCAAGCGTTAAAGATCGGAAGCTCCCCGCTTCATCCAGCAAACGAACCCGGTCGACACAAGCGACCGGGTTTTTTGTTGCCCCGACCCTTCAGGCCGCTGCAAAATGTCGTAGGGATTTGTGGGGTGCGGAAAGCGTTTTGCGGCCATTTCGAGGCGAGTAAGACTACTCGGTAGGGCATCATGGCGCTATAACTAACAGATGTTTGGAAGACCCGAGTCGCCTTCTTCGAGGACCCGTTCGCATGAAAGCTCAGACCCAACTCCTTGCCGCCCGCGCCGGCGAAATCACCGCCGAGATGGAATTTTGTGCCAAGCGAGAAGGTTTGGACGTCGAGGTGATTCGGGAAGAAGTGGCACGCGGGCGGATGGTCATCCCGGCGAACCGTGTCCACGCCGCGGGGTCGCTCGAGCCGATGTGCATCGGTATCGCGGCCAAATGCAAAATCAACGCCAACATCGGCAACAGCGCCGTCACCAGCAACGTCGACGAGGAGTTGCGAAAGCTTCATACCGCCGTCCATTTCGGTTCCGATACGGTGATGGACCTGTCGACCGGGAAGAACATCGACGGGATTCGCAAAGAGATCGTCGCCCGGTCACCGGTCCCGATCGGTACGGTCCCGATCTATCAGATGCTCGAAGAGCTGGGGGGCAATATCGAGGACATGAAGGCCCAGCATTTCCTCGACATGGTCGAGCATCAGGCCAAGCAAGGGGTCGATTACATGACGATCCACTGCGGCGTGAAACTCGAACATCTGCACCTCAGTGTCAATCGTGTGACGGGGATTGTTAGCCGTGGCGGTTCGTTGATCGCCAAATGGATGATGGCGCACAAGAAGCAAAATCCGTTGTACGACGCCTTTGATGATTTGTGTGACATCATGCGTCAGTACGACGTCACTTGGTCGTTGGGGGATGGCTTGCGCCCGGGGTCGATCGCCGACGCTTCCGACGCGGCGCAGTTCGCCGAGCTCGATGTTCTTGGCGAATTGACCCATCGCGGCCGCGCGAACGGGACTCAGGTGATGGTCGAAGGTCCTGGTCACATCCCGATGCACCAGATCGAGATGAACATTCGCAGGCAAATCGAGGTTTGTGACGGTGCCCCGTTTTACGTCCTTGGGCCGTTGGTCACCGATGTCGCCCCGGGTTACGACCATATCACCAGTGCGATCGGTGCGGCCATGGCCGGTTGGCATGGCGCCGCGATGCTCTGTTACGTCACGCCGAAGGAGCACCTCGGTTTGCCGAACGAAGAAGACGTGAAACAAGGGGTGATCGCTTACAAGATATCGGCACATGCTGCCGACGTCGCCCGCGGTCGCAAGGGTGCTCAGGATCGGGATGACGCGTTGTCGCGAGCCCGTTTCGCGTTCGATTGGAACGAACAGTTTCGGTTGTCGCTGGATCCGGAAACAGCCCGTCGCTACCACGACGAGACGTTGCCGCAGGAGACCTTCAAGAGCGCCCACTTCTGCAGCATGTGCGGCCCGAAGTACTGCTCGATGAAGATCACCGAGGATATCCGGAAGATGGCTGCCGAAGAGCAGCGGGTCGGGTTGCCGGTAAGCGGTTAAAAAGGCGACGCTTTGGCTCGTCGGTTTTCGGTCGTCTTGGGAGCGCGTAAACTCGAGGCCTCGTCACCGATTCCTTTGGGAGGATGCGGCCTTGTCAACATCGACCGATTCGCAGCGCGGCCCGGGCCATGAGGGGGCGGAGGCCACGCCGCTGGCAGACCCTTCATTTGTGGGGTACGTGCTGACCCAGTTTTTGGGGGCATTCAACGACAACCTTTTCAAGCAATTGATCCTGCTGCTCGCCGTCCCTGCGGTGGCGATGCAGGGGGCCGAGGGGGTCCAAGGGGTGGTCGGCGGCCAGGGTGTTGGTGGCGAATCGGGCGGTTCGGACGTCCAAGGGATCGCGACGATCGTCTTCGGTTTGCCGTTCGTGGTCTTCGGAGGGATCGCGGGGTATTTGGCTGACCGCTACAGCAAGCGTCGGGTGATCGTGCTGTGCAAGGTCGCGGAAGTTTTCATCGCGGCGGCAGGATTGTTCGCGTTTTTGGCGGCCCCGCGGATCGGCTTTTTGGGGCTCTGGGTCGTGTTGTTCGCGATGGGGACGCACAGTACTTTTTTCGGGCCCGGGAAGTACGGGATCCTGCCTGAGATCCTGAGACGCGATCAATTGTCGCGGGCGAACGGGATCGTGATGATGACAACCTTTGTCGCGATCATCCTTGGCACGGCGTCGGCCGGCCCGATCAAGGATTGGCTCGGGCCCCAAGGGGGCGACCGGTATGAAGCGGCCGGTTCGTTATGGATGGCATCGCTCGTCTGCATCGGGGTGGCCGTTTTGGGGACGTGGGTCAGTCGTTGGATCCGGCCGGTCCCGATCGCGGCCCCGGATTTGAAATTCACATCGGATTACTGGTTGGTTCCCCCGTCGATGCGAAGGCTCTTGATGGCTGACCGGCCGTTGTTGTTGGCCTTGTTCGCCTCCTGCGGCTTTTGGCTGATCGCGGGGCTCACGGTTCAGGCCGTCAATTCGCTTTGCAAGGTCCAGGTCGGTTTGAGCGACACCTACACCAGCCTGATGGTCGCGTTGATCAGCATTGGGATCGCGGCGGGCGGGTTGACCGCGGGGTGGATGAGTCGCGGGGGTGGGGATCAGCGGGTCGTTCGGTTGGGGATGTGGGGGGTGGTGATCGGCTGTGGCCTATTGTCGATCACGCTTCCCGGTGGGGGGCTGATGGTCGGAAAGTACGGGTTGCCGTTGGTTTTGATTTTTTTGGGAGGCGCGGCGGCCTTTTTTTCGATTCCGATCCAAGTCTTTTTGCAGTCCCGTCCGCCTGCCGATTTGAAAGGGCGGATGATTGCGGTGATGAATCAGGCAAATTTTTTGGCGATCGTTTTATCGGGGGGTGTTTACATCGCGTTGGACCAGGCCGTGATCGCCTTCGGGTTGCCGAGGTCAGCGATTTTTGCCGCGATGGCGATGCTTTTCCTTCCGTTCGCCCTGGGTTATCGCCTGGAAGGCTCGCCGCCGTCCTGGTCCGCCGGTGACGGGGACGACCGATCGTGATAAGTTATCGGCGAGGGTGGTTTCGACGCCGCTCGGCTTCGCCGTACATCCTTCTCCCAACATCCAGCACGGACCGCATCAGCGCGGTAATGACCCAATGGCACTCGATCTTTACTCCCTCTGCCCCTCCGGGAATGGCAAAAAAATCAAGTTCTGCAAATGCCAGGATTCGCTTTCGGAACTCGATCGTGTGATGACGATGCTGGCTGGTGGGCAGGTCGTGCCGGCGCTCGACCGTTTGAACCGGATGTTGGAAGTGCACCCGGATGCCGCGTGTGCCTTGGCGATCAAGGGCCGGGTGCTGCTTGACCTTCGCGAGTACGAGGCGCTGGGCGAAAACGCCGAGCGTTTCGTCCGTTTGCAGCCGAACAACCCGCTCGCGTTGACCCAGCGTGCCGCGGCCCAGTTGTTCCGTGGCAAGACTTCCGAGGGGACAGAGTCGCTGCTTCAGGCACTGGCCGAGTCAGGGCGAGAGGTCGACACGTTCGTGTTGGAAGTCGCCGCGGTGCTCGCCTTCATGCTCGCCCGGCAAGGGATGTTCCTCTCCGCTCGGGCTTTCGCATCGTTAACGCTGAGTGCGGAAGGGTTTGAGGGCGCGAAGACCTCGGCCGGTATCCTTGAGGAACTCAACACGAGCCCCGGGATCAGCTACCTGTTAAGGTCGTTGCCCCCCTCGTTGCCCAGGCCCGAACGGGTCGAGTGGGCCGAGCGTTATGATGAAGCCTTAGGGTTGCTCCGCAGCCACCGGATCACGCTGGCGCACGCCAAGCTGACGTCGCTTGCCCGCACCTACCCCGATGAGCCGGCGATCCTGTCCGGGCTGTTGACCTGCGCGATCTGGCGGGCCGACCCCGAGGCCGAGACCGATTGCCTGATGAAGTTGTCGCGATGCCAGAAGCTCGATCGGGTCCAGCGGTCCAAGTACCTCGCGATGGCGTGGCTCTTGGAGCCGAGCCAGGATTCGATCGGCATCGAGCTGATGACGCTGGGTTCGGACATTGACAACATCGTCGAGGCAGAAAACGCTTTGCGATCCAGCCCTTTCTTCTCGGAGATCCCGGCGAACACGCTCCGACAATTAGCCGCCCCGGACGATCAGGTACCGCCACGTTCCGGGTTCCAGTTGCTCGAAGAGCCCCTGCCCGAACAGGGGGTCGCGCTGACGGGCGAGAATATCCCCGAGACTTTGGGGTTGGTCTTGCTATTCGGCAAGCAGACCGACCGTGCGGCGAGAATCGTCGTTCGCATGGTCATGCGTCGGTTCCTCGAAGTCGTCCGCCGGACGCTTTCGGACACCCTTTCGCATGTCGCTTGGGAAGAGAAGCTCGACCACAAGCTCCCGTTCCTGCAAGCTTGCGACCCTCGGCCGGCTTGGGGGGATCGTCCCGAGTTTCGCGTCGACATCGAGAAGGCCTTGGCCGATTTCCGTACTTCGCGGTTTGGCCATCGTATCGCGACCGAACCGCTCGCGGCGCTCAAAAACCGAACCCTTTCCGACGCCGCAGCGGACCCGGAACTGGCGTTGGAGCGAGAGGCGTTGGTGCGGCTGATCGAGAGTACCGACGGGATCGCGGACGAGGCCGCAGTGCTCGACGAGATCCGCACGGCTGCCGGCGTCTCGGCGTTGCCCGCGATCGCCGTCAAGACTTCGGATGACCTTGAGATGGTCGAGAATTCCGACTTAGGACGCGTCGATTGCAAAACCTTGGATCCCGAAGGGTTGTCCTTCTTGCTCCGTCGCGCTGACCTGATCGACATGGATTCGGTAAGCGAGCGGGCCGCTAGGGAAATTCTCAGTCGAGGCGAGTCTTTATCGGACACCGGTCTGTTGGTGATGGCTCACATGACCTTGGTCAAGGTAAGCCGAAACCCGGTGGTGATGCTGGAGCGGATCGAAACTGCCAAGCCGGTCTTCGATAAGCTCGGTTTCGATCAGGCGAACCTGTTGCTGATGGAATTGCAAGCTCGGGCACGTGTTGGCGACATCGCCGGTTTCCAGAACGTGATTCGGAAGTTGACCACCGATTACCGACACCGTGAAGACGTGATGGTATCGTTGCAGCAGATGTTGGTCGCGATGGGGGTGATCAACCCGGACGGCTCGCCACGCCGGGGCCCGGCGCAAGGGGGTCAGCTTGCGGCCGAGCCGGCCAAGGGATCCGGAGTCATTTGGACTCCCGATTCCGGGGCCCCCGCAGCGGCGCCGGCGCCGTCGGGTCAGGCTCCTAGCAAGCTTTGGATCCCGGGGATGGATTGACGTTCCGTCACGAGCACCCTGTTGAGTCATCTTTTTCGATCGAGCACCCGACAGTTCACGCATGACACCTCGATACTCCGTCGGCATCGACCTGGGGACGACACATTCGGTTGTGGCCTACACGCCGCTGGACGGTGAGCGGGCGGAGCTGCAATTGTTGATGATTCCTCAGGCGGTGGCGCCGGGGCAGATCGATTCGTTCCCGTCGCTGCCGTCGTTTCTGTACCTCCCGACCAAAGCCGAAGCGGAGGCCTACGCCCTTCCTTGGGATCGGGGCGAAGACGGGTCGCGATACGTTGTTGGTGAAGCCGCCAGGGTGAAGGGGGCGGAGTCACCGCAGCGGGTCGTTTCGACTGCCAAGAGCTGGTTGGCTCACGCGGGGGTCGATCGTCATGCGGCGATCCTCCCTTGGCAGGCACCTGAAGAGGTCGGAAAGGTTTCGCCGCTTGAGGCTTCGCGGGCATACCTCGCCCACCTTGTGGCCGCGTGGGATCACGCGCACCCGGAGGATCCGCTGCGGCGGCAGCAGGTGGTCCTCACGGTTCCCGCTTCCTTCGACCCCGCGGCGAGGGACCTGACACGTCAGGCGGCGATCGCGGCTGGCCTCCCCGATGACCTCGTCCTGCTCGAAGAGCCGCAGGCGGCCGTTTATCGCTGGGTCGAAGGGCGTGGCGATCGGTGGCGGCGAGAATTGTCTCCCGGCGATTCGATTTTGGTGATCGATGTCGGCGGCGGCACCACCGATTTGACCCTGGTGCGGCTCGCCGAGATCGCGGGGACGGTCGAACTCCAACGCCAGGCGATCGGGAATCATCTCCTGATCGGCGGCGACAACATGGACTTGGCCCTGGCCTACTTGGTTTCGCAGAAGCTGGAGGCGAAGGGGCACCGACTCGACCCTTGGCAAAATGTCGCCCTGTGGCATTCGTGTCGAAACGCCAAAGAACGTTTACTTCGCCCCGAGGGTTCGTCGGGCCTGGGGACCCAGGGTTCAAGCGTGTCGGACACGCCGGGCCACACCGAGACGATTTCGGTTTTGGGTCGCGGGAGTCGGTTAATCGGCGGCACGATTTCGGTCGAGGTTGACCGTGATGAGGCGGCCGAACTGTTGCTGTCCGGTTTCTTTCCTAGCTGTTCGATCGCTGACCGTCCGGCCCGTAGTGTCAATTCCGGCTTTCAGGATGTCGGGTTGCCGTACGAGTCGGACCCGGCGATCACCAAGCATGTCGCGGCATTCTTGTCGGGGCAAGCCGATGCCGATGGCCGTGGGTCGGTCGAGGTACCGACGCACCTGTTGTTCAACGGCGGCGTTTTTCGTGCCAGTCGTTTCCGCGACCGTGTGCGGGAGGTTGTTGCGGGTTGGGCTGCGGGAAAAACGCCCGATGTCTTGGGCGGTCCGGAGGACTTGGACCAGGCCGTCGCGTTGGGGGCGGCGTATTATGGTTGGTCGAAACGTCGCGGCGGGGTGCGGATCCGGGGCGGAACGGCGCGGAGCTATTACATCGGCATCGAAACCGCCGGGTTGGCGATCCCGGGTGCCCCGCGGCCCTTGCGTGCGATGTGCATCGCGCCCCGTGGGATGGAAGAGGGGACCGAGGCCGATGTCCCGGCGCAGCAGGTCGGAGTGATCGTCGGTCGGCCTTCTCATTTCCGATTTTTCTCATCGACCGTCCGGCCCGATGATGTCGTCGGCACTTCGCTGGACCGCTGGGGTGCCGACGAGTTGGTCGAGAGCGACCCGATCCATACGACGCTCGATTCGGAGAGCGTCGACCCGGATACGGTCTTGCCGGTGAAATTTCAAAGCCGGGTCACCGAGCTTGGGATGTTCGAACTCTATTGCCTCAGCACCCGGACCGACGAGCGTTGGAAGATGTCCTTCAACGCCCGCGAGGAAGTCGAGTCGTGAGCCGCGTCTTGCCTCCCGCCGAGCGAGCCGGTGGCCAGCCCGATTCACCGGCAAGGTATGTCGTCGGCATCGATTTGGGAACGACCAATTGCGCCATCGCCTCGGTCGACACCCATGCGGTTTCGGCTTCGGGGCGGTTCACCGTTGAGACATTCTTGATCCCGCAGTGGGTCGATTGGGGCCAGGTCGAGCGTTTGACGACGCTCCCATCGTTCCATTACGACGTCCCGCCAGGTGCCGAGTCAGGTTTGGGGGGCGGGCTGCCTTGGGAAACGGGCCCGGCGCGCGGATCAGGGGCCGATGCGGATGACGATCGATACGTTGTTGGGGTGTTGGCACGCGACGCGGGGATGCGGCAACCGGGAAGGCGGGTCGCTTCGGCCAAGAGTTGGCTTTGCCATGACGGGGTCGATCGTTCATCGCCGATTTTGCCTTGGCATGGGGACCCCGATGTTACGACGCACAGCCCTGTCGAGATATCGGCGCGGTACCTCAAGCACATTCGTCGCGCGTGGGATCATGCCCATCCCGACGACCCGCTCGATCGCCAAGACGTGGTGATCACGCTCCCGGCGTCGTTCGACGAGGTGGCCAGGGAGTTGACCGTCTCCGCGGCGCGACGTGCCGGCTTGCCACGGGTGTTCCTGATCGAGGAGCCGCAAGCGGCCTTTTATGCCTGGATCGATCGTCACCGCGACGACTGGGGGCAGCGGGTCGGCCCCGGGCAGTTGATCCTGGTCTGTGACATCGGCGGTGGGACGACCGATTTCACGCTGATCCGTGTCCGTCCGGCGGGGGCTGGCGAAGACGAAGTTCAGTTCCATCGCGTCGCCGTCGGCAAGCACCTGATACTTGGCGGCGATAATCTCGATTTGGCCTTGGCCAAGTGGGTCGAATCGCGATGGCAGGACGAGGCCGTTGCGGCAGGACAACCTTCGGGGCAATTGTCGTCACGTCAATGGGACCGACTCGTGCAGGCCTGCCGTGTCGCGAAGGAAACGATGCTCGGTGACGCGTCACCCGATGAATTGACGATCACGATCCCTGGCGATTCGACGCGGCTGATCGGTGGGTCGAAGAGCTGCCGGGTCACCGCCGAGGAGATCGCGCGCATCCTGGTCGACGGCTTTTTCCCGACGGTGGCGTCGACCGCCAAACCGGTGGCCGAATCGACAGGTTTTCGCGAATTCGGTCTCCCCTACGCACAGGACCCGGCGATCACGAAGCATCTGGCCGAATTTTTGGCGGTCCATTCCCGTGCGGGGTTGGGGCCTGGGGATGATGCGGGGGCGGTCCGGCCCGACTACGTGCTCTTCAACGGCGGGGTCATGTCGTCTTCTCGGTTAAGGCAGCGTTTGGTCGACTCCGTTGCCCAGTGGTATGGCGGCGGGGAAGGTTGGAGGCCGGATCTGTTGCGTTCGGATCAGCTCGATTTAGCGGTTGCCCAAGGCGCGGCCTATTTCGGGATGGTGCGCCGTGGGCTTGGGGTCCGGATCGCCGCGAATTTGGGACGGAGCTATTTTTTGCAGGTCGCGGACGCGCCCCCCGAAACGATCTGCCTGATCCCAGGGAACGCGCAAAGCGGCGAGGCCCATTCGCCGCGGCAGGAGTTTCGTTTGCGGTTGGGGGTCCCGGTTCAGTTCCCGTTATGGGTCAGCAGCACGCGTTTGGCCGACCTGCCGGGCGACCGGATCGCGATCGACCGTTCGGAACTCTCGTCGTTACCTCCGATCCGAACCGTAATGGTCCGCGGCAAGTCGAAGGCCGCTGACGAGATTGACGTGCGGATGGAAGCTGAGCTTTCGGAGATCGGCACGTTGGGGTTGTTCTGTGTCGATTCCGCGACCGGCCGGCGTTGGCGATTGGAGTTCGATATTCGCAGCACGCTTCAGACGGACCGTCAGGCCCACGCGGGTGATGGCGAATCGCACGGGATCGTCGATGCGGAGGAGGTGGGCCGATGCGCCGCGTTGATACGCGAGGCCTTCGCGTCGAGTGGTAACGGATCGGCATCGGCGTTGGGCGGGCTTGCCAAACGCCTGAAGGAGGTCGTCGGCGCTGATCGTTCGCAGTGGCCCCCGTCGCTGTTGCGGGGGATTTGGCAAGCGCTGATGGATGTCGCGATTGGCCGCAAGTCGAGTGCCTCGCACGAGGCGAGATGGTTGAACCTGGTCGGTTATTCCCTTCGCCCCGGTTACGGGATGGCGGTCGATGATTGGCGGGTCGGGGAGGTGTGGCGGCAGGTTCATGGGAAGCTCGCTTTCGCTTCGGGCGGTTCGCGGGGCGAGTCGATGATCTTGTGGAGGCGGATTGCTGGTGGGTTGACCGCGGGTCAGCAGGGTGAGCTGTTGGCGCCTTGGATGTCGATGTTGACCGGCAAGGCCGCGATGGCGCAGCCCACGGAGTCGGCCGAGTTATGGCGGATGATCGGTTCGTTGGAGCGTCTGCCTCCGGCCGCTAAGGTTGCGATCGTTCAAGGTGGGCTGAGCCAATTGATGTCGAAGCGATCGGCCCCGTACCGCGACGCGATCCTGTGGGCCATCGGGAGGTTGGCGAGTCGTCGGCTTGTCTACGGACCGGCCAGCGCCGTCGTCCCGGCGGAGCGGGCGGAGGAGTTCATCGGTTCGTTGATCCGTGATTCGGATGCTTCATCGGCGTGTCAATTGGCAGTGATGCAGATCGCCCGCCGGACCGGGGATCGTTACCTCGACATCGGCGACGAGGCGCGGCGAAACGTTGTCCGTTGGTTGGGTGATGCGGGTGCACTTGCGCGTTATCGGGAAGCGGTTTTGACGGGAGGGGATCTGGTCGATGAAGACGCGGCCGCGATCTTTGGCGAAGAGTTGCCGCTCGGGATTCGGCTTTCGATCGGTTGATAAAAGGTCCCGGCGTTTCAGCCTTGCCGTTCGCACCCGCCCCGTTGGCAAAAACCGCTAATCGGTTGTTAGCCGATCGAGGTACTCAAGGAAGTGGTCCAGTGGAGGGGTCATGAGGTCGGCGACCTTTGCCTGGTCATCCCATCGTCGGAGCCGTAGGGCCTCGTCCCAAAATCGTTCGGCGCGAAAATCAGACAATTCCTCTTCGTTCATCGGCCCCCCCTGCAACCGGAGGCTGAGGAGCGATGGTGGGCTCAATCGTTTAAGGTACGAAGGGTCGACGGCACAGAGGAATCGTTTCGCGGCGACATGAAGTCGCACCGGGTCGGTGACTTCAGGGCCGAAGTGTTTTTCTAAGAAGCGGCGGCCGCTCACCTCGTGTCGGTCATCCAATCCTCGCTCGGGGGCATCATCGGGGAGGTCGTGCAACAGGTGGCCGATGTCATGCAGCAGCGCGGCGACGATCAGCGGCGGGGGTGCCCCATCCTGCTCGGCGAGGGACGCGGCTTGCAGCGCGTGCTCGATTTGGCTGACCGCCTCGCCACCGTACTCAGAGTTACCGCGGCGGTCGAAAAGCTCTTTCACAATCGTCTGGCGATTCATCGGGAAAGCGGCCCTGTTGTTCGGGATGAGGTCGGCTGCGGGTGGGGAATCGTTATAGCAGTCGTTGACGCATCGCACTGGGATTTCATCGCATCTTCATCGTCCGGTTCTCCGCGGCGGACGTCGTGGAGGCTAACATGATGCGTCGGCATGTCCGCAACGTCCAGGTGCGATGTTGTGGTGCGGGGCCGAGTTCGCGGTCGCGGATAGAACAAACCTCTTCACAGGTCCGGGCAGATGACCGATTCAGGCGGGGATTCATTCGCTCAGTCCGTCCCGTCGGGGAGCGGTTTGTCCGGGGGAACGGGGCGCGATGCGACGGGGCGAGATGCGACGGGGCGAGATGCGACGGGGCGTGCGCTGTTAGTCACGGTGCTCGCCGCGTTCGGGACATATTTTTGCGTCTATGGTTTGCG
>JBEIRZ010000545.1:0-2497 GCA_040375695.1 Planctomycetaceae bacterium
GATGACCATTGCGGTGACCGTCGTCTTAAGCCTTGCCTTCGCGTTTCGCTGCCAAGCGGAGTCCCCGCCGCGCCGCGAGGCGATCGACAAGGCCCTTCGCCAACAGGTCATCACCCCCGAAACGACCCGTTCCGAAACCCAAATTTTGGTCGATCGCAGCGTCCCGCCGATGCCGGCCGCATTCGATTCCCCCGCGGCCTGGAAAGCCGAAGCCGATCGGATGCGGCAACAGGTTTTGGACCGCGTCGTCCTCCGCGGCGAAGCCAAAGCGTGGTCGACCGCGAAGCTGCGCGTCGAGTGGCTCGATGCGATCGAGGGTTTGCCGGGTTATCGGATCCGCAAGCTGCGTTACGAGGCCCTCCCCGGGCTCTGGATCCCCGCGCTCCTTTACGAACCGACCGACCTCGTCCCCGCCGAATCGGGCAAGCCCGTCGCCGACCTCCGCGCCGTCGCGCTGAACGTCAACGGCCACGACCCTAACGGCAAGGCGGCTGATTACAAACAGATCCGCTGCATCAACCTCGCCAAACGCGGGATGCTCGCCCTGAACGTCGAATGGCTGGGGATGGGGCAACTCCGCGGCGCCGATTACAGCCACGCGGCGATGAACCAAATCGACCTGTGCGGCACCAGCGGCCTAGCTCCCTTTTACCTCGCGATGAAACGGGGCATCGATCTCCTCTTGGAACACCCCCACGCCGATCCCAAACGTGTCGCCGTCGCCGGGCTCAGCGGCGGCGGGTGGCAGACGATCACGATCAGCTCCCTCGATACCCGCGTCACCCTCAGCAACCCCGTCGCGGGATACTCGAGCTTCCTGACCCGTAACCATCACGCCAAAGACCTCGGCGATTCGGAACAGACCCCGACCGACCTGGCGACGATCGCCGATTACACCCACCTCACCGCGATGATGGCTCCGCGGGCGACCCTGCTGACTTACAACACGAAGGACAATTGCTGCTTCGAAGCCGGGTATGCCTTGCCGCCGCTCGTCGAAGCGGCCAAGCCGATCTTCACGCTGCTCGGCCGCCCCGACGCGCTGCGCACCCACCAAAACGAAGAGCCCGGCGACCACAACTTCGGCCTTGATAACCGTCAGGCGCTCTATCGCATGATCGGCGATCATTTCTTCCCCGGTGACACGAAATACGTCCGCGACGAAATCCCCAGCGAAGCCGAAGTCCAAACCGCCGACAAGCTCGATGTCCCCCTCCCCAAGGACAACGCTTCGATCCATTCATTGGCGGTGGACTTGGCCAAGTCGTTGCCTCGGGTAGGCCAGCTCCCGGACCCCAAAGGGGGCCTCGTCCCGTGGCAGGCGTCTCACCGCGAAAAGCTCCGCCAAATCCTCCGCTGGCAACCGTTCGCAAAAATCGATCCCCAGCGGCAACCGTCCCAATCGGCCGATGGGATCACCGTCACCCCGATGCAGATCCGGCTCGATGACACCTGGACCGTCGCGGCGATCGAATTCGCCCCGGCATCGCCGCGGACAACGTCGCTCGTGATCGCCGACGCGGGGATGGCCGAAACGGGGGCCGACGTCGCGCGGCTTGTCGCCGATGGGCACCGCGTCATCACCCTCGACCCGTTCTATTTCGGCCAATCGAAATTCCCCTCGCACGATTACCTCCAAGCGCTCCTCGTCGCGACGATCGGTCAGCGGGCGCTGGGGATCCAAGCCTCACAGGTCGCCGCGATCGCGACCTTCGCGAAACGGCAATATGGCGCCGCCCCTGCGGTGATCGCTGACGGTTGGCGGACGAGCCTAATCGCGCTGGCCGCGGCCGCCGCCGATGCCGATGCGATTGGCGGCGTCACGCTTCAAAAAAGTCGCGCGTCGCTGCGTGAGGTGATCGAGAAGAACGAAGTCGTGACCGCCGCACCCGAGGCCTTCTGTTTCGGGCTGCTCGAACATTTCGACACGCCCCAACTCGCGGCACTCATCGCCCCGCGGCCGCTCACCTTCGCCGCCGCCACCCCCAGGCACCGCGAATCGCTCGGCGAACTCCGCTCGTTTTTCGATGCGGCCGGCGGGACGCTTTCGATCGACGCGGCCGATCTCGCGTTCGAAGGCGAGACGATCGATCAGTGGAACGGCTTCACACGCCACCGCTTTCGCTTCGACGGCGCCGACGCGTGGGTCGTCGAGCCGAAGCGTCCTCGCGGCGACGGGTCCTTTTCATGGTGCCTGATGTTCCCCGACGCCTTCACCCAGCGGTGTGCCGCACCGGCGCTGCTCGATGCGGGCTTCTATCACGTCTTTCTCGATGTCGGTAACACCTTCGGGTCCCCCGAGGCGGTCGCGAAATTATCCGCCTTTCACGAATCGCTGATCGCCCGCGGCTTCGCGTCGCGCGCGGTCCTGATCGGGATCAGCCGCGGCGGTTTGTACGCCCATCGCTATGCCGCCCAGCACCCCGATCGCGTCGCCGTGATCTATGGCGATGCCCCCGTGCTCGATTTCAAAAGCTGGCCCGGCGGGAAAGGCAAA
>JBEIRZ010000027.1:0-27477 GCA_040375695.1 Planctomycetaceae bacterium
ACAGTGTCAGTTGGGCAGTTTGACTGGGGCGGTCTCCTCCTAAAGAGTAACGGAGGAGTACAAAGGTGCACTCAGCCAGGTCGGTAATCTGGCGTAGAGCGTAAGGGTAGAAGTGCGCTTGACTGCGAGAGATATAACTCGAGCAGGGACGAAAGTCGGTCCTAGTGATCCGGTAATCCCGAATGGAAGGGTTATCGCTCATCAGATAAAAGGTACTCCGGGGATAACAGGCTTATCGCATCCGAGCGTCCATAGCGGCGATGCGGTTTGGCACCTCGATGTCGGCTCATCACATCCTGGGGGTGTAGAAGCTCCCAAGGGTTTGGCTGTTCGCCAATGAAAGTGGTACGTGAGCTGGGTTCAGACCGTCGTGAGACAGGTCGGTCCCTATCTGCCGTGGGCGTTCGAACCTTGAGGGGGTTCAACTTTAGTACGAGAGGATTTAGTTGGACGTAGCTCTGGTGTACCAGTTGTCGCGCTAGCGGCACGGCTGGATAGCTAACTACGGAAAGGATAAACGCTGAAAGCATCTAAGCGTGAAGCCCTCCCCGAGATAAGGGTTCGTAAGTCGCAAGACGAAAGCCCCCTGAAAGACGATCAGGTTGATAGGCTGGACGTGTAAGTAGGGTAACCTATTGAGCAAACCAGTACTAACGGGCGAATGATTGGCCGTCGATATCTCGCACTCTCGACGGATCTTGAAGCGATCGAGAAGTCTCAGAGAGAGCACTCGACAAGAGAATAAGTCCACTACCAAACAACCGGCCTGATGTCGGCGAAATATTCGGCATCAGGTCTTCCGGCGACCATATCAGAAAGGTCACACCTGTTCCCATCCCGAACACAGCAGTTAAGCTTTCTGAGCCGATGATAGTGCATACCAGCGTGAAAGTAGGTATCGCCGGGTTTTAAAAAGCCTCGTTCAGCTCCTTGCTGGACGAGGCTTTTTTCGTTGTGTCACTGCACACGCTGATTGGCAACCGACTTCGTTGCCTATCAGGCAAATTCCGTTTCTCCTCGTTCGATCAATTATTGTATAAAGCCGTGTTCTAGACAGCTCCGGTCGGGTGCGTCTCTTCTTCAATTTAGCCCTCTGCTTTACGCAAGTTATGCGACTGGGCCTTTTTCTCAATTGCTTTGCGACGGGTGACCGTGTTTTCGGGGAGCCGGGTTTGTCTCTAGCCCGTTGAGACGCGTCGTTGTTGATCTGTTATGCTCTGGGGGCTAAGTCGCCGCAGTGTCCGCTCAGGGGGTCATGTCGTCCCATTCCGCGGCTAGTCGCCAACCGGCGGTAATCGCTGCTGCTAATCGCTCCTCTTCGTCTCATATTCCCAAGGGTCCCGAGATGGAACGCCCTAAGTCATTTTCATCGAGTCTGAGCGAACAGACGCGATATCTCGCGACCGCAATAGTGGTCTGGTTTGCCTCGGTGAGCCCTGTTGAGTCTCTCGATGCGGAGGAATCGAAATTCATCGATCACTCCCTCATGATCGCATCGGAGTACCCGTGCACATGGCCGGCATACCCTTTTCCGCGTTTCCAGTTGAATCATCAGCGGGAGGTCGGGCCGGAGTCGAATTTTAATATCGATTCGTTGCTGATTGATGGGAATACGGGGACGCAGTTGGATGTCCCTCCCCATTCGGTGGCTCGGCCTGAACTCAATCGCGATAAGTCGGGACCGCTTGGGTTGGCATACACGGACAAGATCGAGGCTTGGCAGTTCGGCGGTGAGGCGTGCGTGATCGATGTCCGAGACTTGCTCGACAAGGCGGCCCCGGGGGAAAGCCCATTGGTGCTGCCGGAGCATGTCGAGCGATTCGAGCGAACTTATCGCAAATTGGGATTCGGGGACGTGCCCCTTTTCTTCAGCGGTTATTCGGACAGGTACTATCAGCCTTTGCCTCAGGGACGACGCTTCATCGCCGATCCGCTCGACCGTAGAAGCCCTGGGTATCCCGACCCCAATCCGGAGTGCATGGAATTCCTCTCCGAACGCGGGGTAATGACCTTAGGGACCGATAGCGCGAGCATGGGGCCTCTGCCGACCCTCGCGGAGCCGACCCACTATGCCGGGTTGAGGCATGGGATGATTTGGACCGAAGGTGCGACCAACTTGGATGAGCTTCCGAGAACGGGCGGTTTTTATTGTCTGCTCGGCCCCAAGCATAAGGATGGTCCGTATAGCGAAGGACGGGCATTTTCAATTGTCGGGGGTGACCTGCCGAAGCGTCTGATCGAATCTTGCCGCAAGCGTAGGGCGATCGATTTGTCGCCGACGCTTGCAACTGGGCTGCCGATGACGTCGCCAGGTATGGGGAGTGGCGAGCACCGGCAGGTTTACTTGAAAATCGATTTTCTCTATTCGCCTTACCTTGATATGTGGCACCATGGCCATTTGATGGATGCGATGGCGGGGACGCATCTGGTGCCACCGGCATACGCTCTCCCGAAACCTGGATCTTCGCCCGCTTACGCGCCAGAGGTACGGGGGTGGCTACAGGAGTACGAATCAAAGTATGGGCCCCGTGGGGTCAGTTCGATGACTACCGAGCAGGTCCCTCTCGGTTGGACATGCGGCGAGGCCCGTGTCATTGATGCCCGGCCGTTGGCCGGTTCCACGCGACCTGATCGATGGCCGGCGTCTCCTGAAATCACGGTCGATCATTTGAAGCGTTTCGAAGCCCAATCCGGACCGCTTCGGCCTGGGGATGTGGTAATTTTCCAAACCGGTTTCGTGGATAGATTTTTGAAGCCCGAGCCCGAGGCGGCCGGAATGTGGGTCGAGCCTTTGGGGGGCAAGTCGGAAGGTTGGCCTGCCCCTGGGCCCGGTGCCATCTTGTATTTAAAGGATCGCGGTATTCGCTGCGTAGCGACCGATGCGCCCGATTTGGGTGGGGTGGACCCCAAACTCGCCCTGATGACCTATTGGGCGATGGGATCTAACGAGATGGTGGGTGTTGAGTTTCTTGCGAACGTCGGCGCGATCCCGGGCCGGGCTTTTTTCTTATTCGCGGCAGTCAAAATCCGTGACTGCCACGGCGGTCCGGGACGCGCGATCGCACTTTATTAGTCGGATTAATCGGATTAGTCGGAGTTGATCATGAGCGACTCGCCGTTAGAACGAACGACCCTACGGAGAGTCGCGTGGAGGCTGGTGCCGTTTCTCTGTTTGCTTTACGTCCTCAACATCCTCGACCGAGCGAATGTCGGCTTTGCCCGGCTTCAAATGAAGGACGATCTTGGGTTGAGCGACGCGGTTTTTGATTTCGGCTACGGGATCTTTTACCTCGGCTACTTGCTGTTTGAGGTGCCCAGCAATTTGCTGCTTCGGAAGGTTGGGGCTAGGCGTTGGATCGCCCGGATCATGATCACTTGGGGAATCATCTCTGCGGCCACGATGTTCGCTCGCGATCAGTGGTCGTTTTATTCCCTGAGAATCCTTTTAGGTGTGGCCGAAGCCGGCTTTTTCCCGGGGATTGTCCTCTACCTGAGCGAATGGTTTCCCGACCGTCAAAGGGGGCGAATGATGTCGCTGTTCATGTTGGCCATCAGCCTATCCAGCATGCTGGGCAATCCGATCTCGGGGGCCATCATGCAGTACCTGGATGGCGTCGGTGGGATGCACGGTTGGCAATGGCTCTTTCTGATCGAGGGAATACCGTCTGTGCTGTTGGGCTTCGCAGTCTTAGTCTATCTCACGGATCGGCCGGCCGACGCGACTTGGTTATCGGATACACAACGCCAGTGGTTGGTTGAAAGACTTCGCGTCGAGCAACAGGCGCAGCGTGAGCTTCACGACTCGGACCGTTTGGCAGCGATGTTCCAAGGGAGGGTTTGGCTGCTGATCGGGATCTACTTTACGGTAGCTGTCGGAACGAATGCCGGAGGGGCGTACTTTCCGAAATTGATCAAGGGTTTATTCGAGCAGGCTTCGACGGTGCAAATCGGTCTGTTGAGTGCCCTGCCCCACCTGTGTGCGGTTGTCGGCATGGTGTTGTTCGCGCGGAGCTCCGATCGTTCCCGGGAAAGGCCAATTCATCTCGCCCTTGCCGCGGGGCTAGCGGCTTGCGGATGGATGCTAACGGCTTGGGGGCCATCCCCGGCCGCCGGTCTGGCCGGTTTATGTTTGGCCCAAACGGGCATGATGAGTATGCTTCCGATTTTTTGGACGATCCCCGCATCTTTTCTGACGGGCGTTGCAGCAGCGGGTGGTATCGCTCTGATCAATTCCGTTGCTAACATTGGCGGCTTTTTTGGGGCGAGTATTCTAGGGCTCTTTGGCTTATGGGCGATGGCGGGGATACTGCTGGCCGGGGCGATCCTGACCCTTTTAGCCCGTTCGATTTTGGCAACATCACCACCTTCCGACCGAGTTGAGGTTTGACCAAATGGCTATGGCATCTCCTTTGTTTGACCTGCGTGGGAAAGTGGCTGTGGTTTCAGGTGCGGCCCAGGGGTTGGGGCAAGCCACGGCACTCGCGCTCGCCGAGAATGGGGCCAATGTTGTCCTTGCCGATCGGAACGTCGAGGGCGCCGAGTCAACCGCTTCGAAGGTCGAGCGGTCCGGTCGCCGGGCTTTGGTGGTTGGCGTCGATGTTTCTGATGTCGATGCGATCAGGGGCCTGTTCCGGCAGGTCGATTTAAACTTCGGTCGCGTCGATTTTCTCGGTAACATCGCCGGAGATGGGCACCTCTCGCCACCCGAGGATTTGCAGATAGCCGATCTCCACCGTGTCCTTCAGAACCTTGTTGTCGGCAGGTTCGCGATGTGCCAAGAGGCGGGACGCCGAATGATCGCACAAGGTTGCGGGTCAATCATGAATATCGGTTCGCTCGCCAGTTCGACGGCCCTCGGTCGAGGCCACATCGCCTACAGTATGGCCATGGGCGCGGTGATCCAGATGACCAGAGAGTTGAGCACGGAGTGGAGTAGCCGCGGCGTCAGGGTCAATTGCGTTACCCCGGCACAGGTCGTGAATCCCAGTTTGACCGCACGCATGGAGCAAGACCCGGCCCTTGAGAAGCGATTTCTTAAGGGAATCCCCGCGGGCAGGCTGGGACAACCGCGCGACATCATGGGGCTGGCTGTGCTGTTGGCCTCGGATGCTTCGCAGTGGATTACCGGTGCCATCATCCCGTTGGATGGGGGCAACATGGCTATGAATGCGGGTGGGACTTCCGGCCATGAAGGGTACCCCGTTCAGTCCTTCCGGCCTGAGCGATCATGAGCGTTTCATCAAGCGGATTAATCCATTTTTAAAAACGAAGGATAGTTACCATGGCCAAGATCACGCAATTCAAGGGTTACTCTGGTGCCGAGCAAATGCCGGATATCCCCAAGCCGGAGACACCACCCGATCCGATGATCTTGAATGTCCAGGGAGGTGTTCCGGTCGTCTATCCCGGTTGTCATGGCGTGGGCGTTCGCGTCGTGCATCCGGTGAACCCGAATGCCCCGGCAAAGAACATGGGTTTGGTGATGTTCTACGTCCCGCCGCACGTGGTGCTCGAACCGGGGAGTCATCCGACCGAAGAGACGTACGTGATTCTTGAGGGCGAGGGAGAAATGACATTCCATCGTTTCAAGCGGAAGGTAAAAAAGGGCGACTTTGTTTACCTACCTTCCTGGTGCGTCCACGGCATTGAGAATACCGGGAATGAGACGTTGGTGGTCCTGATCTGCACCTCACCCCCCAACCCCTGAACTTCAGCGGTTGGCAGAAACGCTCAAGGCAACCAGCGACTTACGGGGCTGCCTTTCTCTGACGCCATGGTCCGCCTGGGGATTCAGGCGTTCGATTCCGGTCGAAGGTGTTCCGGGTGGACCTGATAAGAATCGGCTTCCGAAGTCTTTCTGTCGCGCACCCATTGAGGAATGGTCGATCCGACGATCATCCCCAGGATGCTGGCCAGGAGTCCTCCCAAAGGTCCGGGAAAACTTTCTCCAAGGGATTCGACGAATGTCAGGATCAGCCATGTACTGATCCCGCAAAAGATGCTTAACGTCGCACCTTGGGTCGTTGCCTTACGCCAGTACAACCCGAATGTCAGGGGAACAAAAGCCCCTACCAGTGTTACTTGGTAAGCGGCAGATACCATTTCATAAATCGACGTCCCGCGCATCAAGATCGCATAAGTCAGAACTATCGCGGTGAAGGCAAGAATGGTGACCCGCATCGCCGTAAGCAATTGTCGATCGTTCAGGTCGGGCCGGATATGTCGAAGGATGTTTTCTACGAAACTGGTAGAAGGCGCAAGCAATGTCGCAGACGAACAGGACTTGATGGCCGAGACCAAAGCGCCGAAGAAAAACACTTGGGCGATGAACGGCATATGATTGAGAATCAGGTGAGGGAGTAATTGCTGGGGATCGTTTGCCAGGAACTCCTCGGCATCTTGCGGAATGATTTTTACGGCCGCGGCTACGACGAACATTGGTACGAATGCGAAAGCCAAATAGCAGAGGCCACCGATCACCGCACCGTTCCTCGCTGTCTCAGAATCCTTGGCAGACATCACCCTTTGAAAGACGTCTTGCTGAGGGATCGACCCTAGCATCATCGTGATCATGGCGGCGATGAAAAAAAGCCAATCCTGAAGGTTGGGATCTGGGAAGAAGCGAAACCAGTCTTTTTGTGAGGCGAGCGAGAAGACTTGGTCTGCGCCCCCTGCTAGGCCGGCGGCATGCCAGGCGATGTAGGATAAGCCAATGACCAGGACGATCATTTGGACGAAATCGGTGTACGCGACCGCGAGCATCCCCCCCATCACGACGTATACCAAAACGAGCACCGTGCCGATAACCATCCCAACCGGAGTGCTGATCGCGCCACCTGAAAGTAGCGAAAAGACCAGTCCCAAGGCCGTGATCTGGGCGGCGACCCAGCCTAAGTAACTCAGGATGATCAGGATCGAGCATAGGATTTCGATCCCCACACCGTAGCGGTTGCGGAAATAGTCGCCGATCGTTAGCAGATTCATCTTGTAGAGCTTCTGTGCGAAAAAAAGCCCGACCAGCACCAGGCACATCGAGGCGCCGAAGGGGTCTTCCACAACCTCCGTCAATCCGCCTCCCACGAAACGGGCCGGAATGCCCATGACCGTCTCCGCACCAAACCAAGTCGCAAAGCTTGTCGTGATCACCATGCTCAGGGGGAGTCGATGTCCGGCTACCGCGAAGTCGGAAGTGTCCTTGATCCGTGAGCCTGCCCAGGCCCCCAAAGCAAGTGTGCCGACGAGGTACAAAACGACCAGGATCAACAGCGTCGTGTTCACGGTTGAATCAACTTTCCGGCGAGGCGAGGCGGGTGGAAATCGAATCCTTAGCGTCCGAGCCGATCGCCATCGATAGCAGCCCGACGCATTGGGTTTTGCCAGCAAGAACGACACCTAGTTTGCGGCAGAGTGCGGGTGCTGAAAATAGGAGGGGGAAGAAAAACTTCCCTTCGGGCAGGCTTTTTTAGCTTGCGCTTCGGCTCCGACAGCGATCCCGGCTCTCGGGCAGGATGTTCGCTCGCTTTAGGGGGCCGATCGGGTGTAAATCACGGCGTTATGTGTCGCCCTACCGACGGCGATGATCTCGTCTAAACCGTCTCCATCAAGGTCAGCTGTTGTCAGGTCTTCAACCGCAATCTGCCCGGGGTGAACCAGTCCCCTGTTCCATTTTCCCGATGGCTCCCGGTCGTAAATCCGCACGCCAAAGCGCTGCGGGGTCGAATCGTCCCTCACGCCGATCACGATTTCTTGCTCAGGATCTTGGTCGAGATTGACGCAGTTGACCGCGTGACCCCAACGGAGCTGGTCGTCGATGATTTGCCTTGGCCAAAGCGGCGTCATTCCTGCAACGACCGACGCATCGGTGACCGTTGGGGATTGTTCGTAGACGACCACTTGATTTCCATGCCACGGCTCGATCGTCGCGATGTAGCGACGCTGCCCTTCCATTTGGCCCATGCGTATTTCGCTCGCACCCAGGTTCGGTGCGATTCCGCGGTGGCCCTCGCCAAGGTGAACAAGACGCTTCTCCATGGCCGGACCTTGAAGCGTCCAGAGATGAGCCCCCGAAAAGCTCGCCATCAGTAGGTCATCGCGACCATCCCGATCAAAATCGACGACCTCAAAGCTATGCATGACGGGGAGTGATGACTCGATTACCTCCTCCTTCCAGGGATCGGACGGGACTGCAGGTACACGCCAGCGAGACACATGAACCGTCTCATTTTCCCAGCCCGGACCGACCGCCCCCCTCCCCTTCAGCGGTACGGCGATTAATTCCTGCGTCCCGTCGCCGTCGGTGTCCGCCCAACTCATGCGATGCATCGTCGGTTCTTGATCACTGACTGCGTGCAGCGTCCACTTTTGTCGAGGGTCTGCAGGGGATTCAAGCCAAGCGACCGCACCCCCGTCGCGAGTGTTGTTGGGTTGCCAGTCGTAACCGATCGCGAAATCGATATCACCGTCTTGGTCGACATCATGGGGGGCGAAGCAAACGTTGTCTGCCTTGGCAGCTGGTGTTCCGTGCATTTGATGCACCTGCCAAGTCGGATTCTCTAGCCACACGAATCGTTTGCTGTCAACGATCGCGATATCGGGTTTGCCGTCTTTGCTCAGGTCGACTACCCGCACCGCATATCCAACTGTCAGTTCGATCGGGAGGACGATGTCACGCCAGTTATCCGCACGAACAGTAACGGGGCTCAAAGCCAAAACGGAAAAAATGATAACCCAAACGATTCCCAGCCTTGGTGAATTTTCCGGACGAGACGACATCATAGGGAGACCCGATGTAGAAAGTTTATTGAACGTCCGTATGTCCATTTGATCGAGGCCGAAGCCTTTGCCGCTAAGGCTCGATTCAGGCGAACCGAAGCGGACTCTTGCTCCCCCCGATCTGCCCGAATGGAACGATAGGGATCTCAGAGGGTGGCCTGAACCGATCCGACGTGCATCATAGCGTTTTGGAACCCCCTAAGGGATACAAATGAGCCGCGTAACCTCTTGCCAGGCCGGTTACCGCAACGCCTTTGGCCATGAACGGGTATCCGAGCGATGTCATCTTTGTGGTGCGATAAGGCCGCAATCGACTATACTTGAATGCTGAAACTGCCTCTGGCGATTCTGTATTTGGGTCGGTTTGCTCCTAAGCATGCCCTCGTCACGGGTCGCCCTGTTCTCGGTCGTCATCTACTCCTCCTGCGAATGTGTCTCTTGATGACTTCGCTACGCCTCCGCTTCGACATTTTGCGAACGTTTATTGCCTTTTGGGTTTCCTCGCTATCGCTCTCACTGTTTGTTATTGATCGGGGCGGGAGAACGGATTCCGCATTCGCCGCCGAGCCTGAGCTCGCGGAAGCGGAGAAGCTTGCTTTTTTTGAAAAGAAGATCAGGCCTGTTCTTGAGAGTCGCTGTCTCTCCTGTCACGGGGACAAAAAAGACGTACCGGACGCCGGATTGAGGCTCGACCGTGCCGTCGGATGGCGGCAAGGTGGTGATAGTGGTCCTGCGATCGTCCCTGGTGATAGCGCTAAAAGTCTCATCATTACCGCGATTCTTTATGAGTCGCTTGAGATGCCTCCGGACGGAAGGTTACCTGACGAGGTGATCGCCGATTTCAAACGTTGGATCGATGATGGGGCGATCGATCCGCGAACCGATTCGCTACCGGTTCTTCAGCAGGGCCCAAAGATCGATTGGGAAGCGGCGAAGAACTATTGGGCATTTCAGCCCCCACGGGCGAGTGCCGCTCCCAATGTCATCGGCAAGGATTGGCTTCGTGACCCTATCGATCACTATGTTTTGGCGAAGCTTGAAGAGGAGGGACTAGCGCCCGCACCAGACGCCGAGCCGTTGGTTCGGCTTCGGCGGTTGGCATTCGACCTGACCGGTTTGCCCCCCAGCCCAGACCTGATCTCGGCGTTTAGGAGCGATCCCTCCGAACAGCATTGGGGAAGGGTCGTCGACGGGATGCTCCATTCGCCGGCGTTCGCCGAACAGTGGGCTAGGCACTGGTTTGATATCGCTCGCTACGCCGATTCGAACGGTAGCGATTTCAACGCGACCTTTCATGACGCTTGGAGATATCGCGATTTCGTCATACGGTCGTTCGCCGAAGATAAGCCCTTCGATCGTTTCGTTGTCCAGCAACTCGCTGGCGACCTGATGCCAGCGGACGATCCTGAGACGCTTGCTGAGAATCTTGTGGCTACTGGCTTTTTGATGCTGGGGACAAAGATGTTGAGCGAGCGAGATAAGGCCAAGCTCGAAATGGATGTCGTTGACGACATGATCGATACCGTAGGCCGCAGCTTGCTCGGTTTGACTTTGAGTTGCGCCAGGTGTCATGACCACAAGTTCGATCCGATCCCGACGGATGATTACTACGCGCTCGCGGGAATCTTCAAGAGCACTCAGGTTCTGGACGGCGAGAGCCAGAAATATGTCAGCACTTGGCACAAGCGGCCTTTGCCCGTATCCCAGGAGCGAAGCGAAGCCCATTCCGCTTACCAAAAACGATTAGCCGAATTGACGAAGGCCCTTGAGGAGGCAAAAGATCGGGTCAAATCGGCCGAACTAGCCAGGCCTGTTTCTGCCGGATCGCTCCTGATCGACGATTCCGAGGCGGAGTTGGTAGGCGATTGGCTGAAGACGACCTACACCAAGCCGTTTCATGGCAAGGGTTACGTCCACGACCAAAATCGCGACAAGGGGAAGTGTGAGATCCGCTTCCCCGGCCCCCCGAGTGCGGGTCGATATGAAGTTCGCATCGCTTTCACTGCCGGTGGGAATCGTGCCTCGAATGTTCCGGTGGAATTGAATCTCGGATCATCCAACAAGGGCGCCGAGGTACCTTCTGGTGATGCATCTTCGCAGGTTGTGCGACTGGTCGTTAATCAACGAGAATCTGCCGCCATCAAGCCTTATTGGTATAAGTTAGGCGTCTTCGATTTTTGCGACGGCCAGCGGTCGAGCCTAATCATTCGTAATGCGGGGACGGACGGTTTCGTGCTTGCAGATGCCGTTGCCTACGTGCCCGAGGAGCAGACGCTTTCGGCTCAAACCGTTTTGATGCCTGAGCCTGCGCCCGAATCGGAAGACGAATTCAATGACGCGAAACATGCGGTCAAGAAAGCAGAGAAGGCCTTAAAAGATTGGGAGAAAGCGAAGCCCGATCCTTTACCAATGGCGATGGCTGTTCGTGATGCGGCGAATATCGCCGACACTTTCGTCCGCATCCGAGGCGAAGTTGACAAACCTGGGGCGAGGGTTCCCCGTGGGTTCCTACGGATTTGTTCCGAACCGGGTGAGGGCCCGATTGCCATACCCGCGGGCCGTAGCGGACGTATGGAATTGGCCGAATGGATACCGATCCGGATAATCCGCTGACGGCTCGTGTCATCGTTAATCGCGTTTGGTTGAAATTGTTTGGCGAAGGTTTGGTGCGGACGCCTGACAATTTTGGCTCGCAGGGGGCACGCCCGACGCATCCCGAATTGCTTGATCACTTGGCGGTCGAATTCGTGCGCGACGGTTGGTCGATTCGCAGGTTGATAAGAAGGCTGGTGATGACCCGAACGTACCAGCAGGCGGCGCTAAATGGCGCTGTCGATGTGACCAAGGATCCTGATAACCGTTGGTTGTCACGTGCGACACGTCGGCGTTTGCCTGTCGAATCCATGCGAGACACAATGTTGCTCGCGGCAGATATCCTCGACGGCACCCCTTCGATCGCCCCGATGTCGGGTTTCGGTGTTCTCGTTTCGCAAAACGTTGCTACGCCCGAAAAGGTCGCAGTAAAACCCACCGCGAAGCGATCGATTTATCTGCCGGTAATTCGCGGTGAATTGCCGAGCTTTTTCGTGACATTCGATTTTTCCGATCCTGATCTTATTGTCGGGAGGCGCGAGTCGACGAACGTCCCGGCGCAGGGTTTGGCAATGCTGAATAATCCCGAAATCCTTGAGTGGTGCGATCAGATCGCCGCGAGACTTTTGCGGGACTATCCTGATGACCCTAGTCGGCTGACGGCGGTTCATCATCTGCTTTTGCACCGCGATCCCTTCGGCCCTCAAGCCAAGTCCATGCTCGATTTTGTCGCATCTTATGACGATCAGCGGTTAGGTTGGGCCAAGGCAGTTCAAGTCATGATCGCGAGCACCGAATTTCGATTCCTGGACTAAATGTCGAGACATCATGCAGAGCCAATCATTTGTCGCCACTCCGCGTCGTGATTTCCTTCGGAGTTCGGCATGCGGATTTGGGCTGTTGGCACTAGCCGATCTGTGTGCCGAAGAGGTCCGGAGGACGGTGGGGGGTGAGCCTCGTTCGTCCGAGGCTTTGGCCCCAAAACCCCCTCATTTCGACCCCCGGGCAAAAAGGGTGATTTTCCTATTCATGCACGGAGGGCCCAGTCAGGTCGACACGTTTGATTACAAGCCGGAGCTTCAGAAACGGGATGGCGAGAAGTATGCCGGTCAGATGCCAGCACAAATCGATGCCAAGCCGGTCTTGATGGCCAGCCCATGGAAGTTCGCCCGGCGGGGCCAAAGCGGACTTTGGGTTAGTGATCTGCTGCCGCAACTCGCGGGCGTCGCGGACGAACTCTGTGTCGTCCGTTCGATGCACAGTCGTGGACAATCACACGGCCAAGCCGTTTCGATGGTGAATACGGGGAGTGATAACCTTGTTAGGCCGAGTGTCGGTTCATGGATCAGTTATGGTTTGGGGACGGAAAATCGTGACTTGCCAAGTTATGTCGCGATCAGCCCGGCGAGTGCTCACGGCGGACCAAGGAATTATGGTTCTGCATTCCTACCCGCGATTCACCAGGCGACCGTTGTCGGCGCTAATGGACGACTTGGCTCTGGCCGAATCGCCGATCTCGAACCTTCCGACAAGTCCGACTATGGAGGGGTGGATCCAAAACAGATCGAGCTCCTTCAGCGGCTGAACCGCGAGCACCTTGAAAGGAGCGGCGCCGATTCCCAAATCGAAGGCGCGATCGAATCTTATGAGCTCGCTTTCCGCATGCAACGAACTGCGCCAGAGGTCATGAATGTTGAACTGGAGTCGGAGTCGACGCAGCGACTTTATGGGATCGACAAAAAAGAGACCGAGAATTTCGGTCGCCAATGTTTGCTCGCCAGGAGATTGGCCGAGGCAGGGGTTCGCTTCATTCAGGTCTCAAGCGGTAACGTGTGGGATCAGCACGGTAAGCTTCGCGAGGGACACGCTAAAAACGCTTTGGCGACGGACCAGCCGATCGCCGGGCTGATCACCGATCTAAAGCAGCGAGGAATGCTCGAAGACACGCTGGTCCTTTGGGGTGGTGAGTTTGGCCGCACCCCCATAGTCCAAGGCAGCGATGGTCGTGACCACAACCCGCAGGGCTTCACCATGGTGTTAGCAGGGGGCGGGACACGTCCCGGCTATGCACATGGCGAGACCGACGATTTGGGGTATCACGCCGTAAGCGATCGTGTCCATATGCATGATTTGCATGCCACGATGTTGCATCTGCTCGGCTTAGACCACGCCCGACTAACTTATCACTACGCCGGTAGAGATTTCCGCCTCACCGATGTCTATGGAAATGTCGTTAAGGGCTTGATCGGTTAGGCTAAACCACGCGTAACATGCCGGTCGGTTCGGTCTTCTGCGGTCGTCCCGCCAAATTCCTACTCTCAGCCGATGATTTCTCGGATCGGTTCGATGGGTTCGACGCCGACCAGTTTCTGGTCCAGCCCGGAATGGAAATAGGAGAGGTGGTTAGGGTCGAGTCCGAGCTGATGCAGGACCGTGGCGTGTAAGCGTTTGACATGAAAGGGGCTCTCGACAGCTGTCGATCCGAGTTCATCGGTGGTGCCGACGCTGACCCCCCCGCGAATCCCGCCCCCCGCCATCCACATCGTGAAGCCGTACGAGTTGTGGTCGCGGCCGGTGCCTTGCGCATACTCAGCGGTCGGTTGTCGCCCAAACTCTCCTCCCCAAATCACGAGGGTATCTTTCAGCATATCTCGTCGTTTGAGGTCTTTGAGCAGGCCCGCGATCGGAAGGTCGGTATTGAAGGCGTGGAAATTATGGTTCCGTTCGAGGTCGGAGTGGGCATCCCAATTGTCGTCGTTGTGCGCGCCACCCGAATAAATTTGGATGAAACGAACACCTCGTTCAACCAACCGTCGGGCGAGGAGGCATTTGGTGCCGAAGTCTCGGGTCCGATCGTCTGACAGGCCGTACAGGTCGAGGGTTTCTTGGCTTTCGGACGCGAGATCGACCGCTTCGGGGGCACTCTCTTGCATCTTATAGGCCAGTTCGTAGCTCGCGATGCGGGACGTGAGTTCTGAATTCAAGTTGCGTGCTTGTGCATGTGCCAAGTTCTGTTGGTTCAAGGCATCAAGGATGTCACGCTGCAGTTCACGGCTAACCCCTTCGCGTGACTTCAGGTCAAGGATGGGGGCTCCTTGGGTTCGGAAAATCGTTCCTTGGTAACTTGCGGGCATGTAACCACTCGACCAGTTTTTTGCCCCGGAGATCGGGCCACCCTTACGGTCCAGCATCACGACAAAACCGGGAAGGTTTTCGTTGGGCGAACCGAGGCCGTAATTGACCCACGATCCCAAGCAAGGGTGGCCGCTCTGGACCCGACCGGAATTCATCATCAGCATTGCCGAGCCGTGGATCGGCGAATCGGCGGTCATCGAGTGGATGAACGCGATGTCATCGACGCAGGTCGCGACGTTGGGGAACAAATCGCTGACCCACTTTCCCGATTGGCCATACCGTTTGAAATTCCATCGCGGCTCGACGATCCGGCCGGTATTGCGATGGCCTCCACGGCCAAAGGTCTTCACGGTCACTGTCTGGTTATCTCGGCCTTTCATCGTCGGCTTGTAATCGAACGTGTCGATGTGGCTCGGTCCGCCGTACATAAAAAGAAAGATGACGCTTTTAGCCTTGGGGGGGAAATGCGGTTGCTTGACATGCGAAGAGTCGGCCGCTTGGGAAACGCCGGTTAAAAATCCGTCCTTCGCCAATAGTCCGGATAGGGCGACGCCGCAAAAGCCAGCACCTGTTTGCCAAAGCATCTCGCGGCGAGTCCGGCCACAGAAATTTCGATGCATTTTGATCCCTTAGTCCAGATAGACGAATTCGTTAAGGTTGAAAATGAATAGACAATAACACGTTAGGGCCTCGGATTCGCTGAGTTGGTAACGAGCCCGAATGTCGCGAATCAGGTTCGAGGCACGTTCGATTTCTGCCGGCTCGGGTGATCGAGCCAAGGCCAGTCCGAAAGCCAAATTGATTTGATCCTCAAGTTTTTCACCCGCTTCTCGCCTAACCCGTTCGGCAAAAGTACTCGCCTGTTCGTTGCTGAAATCCCCATTCAACAGGGTCAAGGCTTGTCCCGGTTGAGTGGTAACGAATCGCGCTTCGCAGCTCGTATCCGGTTCGGGAAAATCAAAACTTGCGAGTAGGGGAACGATCAAGGATCGTTTGACGTGAATGTAAACGCTTCGCCTTGACTGATCTTCGGGGGTGGAGGTTTCCCATCCCTTTCCGGGGACCGATTGGCCAGCGAGCACCTCCTTCGAGATCTCCGGGTAGACGCTTGGGCCATACATTTTGAGATTCAATCGACCGTTGACTGCCAAAATCGAGTCGCGTAATTCTTCGGCGCTCAGCCGGCGTAAATCGAAGCGGCTGAACAGATTGTTATTGGGGTCTTTCTCGGCCGCCTCTTCAGAGACGAGACTCACTTGACGATAGGCGTTTGAGGTCAGGATCAACTTATGAATCGGTTTGACCCGCCAACCGCCTTGGACGAACTGGTTCGCAAGCCAATCCAGGAGTTCGGGGTGTGTCGGCGGTTCCCCGAGTTGGCCGAAGTTGTTCGGTGACCTGACGATCCCTCGACCGAAATGATGTTGCCAAATGCGGTTTACGAAGACACGGCTCGTCAGCCTGTTATCGGGCGAGGTTAACCATTTGGCAAAAGCCAAGCGCCTGCCGGATGAATTCGCGTTCGCATTGGGAACAATTTCGGGATGACCGCCACCCAGGGAGGACAGGAACGCGGGCTCGACTTTATCCCCTGTGGATTCGGTGTTCCCACGAATCAAAACAAAAGTTTCAGGCGCATGGCTCCCCTCCTCGCTGACGCACATCCCGTAATCCGGCCAAGGTTTTTTCCGCTTGTTGGCCTCCAATTCTTCCCGGACTTTCCGGTACTGAGCCAGCTTGGCAGGATCGAGTCGTTCGGCGGCAGGGGATTTGATGAACTCGTTGAAGTCTGCTTTCCGAGACGGCTCATCCGAAGTCAGGCTTCGAAGTTTGAATCCTGGGCCGCTCCATTGCAGGTGCAGCCCTTTGCCGAACTTGCCTTGGAAATAATCGACTCGGATGGGGTGTCTGCCCTGCGTGAGCTGGCGTTTGGCCCGTTTCGGTGAACCGACACCGTGGATCCCGTCGTAGCGGATCAATTCCTCTCCGTCGATCGAGAGTCTCGACCCGTCATCCGAGTCGAGGACAAATTCGTACTCGCCATCCGCCGGCACGATCAGGGAACCTACGAAGACAAACCCGAAGTGATCGGGGCGGGTGGCCAGCTTGATATCGATCAGAGAAGATTCCAACTTGCCGACCGTTTCGGACTTTAGCTTATCGAAATCCGGCAAGCTCTCGAACGTGTCTCGGTAGAAGCGGTATTCGAGGTCATCAAGGTCACGTGTTGAGGCCTGGGACGAGGTCAAGTCGGCAAACGATTTCCGCAGGTTGTTTTCGACCTCCGTCAGGCGGGCCTGGAGCAGATCTCCTTCCTCTCGGATCTTCGCTTCCGCCGCGGCGAACTCGGCGCGGTCGGAATCGCTGGCTACCAAAGGGCGTTCGACATGCGGCCCGTAGCCATTAGGCGTCAGGTTTCGGAAGAAGGCGAGCGTCGCGTAATACTCAGACGTGGGGATCGGATCGATTTTATGATCGTGGCAGCGGCTACAATTCAGTGTTAGCCCCAAGAGCCCTTGTCCGACTGTCGTGATGATGTCGTCAAACCCTTCGTACATCGCCAGCTTGCGATCTGCGGGTTCATCGTCCCAGATGCCCAGTCGGTAGAAGCCTGTTGCGACCAGCGAATCTCTGGTCACGACCGGGAGTTCGTCCCCGGCTAATTGTTCGAGCAGGAATTGGTCGTAAGGCTTATCATCGTTGAATGAGCGGATCACATAATCCCGATAACGCCACGCATGCGGTTTGGCACCATCACGCTCGAAGCTATTCGTTTCGGCATACCGGACCACGTCGAGCCAGTGTCTAGCCCAATGCTCACCGTACCTCTCTGAGGCGAGCAGCCGATCTATTTCCGACTCCCAAGCGGTCTCGAAGTCGACCTTGGCCCGAGCCAAAAACACTTCCATCGCTTGCGGAGTCGGTGGCAGCCCCGTGAGGTCTAGATGAAGTCGGCGGTAGAGTTGGCGAGGTTCGGCGGCGGGGCTTAGCTGCAGCCCCTGCTGTGAAAGCTTGGCGGTCAGAAAGGCATCGATCGGGTGAAGGTCCCTGCCCCCGTCAACGGAGTTCGGGACGGCTGGTGCGGATAAGGGTTCGAACGCCCAGTGTCGCTTCCAAGAGGCGCCCTGCTCGATCCAACGCCGGATCAGGGTTTGCTCGCGTTCGGTCAGCGGCTTCCCTTCGGGCGGCATTCGCACCCCTTCTTCCTGTGACGTGATGCGGGCCAGAAGTTCGCTCGCTTCGGGTTGCCCGGGTACGATCGCAGAAAATCCTGACTCAAGTTTTGCGGTCGCCGTCTCGGCGGTGTGTAGACGCAACCCCGCCTCATCTTTGTCCGGACCGTGACATGCGAAACAGCGTTTCGCCAAGAGCGGCTGAATTTCCTGAGTGAAAGAGACCTCTTGCGACCAGAGATATCGTTGGTCCACGCCAAAGGCGGTAGCGAGCCAAAGGATCGCAAAGGACGTGAGGAAGTGGCGAATGTTCATGAGTTTTTAGTAAGTGAACCCGGGCCAGAATCTCTTTATTTTACCACCTTTTGGCTTGGCCCTGAATAATTACAACCCAAGTTGTTTGCAGGGTTTTTGCTCGCCCGGTCACCGGCGCAGGTTTCAGGCTTTGCGGTGAATCACCGGTTTCTTGCGGGTGGGGAAGAGTTCTCGACAGATCGGGCATCGGGTGCCGTCGCATCCGCGTGCCGAGCAGTGTTCCCTTCCGTAATAAATGATTTGGAGGTGAAGGTCGCGCCAACTTTCTGGTGCGAAAAGCCGTTTCAGATCGCGTTCCGTCTGGGCCACGCTCGACCCGTCACTCAATCCCCACCTCTGTGCCAATCGATGGATGTGCGTGTCGACCGGGAACGCGGGAAGGCCAAATACCTGACTCATCACCACGCTGGCCGTTTTGTGGCCTACGCCGGGGAGCGATTCGAGGCATTCAAAGTCGCCTGGGACTTCTCCGCCGAAATCGCGGACGATCATTTCTGATAACCCCGCAAGCGCTTTCGCCTTTTGCGGGGCCAGCCCCAAAGGGCGAATGATCGATAAGATCTCGTCGACCGGCAGCCTTGCCATCTTTTGGGGTGTTCCACCCCTTCGAAACAGCGCGGGGGTGACTTCGTTGACCTTTTTGTCGGTGCACTGGGCGCTAAGCACCACGGCGACCAGTAAGGTGAAGGGGTCGTGATGATCCAACGGGATCGGCGGGTTGGGATAGAGTTCCGCAAGCCTAGTTGTGATCAACCTTGCGCGATCGGATTTTTTCACTGCCCACCCTGCCCTGCGGTTGCCTGGCGATCGCCCGGTGAGATCGCGAATTCCTGGACAACCGGGCGTTGGTCGACGTGGGGATTGACGTGGGGTCGACAGGCTAATAGATGCGACTGCGCTTCGGCCGGCGACATTCCCCGATGTCGAATCAGCCAACAGATTGCCACCGTGGCACTTCTGGCCCTCCCTGCCTTACAGTGGATGTATACCTTTTCGCCACGTTTGACGTGTTCGTCGACAAAGTCGACTGCACGCCGTACATCAGGGAGTTTTGGGTGGGTGAAATCGACCGTCGGGACTCGGAGTTGCTCGATCCCAAGCCTACGGTACTCCGATTCTGGCCCGGCATATTCCGCGCAGGTGTTAACCACCGCCCGAACCCCGAGTGCGTGAAGTCTTTGTGCATCTCCCGTAAAAGGGTAACCCCCCAGGAGGACCGCCTGATCGATCGGGTCCCACCAATTCCGGCGATGCAAGACCTTCCCTAACAGGCAGTTCCAGAAGAGTGTGGGGTAAAAAGCGACCGCCGCGAATAAACGCTGTTGCCAAGTTACGGTTGGGGCATCGGTCGGCGATATAGGGGTATTCATGGCGTGTCCGGCTGATGGCCGACGGGGCCCGAGAGCATACGGTCTAATGCTTTCATCGCGATCGGGAAAGGGGGACGTAACTGCTGGTTTTGTCGCCACCAATCGGAAAGGATTTCGAGGACCAGCGGGTCCATTCGCCCGCACCAAACCCCTGCCGCCCGTTCGATCGTCTTAGGGTCGTCTGCCGGAATCGGCAATAGATCGAGTTCGGCCCCGGCCTGCAGAACGATCGGAACCAATGCCAGCTCCCCGATGTCGACGCCACGGTTCGAAGGAGATGTCCGATCTTCGCAAGCGATCGCACTTTCTGAACTCAATCCCCTGGCCAAACCGATTCTTGAGACAAGCCAAGCCAGTCGCAAGACCTCAGGTAACTCTGGAAAAGGGTTGGTCAGCACGGCTTCGATCCAGAGTGTCTGCGAAGCGGGTGAGCAGGAGCCGCCGCCACCTGCGTAAGGGGACAGCAAGATCGCCGTTGTCGATTTCGGGATGAACGACTCGTGCGTCTGCTTCCCGATGAGTCGAAGCAGCCCTGGGCCGAAACCGAGCCACGCGTCTCGCAACGGGCCGCCGCGAAGTACAAGCTGCTGCGGGAGTTTCGGAAAAGCCTCTTGGAAGGCGAGCCGGACTTCCGAAAATCGGGATGCGGCCGCCGAGGCCAAGTTGTCAACGGTCAGCCTGCCGGCACCGGCCGACAATAGGGCTCGCCGGCATGCCTCCTCGTCACTGAGGTGATTCCCCGAGGCGTAGCCGGCTGCCGAAAAGGCGATCAAGCCTTCCCAAAATGCTCGCAGGTCGATCTCCTCGGCGGCCAGTCGTTCGACCAGCTGGGTCATGGGGCCGGCGATCAGTCCGGTTACAAGCGGATCGATCCCTTTGATTCCGTCGGCCCAGCAACTGCCTGCATGGAGCGGCGACAACCGGTCTCCAGCCTCCCACTTCATGCGATTCATGAGGCATCGCCCATTTGCACGCGAATCCATGCCTCAAGTTCCGCTAGATCGACAGGCGGATACTTGGTCAGATCCGGACGCAGGACGGTCGCCTCACGCATGTAGGTATGGGCGATTTCTTTTTGGGATTTTGTCGTGTTCCAGTGAATCAAAACCCGAATGCAGCGAGGCAATGAGCCGGGGACGGAGACTTCGTAGCCGCAGAGCAAGGGGACATCCAGCCATCCCAATTGCCTTGCCGCTACCGCAGGGAACTCGGCCGTCACGTCTTGGGTGACGGTAAAAACCGCGCTGGCGACATCGCTCGAGTCGATCCCGTTCCTGCGGATCATGAGCGCGAGAAGTTGTCGCGTGGCGGTTAAAATCTCTTCGCGTGTGTCGTTCTCGACCGTTGTCGCGCCACGTACGCCACGCACGACAGTCGGACGGGTCAGATCTGGCCCCGTTGGGTGACTGTCGCCGTGGCTGGGAAACGGATTTGAAGGTGAATTGGACTGCGGCGGCATGACATCGGAGGCGGTTGCTGGCAAGCGCCGGGCGGGGCAAACTGATGTCGACTCCGCAGATCGGCAAAGATTAAATTACTATAGACGAGTCGGGGTGATTTGCGATACTCGCTACGAGGGGCGATAGGTTTTTCGACCCGAGCCAGGTTTTAGCCACCCAGTCTCCAATCGAGTTCCGAATTGTCTGAACCGCAACGCACGAAGTATCAAGAAAAGGTAATTAAGAATTATTATCGCAACCGCGATGCTATTGCCCTGCAGAAGGCGATGGAGCAATTGACGGAACTGTATCTTTGCGAAGGAAAGAAGCGTGAGACGGTCTGGCAGAAGCTGCTGTCGAATCTTGAAAAAGTGGGCCTTCCGGCGGACCAAATCCGTCACCTCCGGGAGCAAGACGACCCCACTTTGATCGCTCAAGTCTTGAAAAACTACGTCTGAATCGTTTTTCGGCTGGGGCCCAAGCGGTCTCGTTCCCTGAACGCTTAGGTGCAGGGCCGTTGACGCGGGGCGAGGGGATTCCTTTGATGCCCTTTGTCGGTTTCTCCCCGAATTCTATGATTGATCGCGTTGGCTGCTTACGGTTGTTATACTCGTCGGAGTAGGGATCGACGGGGGGACTCGATCGGTCTTCCCTTTCGTCCTCGCCGCCCGATCAAACTGACGAGCACAGCCATGTTTCTGCCCTTCGCCCTGACGGTAGGGTTGGTCGCCCAATCGGCCAGCCAAGTGGTTGCCACGGTGGGGATCCTGCTCACCTTGGCGTTCCTCGCGTTTTTGTTCGTTTTCACCATTCGGTACGGCAAGCTCTGGATCCAGGCCGTGATGTCGCGGGCTGATGTTAGCCTGATGAGCCTGATCAGGATGCATTTCACCAAAGTGAATCCTGCCGTCATCGTGCAGGCCAAGGTGATGGCCGCCCAGGCGGGTTTGAGCATCGATCGGGAGACGGGGATCAGCACACGGAGGCTCGAGTCGCACTATCTCGCGAATGGCAACGTTAAGAACGTGATCCATGCGATCATCGCCGCTCAACGGGCGAGCATTCCACTTGATTTTGACCAAGCGTCGGCGATCGATTTGGCCGGTCGCGATGTCCTCGATGCCGTCCAGACGAGCGTGTATCCGAAAGTCATCGACTGTCCCGATCCTAAACGTAGCGGTAAAACGACCCTTAGCGCGATCACCAGAAACGGTATCGAGTTACGAGTCCGCGCTCGTGTGACGGTCCGAACGAATCTCGAGCAACTGATCGGTGGCGCGACCGAAGACACGATCATTGCGCGTGTCGGCGAATCGATCATCAGTTCGATAGGTTCGGCCGGTTCCCACTTCGAAGTCCTTGAGAATCCGGATATGATCACGCGAGCGGTCTTGAGCCGCGCTCTCGATTCGCAGACGGCATTCGAAATCGTGTCGATCGACATCGCAGACATTGATGTCGGCGAGAACATCGGTGCGAGGTTGCAGACCGACCAAGCCGAAGCCGACACTCGCGTCGCCAGGGCGAAGGCTGAACGCCGTTTGGCCGAAGCGATCGCTCAGGAGCAGGAAATGAAGGCGATGGTTGCGAGCAACAGGGCCGCGTTGGTCTTGGCGGAAGCGGAAGTACCCAAGGCGATGGCGGATGCGTTTCGGGACGGACGGATCAGTTCCCATGTCGCAACCCCTTGAGGCTGATGTCCACGCACGCAAATCATCACGGCGAATTGGGGTCTCGAACGGCCCATTCCGGTATCCCGGAACCCCGAAGGTCCCAGCGCGTCCGTTTCCCTGGTGGAAACGGGCACGAACTCGCAGGCATCCTCGATTTACCAACCGCTCCAGGGTCTGGGGCACCTGTCGTGGTTTTTTCGCACTGCTTTACCTGCAACAAGGATCTAAAGGCCATCGTTCGCCTGGGGAGGGATTTGGCGGCCCGCGGGGTGACGGTCTTGCGTTACGACATGACCGGGCTCGGCAACAGCAATGGCGATTTTTCTAAGACCGACTTCACCACGAATCTTGCAGACCTTCGTGCGGCGGTTGCCTACATGCTCGGAGCTTTCGGGCGTGTGACCGGTTTGCTCGGACACAGTTTCGGCGGTGCGGCTTCGTTGGCCTATGCCGGCGAAATCGCCGACAAAGGGAGCCCGTTGGGCGCGGTCGCCTCACTGGCTGCCCCAAGCGATACCCAGCACCTCGCGAATTTATTGGCCAGACGCAATCCCGCAATCGAGGGGTCTGGTCAGGGGATGGTTGAGATCGGTGGGCGACCGTGGCTGATTCGACGGCAAATGCTCGATGACTTCCGACGCCATCGGTTGGAGGACTCGATCGCGAAAATTGGGGTCCCGCTGATGGTTTTGCATTCCCCGGTCGATGAAACGCTCGGGTTCGATCATGCGCTGCGGATCATGCAGTTAGCCGGCTCCGCAAGGGAAAACCAGATCGGGCCGTTTCCCGTAAGTCTGGTTGCACTGGACGGCGCTGACCACCTTTTGGCACAAAACGCTGATGATCTCAGCTATGTCGCAGGTTTGTTAGCCGCTTTTTTTTGGCGTTACCGTGGCAATGAGCAATCGCATTCGTGAGTTCCTGCTGATCACCTGCTGCGTTTGCTTGTTTTTCATGTCCTTCTTTGCCCGGCCGCTCCTGGCGGGAGATGCTGCTGTCCCTAGCCCCGATCTCTTGGCCGGGATGCCGCCTGCCGAGGCCAAGCAGACGCTCCAATGGGCCCTCAACTGGGGGCGTCAGTTGCTTCCGGAAAGCTATCAAAACCTTAAGGGTTGGGGTGGGCAAAACCGGATTTACCGTGGCTTCGATATCAAGACCGATGGGGGCAAGATCACCACAAAACGCAAGTGGAAGGAGGTCAATCACGGGAGCTGGTTTCGCTACGACGTCGTCTTGGGTGATGTCCAGGACCCAAACCGATTGAACATTCAGGTAAAGCGCGCATCGCTCGAACCTGACGGGCGGCTCCATTTCGAAGCTCAGGTCGATGTGCTGGCGGATGTAAGCCTCCAGCGGCAGCTTTGGAATTATGGGGTACGGCTTTTCAGCCTCTCGGCCGATGCGAGGGCGCGTCTGCGGCTGATCGTTGCGGGCGATGTAGCGTTCGAGTTCGATTTGACCCGCGTCCCCCCTGATATCCTCGCCGATCCCCACATCGCTTTAGCCAATGTCTCGTTGATTGACCTGGAGGTTGATCGTATCAGTCGTGTCGGTGGGGATGTGGCCGAGGAAATCGGCGAGCTGATTGAGAAGTTCATTCGTGACGAATACCTTCCCGGTCAGCAGGCCAAGTTGACCCAAAAGCTCAATCGTCAGATCGACAGACAACGCGAAAAGTTGCGATTGGGTGCCAGCGAGTGGTTGTCGCGCCGTTTGTCGACACCTGCCCCCCCGACGCCAGGCCCGCCTGAGGTGGGCGGAGCCGTCAATAATGCCCCATGAAAGGGAGGGCGAGGTCTGTGTGACCATGACTTGCGAACCGGCAATCTACTTCGCCAGATCGGCGGTCGCTTGCTGGTCGACCCCGTCGTGCATCCAGCGACGCAGTAATGGCGACAACGCCAAGCAAGCTAGGCCCGCCGCGATCCCCCAGATCGCGATGATCCCGAAGACGTCTCCATAAACATTTACGGTTCGTATCGGCTCAGGGATACCGCCACTGGCCTCGTCGATTCGCGTGAACTGCGAAATGATCCCTGCCAAGTATTGCGAGAAGGCGGTCGCTAAGAACCATGCCCCCATCACGGTGCTAACCAATCTTGTCGGCGATAACTTGGTGATCATCGAAAGCCCGACCGGCGATAGGCAGAGTTCCCCGAGTGTCTGAACGAGGTAGCCCGCCAAGAGCCAACCGACATTCACCATCCCGCGGGAGTCGCTCGATTGTGCCCCCATCCAGAAAGCACCGAAACCACATCCTAAAAGCATCAGTCCGAGCGAAAATTTTACCGGCGTGCTCGGTTCCCATCCTCGGCTTCCAAGGAAAGTCCAGAGCATCGACAGGACGAGACCGAAGAGGAGGATGTAGATTGGGTTCACCGCCTGAAAAGTACTCGCGGGCAACTCATCTCCACGATCAGAGATCATCATCCCGACATGGGAGGATTCGATTTTCCACGGGAGCGAAAAATCAGCATTGTCTTTATTTTCTTCTCGGAGGTCGTCCAGTTGGTCCATCGTGAACATTTTTCCGTCACGAAGAAATCCGAGTTGCTGTTGGGTTGGCTGGAGATCGATCGTTTGACCCACTTCCGCTTCGGTCACGACCCGGCCACCGACAACGCGGTTAACGTTCCGATCGGTGAAATTGTTAAGTGAGCTTCCTGCCTGCTCGAAAATCGCCCAGAACAGGAGCGAGAAGAAGGTGAGGATCAGGACAACGAACATCCGTTCTTTGGCGACGCGGTCGAACGAGAAGGTTTCCTTTAGCAAATAGGACAAGCCTAAAAGTCCGGTCACGAAGAGAACCAAACCGGCGGGCTTGCTGATCTCTTCCAAGAAGGTCGCCAGTCCGGCGATCAGCGGGTTGGGGTTCTTTCGGATCGACTCGATCGTTGATTCGGGAATCAGCTGAACCATCTTGCCTTCGTTCAGCGGGCCGAATCCGGAAACGAGCAGCGCGAAGATCGGGATCGCGACAACGATACCAAGGTAAATGACGCGATCCGTTAACCAGGGGTGAGCCGCCGGACCGGCGTCCGCCGCATGAACCGGCCGACGGCCCACGTCATCGGGAAGCCCACCGCGGGACAAGGCCGTGATCGCGATACCGGCTGCGACGACCAAGGCCAACGCGATGAAGAGGTTCGCCGCGATCGCGATCCCGCTGTCGGGGCGGAAGAAGAATAAGCCGAACGCGGCCAGCATCGCTCCGGCCATGATCAGGAGTTGCGTCACACGCGTGGGGGCAACAAATGTCGCTAGGCCGATCAGCATGCCGATCGTTGCCAAACCGAAGCCGTAATGCCATCCGTATTTTTCACCGACGTAGCCGCACAGCAGTGGGCTCATCGCCGCTCCCAGGTTGATGCCGATATAGAAAATCGTGAAGCCACCATCCCGCCGGGCCAAATCATTGCCATAAAGCTTCCCGACGATCGAAGAAATGTTCGGTTTAAAGAAGCCGTTGCCAACGATCAGGCAGGCGAGCGCCAAGAAAAAGAGTATCGGGTGTTCGACCGTCATCAGCAGGTGGCCGAGAGCCATCAGGGTGCCGCCGATGATCACGGCGATCCTGGGTCCGAGCACCCGATCCGCCAACATGCCGCCGAAAAAAGGGGTCATGTAAACGAGCGCCGTGTAGGCCCCGTAGACGCTGTAGGCTTGAGAGTCTCCGTACCCAAGAAAGCCTTTGATCATGTAGAGCACTAAAAGCGCTCGCATGCCGTAATAGGAAAATCGCTCCCACATTTCGGCGAAGAAGAGGGTGTAGAGCCCCGTCGGATGGCCGAATAGGTACGCTTGGTGGCTGGGTGTGCCGTTGCTAGCTTGATCGTGCATCATCGGGTTTGTCCGGTTGATTCGGGCAGTGCTGGTCCGCCGTTTGGCTTCAAACGCGGTTCAATTTCCTTCGTACAGACGCGGTTCCGACCGGCCTGCTTGGCTTGGTAGAGCGCTTCATCGGCCCGGCGAATAAGCTCAGAGCCCGTGTCATGTTCGGTCGGCTCGCTTAGTCCCGCGCTGAACGTAATCCGGATCGGCAACCCCCTCGAGACGTTCTCTGCAGAGACTTCCCGACGCAAAGCATCCATCCGATCCGCTGCCAATCTTAAGGGCGCCGGTAGGATTAACGCAAACTCGTCGCCGCCATATCTAGCGAGGAGGTCCGTCTGCCGGACACGTCTCCGCAGTCCGGTTGCCACTTCACGGAGGACCGTGTCGCCCGAGGGGTGGCCATAGGTATCGTTTACCCTCTTGAAGTTGTCGATATCAATCAGCGCTAAACAGAACGATCGGCCTGTTTTTCGATGACCATCGAGCAACTTGGAGATCTGGAGATCGAACTCCCGCCGGTTTGCCAAACCCGTAAGGGAATCGGTTCGTGACTCGTGGACGAAATCGTCGAATGAGCGACTTTTTCGGCACCTATGGTAAGCCCAACAAGCCCCCCCCCCCGTCAGAAACCCGGTGAGGAAGCTGATCGCTATGCTTTCTAGTTCGTTCAATCAGCCCTCCGGTCTGCGTTAAGGTTCGATCCGGCGGCCGATTCGCATAATAACGGGCAAAAGTACACCGGTCAGCTTTTATTGCGGGAAAGGGTTGCTTTATCGGTTCCTAAAGGTTAAGATTCGTCCCTCGTCACCCTTCTCGGGATCGGCGTCAAGGAGGCCATTCCATGCCGCTCTATTTCAAACAGTCGTGTCCCGTTTGCGGAAGGCGACTCCAAGTACACAGTCGCCTGCTTGGCCAGCAGATCGCCTGCCAGCATTGTTCTGCGGAGTTCTATGCCGATTCTGGGGATGTAAATTCGGAGGAAAGCGAGTTCTCTGATCGTTTGTTGGCGAGGGCGGAGGAGTTACTCGCGATGCGTGGACAGATCTGCCCAAACTTGGATCGAACCGAAATGCTGTTGCGGTCACTCGAACCAGTGATGCGGCCTCCCCGTTAGTGCCTCCAAGTCGGCGAAGTAATCGGGGTAAGTTTTGCCGGTGCAACTGGGGTTGCTGAT
>JBEIRZ010000669.1:0-1349 GCA_040375695.1 Planctomycetaceae bacterium
AGGTTTTGCCCGACGAACCGTTTGAGGTCCGATCGGTGATGCTGATCGATGCGCTGGCCGCGTTGGTGAATGAGCTTCGCGTGACCATCGGCCCAACGAGGTTATTGAACGGCAAGGTTCACATCACCAATTGGGGCCAGACGAAGGAAGCGACGATCGACGCCCTGCGGCATTTCATCGAACTCAATGGCGAGCCCGGCAACCGGATCGACATCGATTTCGGTTTTTGGGTCGGTTTGCCGGCGTGAGGCTCTCCGGTTCGGACCTGTGTGAGCCGCCGGGCTATCGGGCTATCGGTATCTCGGGCTAAAGGTTCAAGGCGTTGAGGCTGCTCGGACAGAGAGCCGGTTGAAGACGAAGCCCAAAGCGAGTGACGCACCCGAATACAGCAGTGGCAAATAGGAATACTCCGAGCTCTTCGGATTGACATAGACCAACACGAAGAGCGCCGATGCCATGATCGCGGTCAAGGAGAGCCCCAGGAACGCGACCTGCTTGGCCTGGCTGACGGAGCATGGATGGAGCTGGTTTTGTGCTTGGGATTCGTCGGTCATGGTAAAGTCCTCAATGGGTGACAGGAAACGGTAAAAGGGTTGACGGACGGAGGCAACGATATCGGAAGTGGCCGATCGACCGAGGCCGCGGAGAGCGACCCAGGCCAATCGCCGTTTGCTAATCACGGTCCTGCCGTTTAAGACGTCGCAGCCCCGCCGAAGGATTTCGCGGCCGATCTCACGGTAGGCCTCGAGTGCGACACGGATCGCGGTTCGGCACCTCCAAGGGAGGTAACGCAAACCCTCCAAGGCGACGTCGTATTGCGATTCGGCAAGGTCGAGGATCTGGCGAACGGACGCCCGCACCGCTTCCGGGTCGGCATCAAAAACGCTCGGGATCCCGGGCAAGTAAGAACGCCCGCGCTCGGCGTCTTCGCGAACGTCGCGGGCGATGTTGGTGAGCTGCATCGCGACACCCAAGGCTACGGCATGGCGGCCGGCGGCACGATCCTTGACCCCCATCAGGGAAGACATCATCAGCCCCACGGTGCCGGCGGCGTGGTAACAATAACGTTCCAAATCGTCACGATTCTGGACGACGAATCCGTCGAGGTCCAACCGCATCCCCTCGATCAACTCCCGCGCGTGCCGGGGATCAATTTTCCGTTCGGCGACGAGCGGTCGGATCCACAGAGACGCGGGATGTTCGACCGAATCGCCACGCTGGCAACGTGTCAGGTCGGCATCCAGCACCCGTAGCGCTTCGCACGCTTCGGCTTGTGACGCGGCATGGTCGACCGCATCGTCGACGCTGCGACACCAAGCATAGAGCGCACACACCTGCGACCGGATCGG
>JBEIRZ010000521.1:0-2735 GCA_040375695.1 Planctomycetaceae bacterium
CTGTACCTCCTCGCGATCGCCCTGCCAAAGAACCAATTGATCGCCACAAGCGCTTGGTTTTTTCTGATCCTCAATTGCAGTAAGGTCCCCTTCAGCATCAATCTAGGGCTGATCGACCCCCCGTCGCTGGCGATCAATGCCATTTTAGCCCCCTGCGTTTTATTGGGGCTGGTGTGCGGCCGGTGGATTGTAAGTAAAATCCCACAGAAGCTTTTCGATAGCCTGTTGCTCGTCTTCACCGCCATCGCCGCCCTGCGTCTGATCGGGATCGGTGGTTGATCGCCAGCCGATCAAACTCCGGCCCCCAAAACCCCGGCCATAAGAACCCGGCCAACAAAAACGCGGACCCCAAAACTCGTCCGCTCGGGACCGTCCCCTTTGAGCCACACCGTGATCGCAAACGAACGAGCCGCCGATCCGCGCGGCGCCGCACAATCCTCGGCGCAAGGCACCGATCGCCCCGCGTCGGCGAAGGATGCCGTGATCGCACTGGAAGGTGTGACCAAGTCGTACGGCTCGTTCCGCGCGCTGCACGACATCACGACGCACATTCCCCCCGGCGTCACCGGGTTGCTCGGGCCCAACGGGGCGGGCAAAAGCACGCTTATCAAGATCCTCTTGGGGCTGCTCAAGGCGACCACCGGCAAGGCTTCGGTCTTGGGTCATGATGTCTGGAACGACAACATGAAGATCCGCGAGCTCGTCGGTTACATGCCCGAAGACGATTGCTACCTGCCGAGCCTCTCGGGGGTCGAATGCGTCCAATTCGCGGCGCGTCTGAACCGTTTCCCGGCGATCGAATCGCTCCGCAGGGCACACGAGATCCTCGACTTTTGCGGCGCGGGCCAAGAGCGTTATCGCCCCGTCGAAACCTACTCGACCGGGATGCGTCAGAAGCTCAAATTCGCCCAAGCCCTCGTCCATGACCCGCCCCTGTTGATCCTCGACGAACCGACTTCGGGGCTCGACCCGGACGAACGCGAGTCGATGCTCAATCGCATCAAGCTGTTGCACGCGTCGCACGGTAAGAGCATCGTCATCTGCACGCACATCCTTCCCGATGTCCAACAGGTCAGCAACCATGTGGTGATCTTCGCCGCGGGCCGCGTGTCGGTCGCCAACTCGATGGCCGAACTCTCTCGCCCCGCCTCGCCGGCGCTGCACCTCCGCGTGTCAGGCCCGCCCGAGCGGATGATCGCGGCGCTCCGCGAACGCCAGATCGAAGCCCAGGCCGGGCCGCTGGGGAGCGTTGTCGTATTGGGCGATTCCGAAGAGTCGATCCGCGAGGTGTGGCGCACGGCGGCCCAGCACGGGATCGCGATCCGGTCGCTCGGCCCCGCCCGGAATTCGATGGAAACGATTTTCTTGGAGGCGGTGCGCGGTGCCGCCGGTGGGGGAAGCGATGCCAATTCATAACCCCGGATACCTCCCCTGCACGACGGCCCGCGTCACCAGCTTCACTCGCTGGTGGACGATCTGCGTCACCGGGATCGTGCGGACGCTCAAGTCGACTTGGCTCAAACGGTTGCTCTTCGCCGCCTTCCTGCCACTGCTCGCCTTCGCCGCCCCGTTCCTCGCCTTCGAACAGTCGTACCGCGACCCCCAAATCTGGCGCGGCTTCACCGCGGTGATCAAAGGGATGCCGCAAAGCGTGATGCTGAGCGCCAGCATCGGCGAGCTCCCGGCATGGCCGGACAGCGACCAATTCTCCGACATCCGACACGGCGTATGGTCGTTCATGCTGCTGACGATGCTCCGCTACCCGCAATCGTTTTTGATCGTCCTGATCGTCGGGATCGTCGCCCCGCCGCTGATCTCGCAAGACCTCCGGACCCGCGCCTACCTGATCTATTTCTCCAGGCCGATCACGCGGCTTGAATACATCCTCGGCAAGGTCGGCGTCGTCGCCTTTTTTCTTGTCGTGATCTCGGCCCTCCCGGCGCTGATCCTCTATGTCGTCGGGCTGCTGCTGTCACCATCGCTGAGCATCTTTTTCGAGACGTGGGACTTGCCGCTGCGGGTCATCCTCGCGTCGATCGTGTTGGTCATCCCCACGACGCTCGTCGCGCTGGCGATCTCGTCGCTGACGCTCGAAAGCCGCTATGCCGCCTTCGCTTGGTTCGCCATTTGGATCGTCGGCCACGTGACCTATTCGGCGCTCACCGCGATCCCGTCGTTCGAGGCCCAGCAGATGCAGACGGAATACCAGCCGGGGTGGAGGATCCTGACCTCCCCCTATCAAATGCTGGGCAATGTCCAAGCTTACATTTTCGGTTTCGGCGAGAGCGTCCCGATGGCTCCGGCCTCGTTCGCGGCGCTGCTCTTGGTTTCGGTCGTTTCGCTGGTGATCCTCTTCCGACGGGTCAACGCCCCGATGCGAGTCTGAGGTCTTTATACGCGATGCTGATCGAACTCAATCATGTCACCCGGCTCTACGGGATCGTCATCGGGGTCAATGACATCACCCTCGATTTGCCCGAAGGGGCGCATGGGCTATTGGGCCCCAACGGTGCCGGCAAGACGACGCTTTTGAACCTGATCACCGGCCAGCTCCGCCCGACGATCGGCAGCGTCCGCGTCCTCGGCCAATCCCCCCGCGGCAACCCCGAACTCTTTCGTCGCATCGGTTACCTCCCCGGGACCGAAGGGATGTACGCCGATGTCTCGGCCCTCGAATGGGTCACCTACCTGACCCGCATCCACGGTTATTCCGCCTCCGAAGCGACACGGCTGGC
>JBEIRZ010000387.1:0-4198 GCA_040375695.1 Planctomycetaceae bacterium
CGATCTGCTATGGTGATTTTGACCACATTTGGGGTCGTACCCGGGATTCGGGATTCGGCGAATCGAACGCGCAGCGGACTCACCACGAAGCACACGAAAGCCACGAAGGTTGCGAGCGAGTGTAGCGCGTGGCAGTTGTCAAGCGAGGATGACGGTTGAGAGCGTCAATCGCCTCACGACCACCCGCTACAAGCTGTCTTCTTTCAGCGATGAGGCCAACTACAAACCCGCCAGCAAAACACGCTATCGGACGCGGATCGAGCACGAGCACGAGCACGAGCACGAGCACGATTTTGAAAACCACCCAATCTTCCCCCAACCACCAACCACCAACCCTCTCCCCACACCCACTCCCAAACTTCGTGCCCTTCGTGCCTTCGTGGTGAAACCCCCGCGCGCCAAGACCCGCGCCACTCTCCCCCAAAAAAACTCCCCTTCCGTGCCCTACCGTGTCCTTCCGTGGCCCACCGACGCGCGCCATTCCCCAAAAACCTTCGTGCCCTTCGTGCCTTCGTGGTGAAACCCCCGCGCGCAAGACACGCGCCCCGCGACCCTCACCGCCCCTCACTTCACGACGAAATTAACCAACCGGCCCGGGACAAAAATCGTTTTGACGATCGACTTTCCGCCCAGCCATTCGGCGATCCGCTCGTCCCGCCGCGCGACCTCCGTCACCGCCGCCTCGTCGGCATCCGGCGCGACAAAGATCTTCCCGCGAACCTTCCCGTTGATCTGCACCGGCAGGTCGATCTCGCTTTGCACCAGCGCCGCTTCGTCCCACGCCGGCCACCCACTCAGCGACACGCAGCCATCCCCGCCCTGCAGCACCATCCACAACTCTTCCGCGATGTGCGGCGCGTAGGGGGCAAGCAGCGTCACGATCGCTTCCATCGCCTCACGCGGTCGCTTTTCGCACCGCGTGAAGTGGTTGGTGAATTCCATCATCCGCGCGATCGCCGTGTTGAAACTCAACCCCTCCGTATCCTCGGTCACCTTCTTGATCGTCCCGTGCAGGACCCGCGCCTGTTCCGCATCGCACGGCTCGTCGACCACCGCCGGTGACAACCCCAACGCGTCGGCCCGTTCGTCGACGATCATCCGCCAGACGCGATCGAGGAACCCGCGCACGCCCCCCACCCCCGCCATGCTCCAAGGCTTCGTCGCTTCCAACGGCCCCATGAACATTTCGTAAAGCCTCAGCGAATCGGCGCCATACTCGCGGACCACCGCGTCCGGGTTGACGACGTTCCCGCGGCTCTTGGACATCTTGTGCGCGCGGCTGTCGATCCGGATCGCCGGGTCGGACTTCAGCACAAAATTGTCCCCCGACTTTTCGACATCCTCTTCCGCGACCTGGACCGCGTTGACCGTGGTCCCTTTCCCGTCGACCCGGTTACTTTGCGCGTCACGGCGGACATCGCGGGACGAAACCCAAGCCCCCGCTTCGGTCTGGTACCCGGTGAATTCGACTTCGCCCAAGATCATCCCTTGGTTGATCAACCTCCCGAACGGCTCGGGGGTGCTGACCCAACCCCGGTCGTAAAGGACCTTGTGCCAAAATCGCGAATAGAGCAGGTGCAACACCGCGTGCTCGGCCCCGCCGACATACAGGTCGACCGGCATCCAAGCCCGCTCCTTCTGGGCATCGACGAGCCGTTCCGCATTCCGCGGGTCGATGTACCGGAGGTAATACCAGCACGACCCGGCCCACTGCGGCATCGTGTTCGTTTCGCGTTTGTAACTCACCCCGTCGATCGTGACGTACAACCAATCCTCGGCCGCCTTTTCGAGCGGCGGTTCGGGGCGGCCGTGCGGCCGGAAGTCGGCCAGCTCGGGCAATCGCACCGGCAATTGGTCATCAGGGACCGCACGCTTTCTTCCGGTCGGTTTCCCTGTCGCATCGAGCTCGTGCAACACCGGGAAGGGCTCGCCCCAAAATCGCTGGCGGCTGAAGAGCCAATCCCTCAGCTTGTAATTGATCGCCTCACGCGCCAGCCCCGCATCGGCCAACCGCCGCGTGATCGCCGACTTCACCTCGTCCGAATCGCGGCCGTCGAATTCGCCGCTGCCGATCACCTTCCCGACGCCGACAAAACAGGCCTTCCCCGCCATCACGGCGTCGCGACCCTCGAAGTCCGCCGGCGGTTCGATCACCGGGACGACGGGCAGGCCAAACGCGACCGCGAATTCGAAGTCGCGCGTGTCGTGCGCCGGCACCGCCATGATCGCCCCCGTGCCGTAGGTCGCCAGGACATAATCGGCGACCCAAATCGGGATCGGGCGACCCGTCACAGGATTGATCGCATGGCTCCCGGTAAAGACCCCCGTCTTCGCCTTGTCCCCTTCGGTCCGCTCGCGATCGCTCTTGAACGACGCCTGTTGGCGATAGGCGACGACCTCTGCCGATTGCCCCTGCGTCGTCAACCGTTCGACCAACGGATGCTCCGGCGCGATGACCATGTAGGTCGCACCGTATAGCGTGTCGGGCCGCGTCGTGTAGACCCGCAACACATCGTTCGACGGCGTGTCGCCCAGCGGCTGGCCGCGCCTGGCCGCTTGCCATGCATCAAGCGTTCCTTCGCCACCGATATAAAAATCGACCTCCGCCCCGCTGCTGCGGCCGATCCAATCGCGCTGCAACTTCTTGATCCCCGCGGGCCAATCGAGCCCCTCCAGCCCGTCTTCCAACCGCTCCGCATAAGCGGTGATCCGCAACATCCATTGCCGCAGCGGGATCCGCTGGACCGGGTGCCCCCCACGTTCGCTCAACCCGTCGACGACCTCCTCGTTCGCCAGCACCGTCCCCAGCGCCGGACACCAATTGACCAGCGCATCGTCCTGGTACGCCAAACGGTGCCGGTCCTGGTACTCGCTGATCGCCCCCGCCCCCTTCGCCGCGACCTCTGCGGGGATCGGCAATTCCGCGATCGGCCGACCGACCTGCCGCTCCGCATCAAACCAGGTGTCGTAGATGACCAGGAAGATCGCCTGCGTCCAACGAAAATATTCCTCGTCCGTCGTCGCCAACGATCGGTCCCAATCGTAACTGAAACCGAGCATCTTCAATTGGCGGGTGAAATTGTCGATGTTGCGATAGGTCTGAACCCGCGGGTGCTCGCCCGTCTTGATCGCTTGCTCCTCGGCCGGTAACCCGAACGAGTCAAACCCCATCGGGTGCAAGACGCTATCGCCGCGCATCCGGGCGAACCGCGAGACGATGTCGGTCGCCGTGTATCCCTCGGGGTGACCGACGTGCAACCCGTCGCCGCTGGGGTAGGGGAACATGTCGAGGATGTAGCGTTTCTTCTGGCCGGGCTTGGGGATCGCTTCGGTCGCGAACGTCTTGTGACGCTCCCAATAGGCCTGCCAGCGGGGTTCGATTTCGGCGGGGTTGTAACGGGGCATTTCGATCCAAACTCATCGAGAACGTTGGTCCATCCGGCGGACGCGGGATTCTAACACCCCACCCTCCCCCTTGGCACCCGCTGACCCAAACCCCTCCGCAGCAAATCGACCATCGCGTTCGAACCGCACCAAGAACTATTCGCTATCGGCGGCAAACCTCGGGACTTGGCTAGCAAATCAGCGGGCCCGACCGCTCAACCGAGGCCGACCTCCGATCACGCCCACCGCGCCGCGGCACGGCGCAGCCGGTCCATGATCGCTTCCCCCAAACCCTCGGGGGCACACGTGTCGCAGCGGATTTCACCCAGCCCCATCCCGTCGAGCTTCCGCAGCGCCGCGAACAATCCCCGCGCGACCTCTTCCAAATCGCCAGCTCGGCTGAGCGTCTCGACAACCCCGTACCGACCCGCTTCCTCCGCCGGCAATTCGCGAAAGGCGATCCTCCCCACAACCGCATCCGGCTGCTGCAGCCCCGCATCGTTTCCCGGACCGCTCCCCCGCAACAGCACCAACTTCGTCGCCGGCGCGTAATGCTCACGCAACAACCCCGGGCTGAGCATCCCGTCTCCCTGCTGATCGTGATCCGCACTTGAGCCCGCGTCGATGCTTGACCCCGCTTCACGGACCGGCCCCACTTCACGGACTGGCCCAGCTTCGCCACCGGGCTCGTCGCCGCTTCCCCTGCCGAGCGATTCTGCTGACATCCCCAACCGTTCGGCCAGCTCGCTGGCCGTGATCGACCCGGGCCGCAGCACCCGCGGTCGCTCGCCGAGCATCACGATCGTCGATTCGA
>JBEIRZ010000662.1:0-1418 GCA_040375695.1 Planctomycetaceae bacterium
CAGCAGGAAATGGATGAAGTAACGGTTATAGCCCCGCAGCAGGAAGCGCTGCATGTTCTGACTGCAACGGGCCAAATCGACCGGGGGCGAAACGGCGACCAGTCGGTCCCAACGCGACATCCACGCCGGCCGCGGATTGACGCCGGACCCGATCAACCCTGCGGCACGCAGCAGCTGGTTGCCGCCGAGCGAAATGCCGATCGCCGCGATCGGCCCGGCCTCGGTAAGCCCCGCGATTCGGGATAGCGCGGCGACGCAGTCGTCGCTGCGGCCGGCATGGGTCAATCCCCGGCTTCGATCAACACCCGCGCCACAACCTCGCATTTCCAGCCGGAACACCCGTGTCCCCACTCCCAGAAACCGGTTAGCCAACCGGACCATGTAGGGTGACAGCCTCGACCCGCAAAGCCCGTGCACCAGCATCACGGCGGGATCACCGGGACGCCACAGGGGCGGGCAATCGTCATGCATCGCCAACTGGTCGCCGTCCTCAAGATCGACCCAACGGAGCGTTGGTTTAAGCGGGCCTGCTTCGGGCTTACGGAGCGAAAGGATTGTCTGTATGTGGCCGCCGCGGACGAACGCGTGGGTTCGAAAAGGGGGCAAATGTCGCAATTCCGGCAGGGGACTCGGTTCACAAGCTTGCCCGCTGTGCTTTAAGCTTTCGTTCGGCCGCGCGTTTCGCATCATCGCCACCAATTCCGCTGTTTCCCAACTCCCCAATGCACACAATACGCTCGTTCATCGCCATTCCCCTGAGCGCAGCGGTTTCCAAAAACGCTCGCCATCTCGTCCGCGAATTGAGCCGCGAAAAGGATGGGATCAAATGGGTCCCTGTCGATAATTTACACCTGACGCTGAAGTTTTTGGGGGATGTCGTCGATCGTGAGGTCCCGGCCGTCTGTCGTGCGGTGCGGCAAGTTTGTTCGGCACTCTTCCCGTTCGAAATCGAATTCGTCGGGACGGGGGGATTTCCCAGCACCGACCGGCCTCGGGTGTTGTGGGCAGGGATCACCCGTGGCGGTGAAGAATTGATCGAGCTCGTCTCTGCCTTGGAAATCGCTTTGGCGGAGCTCGGGTTCAAACCGGATGGGCGAGACTATCGGCCACACCTCACCTTGGGAAGGGTCCGCAGCGGGAGCCGCACCGCCTCCGCCGAAGTGATCGAGCGACTGACCAAGTGGGCCCATCGCCCGCTGGGGGAAATGCGGGCCGAAGAGGTTCGTATCTATGCCAGCTATCTCGACAAGGCGGGGGCAAGTTACCACGTGATGGATCGGGTTCGACTCGGCGAACAATCCGCCTGGCCGAGCGGGGACGAAGAAGAGGAGTTGGAGGATTGACCTTTTCGGTCGAGGATGGGGATATACTGCAAATCGTTCCGGGCGATGACGCCCCCTAGGGAACGTCTCCTCGCC
>JBEIRZ010000080.1:0-16122 GCA_040375695.1 Planctomycetaceae bacterium
ACGCGATCTGCTTTTGCGGCCGGTACCAATTGAAGAACGACCAGCCCCGCAGCCAATCGAGCCGTTCCGCCGATTTCCCCAAGCCGAAGACGACCAACTGAATGACATAAACTGTCAGGACCAACCCGATCGTCCTCCAGCGGTATCGGTCGGAACTGCTCAACAGCGTCGACAGCCCGAGGACAAAAAAGCCGAAGGCGAAGAGCGAAAAGGCCCCGCTGGCAAAGTCAGCAGGTTCGACAAAACGGCTCATCGGAAAAGTCGCTTTTGTCTCCGTCGCGATCGACAACGGAACCTCAATCGTCGTGAACGGGATCCTGATCGCCGGGGGCGGGATCGTTTCGATGACTTCGGTTTTTGCGACCCCGACCGCGATCCCGGCCCAAAGTGCCAGCACGAGTAACGCTAACCCTGTTGTCGCCACGACCCCATGGGACAATAGGAGGCAGGTCCTCGAGATCGGCTGGGCCAATAACATCTCCATCGTGCCGCGGCCGAGCTCGCCACTCACCACGTCCGATCCCCTCGCGATCGCCCAAACCACGATGCACAGGATCACGATCGGCTCGTCAAAGGTCATACCGACCCGACCCGTGTGGGTGAACAAGGCGTCGAAACCGATCGGTGCGAGACGCTCGAAATCACGGAACTGCTCCAGGATCGTCCGGAATTGCCCCATGTCGATCAAGCTGCTGACCCAAACCCTGACCCAAGCGAACGCGAATAAGCTGAACGCACAGGCTGACCACAGGAGCATCGACTGCACGGCATAGGTGCGGATCAGGACACGATCGATCAAGACTGCCTCGACTCGTCAGAGAAGTGAACCGAGTCGTAGACCGCCCTCAACCCGAAGGCCTCCGCCCGGACCTGCCGCAACCTCAGCATCGATAACCATCCGAGCAGGGGTGCCAGGTCGCCGACGGTTTCGATGACCAAACGATCCCCCGCGCCCGTCACCCGTTCGACCGACTCGGCGAGCTCCGGCGGGACCTCCGGAAGCTTCTGGCCCAACGTCAGATCCCTTTCCGCGACGATCCGATGCCGGGCACGCAGGTCGGTCAGGGCCAATTGCCTCGCCAGCCGCCCCCGTTTCAGCAGCACCACCCGATCGCAAACCTCTTCGATTTCAGACAGCACATGCGACGAGAAAATTACCGTCTTCCCTTCGCCCTTCGCTTGGGTCACCAAATCGAGCACCCTCGAACGGACCGTCGGATCGAGGTTCGCGGTCGGCTCGTCAAGGATCAGGATCGGTGAGTGGGTGGCGACCACGGCGGCGATCGCCAACTTCTGCCGCATGCCTGTCGACATCAGCCCTACGTGCCGGCGAAGGTCGAGCTCCAATCGCTCGGCGATCCCCATCGCCTTGTCGAAATCGCCGTCGGGCCGGATGTCCGCGAAGAACCTGAGCACCGATCGGCCGCGGAGGTGCCTCGGCAAACGTGCGTCCCCCGGCAGATACGCGACTTGGCGTCGGACCCCGACGCCGTCCGATTCGGGATCGATCCCCAACACCTCCGCTTCCCCCGACGTCCTGCGAACGAAACCGAGGAGCGTCCTCAAGAATGTCGTTTTCCCCGCCCCGTTCGGACCCAACAGCCCGAACACCTCACCTCTCGGCACCTCAAGCGACAGGTCGATCAGGGCGTCAAAATCGCCATAACGCTTCCCCAGGCGGCGGGTCGTGACGGCCGCGGAGGTGGAGCGGGCGGCTGGGTCGTCGTCGCGACGCGGGTTACCTTCCGCCGAATTCGAACGGGGCCCCGCGACTACCGCCGTCGTGCGATCGGCGATCGGGGCGGGTGCGGACACCACGGGTCAACCTCACTTGAACGGGGACGAGCGAAGGGCCACACGGCGAGATCACCGCGTGGCCCTTGTACGGATCGATTAGTCTCTCCCCAGTCTCTCAACTCGGCAAGGCGGCGCCGGTCGGATCACGCCGCGGCGCGGGCCGATTTGCCATAGTATCGCTTGATCGTCTCGACGACGCGGAGCTGTTCGTCGACACGCAATTCGGGATAAATCGGCAGGTTGAGGATCTCTGCCGAAGCGGCTTCGGTCTGGGCCAAGCCGTCGCGAGAAATCCGAAAATCGCTGAAGCACTTTTGACGATGCATCGGGATCGGATAATAGATCTCCGTCCCGATCCCCTGCTCCGCCAGGTGTGCCTTCAGTTCGTCCCGCCGCCCGCCGTTCACCCGGATCGAGTATTGGTTCCAAACGTGGAACGCGGCCGGATCCCTGTAGGGCAGCGTGATCTGTTCGTTGCCGGCCAGCCCGCAAGCGGCGAACAGCTCGGCATACCGGGCCGCATTTCGTTGACAGGCTTCAACACCCCCCGCCAAATGCTTCATCTTCACCCGCAGGACGGCCGCTTGGAACGTATCGAGACGGCTGTTGATCCCCACGACATGATGGTGGTACCGCGGACGCATCCCGTGGGCGGCGAAGAGCCGAAGCCGGTCTGCCATCGCGTCGTTGCCGGTGGTCATCATCCCCCCGTCTCCCATCCCGCCAAGGTTTTTGGTCGGGTAGAAGCTGAAGCAGCCGATCGAGCCCCAGCTCCCCGCCGGTCGGCTGTGATAAGCCGCACCGATCGCTTGCGCGGCGTCCTCGATGACCGGGATATCCCGACCGCCGGCGATCTGGCAGATGCGGTCGATCTCGGCGCACTGGCCGAACAGGTGGACCGGGATGATGGCCCTGGTCTTGGGTGATATCACCGCCTCCAGCTTATCGACGTCGATGTTGAACGTGTCGCGGCGAATGTCGACAAAGACAGGGGTCGCCCCCAATCGTGTGATGCAACTGACCGAGGCGAAAAAGGTGAAGCTCGGGACGATCACTTCGTCACCCGGGCCGACCGACAAGGCCATCAACGCCAGGAGCAGCGCGTCGCTTCCTGACGCACATCCGATCGCGTGCGCGACCTGGCTGTGCGCCGCGATCTCTTTCTCTAACTCTTCGACGTCAGGGCCGAAAAAGAATTTCCCGCTATCGATCACGCGACCCAGGGCTTCTAAAAACTCCTGTCGCAGGGGATGGTTGCCGCGACCGACATCTAACAGGGGGACCGAGTTGACGGGGACTGACATGTCCGGCCTTCCTTGGCTGGGGGGGGAGAAACTGAGGTGCTCGGCCGCTCGGACGGGCGATGAAACTCGGGACGGATGAGTGGCGACCGGGTGGGGAATCCCCAAGACCCAGTGGCAATCATTCGCCCTCTTGGATGGCGATTTCGTACCGCCAGCCGGCTAGCCAAGTCAAGGTCAGCAGGGGGTAACCGAGACGGCGGGGGGTCAAAAGCGTCCCTGCACTAGCCGGTCGAAGCGGGGTCGCCGCCATCAAAAAGACCCCCGCCAGCCAATGGCTGCAGAGCCGACCCGATTCGGCTAGAATTTGGGGGTCATCCGAACCCCGTCCCTGAGGTCGCCACCCATGTTTCGATCTGCCCCAATCGCCGCGCTGATGATTTGCATCGCCCCGATCGCGGTGGGAGAACTGCCCGCTCAAGATTCCCCCCGTTCGGACGTCGCTACGATGTTGAAAGTAGGGCCGGCCGGCGCCGGGCACCAAGCGGCCCGCGAGGCTGCCGATCGACTTTCCCGATTACCCGCCGCCCAAATCGGGGTCATCCTAGGGGGCCTTCGGCGACGCCTCCCCACTGGTCAAGAATTGGCTGCGGGTCGTCGCTTCGAGCGTCGCGGAAAATGGCGAGTTTCCTAAGCAGGAATTGCTAGCGTTCTTTGCCGATCGGAGCCGTGATCCCGATGCGCGTCATCTGGTGTTCCAGCTGCTGGTCGCCAACGACCCCCAATCGCTCGCGATGCTGATGGAAGGTGCCCAAACCGACCCGAGCTTGCCGGTCCGCCATCTCGCGATCTCGCGGATGCTCGACCGCGCCGCGGCGCAGCAGGAGGGGAAAGAAAATGATGCGGCGATCGCGTCGTACCGCGAAGTCCTCGCCGAAGGTCGTAACCCGAATCAGCTCAAGGCTGCGGCGAACGCTCTCGAAAAACTCGGTGTCAAAGTCGATTTAGCTGAGGAATTGGGGATGATTCGCCGCTGGTGGGCGATGGGCACGTACGACAACCAAGACTCGAAACATTTCGCGACCTCGTACCTTCCCGAAACGCTCTACGTCGCCGAAGGCCGCTTGCCGCCAGCATGGCTCGCCGAGAAAGCCCCGATCCGTAAAGCCGACGAGTCGGACAACGCCCCTCAGGTTGCCCATCTGGTGACGAGTGATGACCCGTTGGGGATGGTCGATCTGAACCCCACGTTCGCGAAGGCGAAAGACGCCGTTGTTTATGCCTATGCCGAGTTCGATTTGCCTCCCGACTTCTTCCGCGGCAAGTCTTCCGCATCGCAGGCCGGCCAACGGGTCCAGGCCCGACTCGGGTGCATCACCGCTAATAAGGTCTGGGTCAATGGGAAGCCGGTCCTGTCGAACGAGGTCTACCACTCGGGAACGCGGATCGATCAGTATGTCGGCGAGTGTTCGCTCGTGCCGGGGCGCAACACCGTTTTGATCAAAGTCCTGCAAAACGCGCAGACCGAACCCTGGGCGCAGGATTGGCAATTTCAGTTCCGTTTCACCGATCTGACGGGCGCGGGGCTCCCGATTGTCCCCACCACCCCTGCCCCTTAACCCAGCCCCGTTAGCGATCTTGATGCCATCACAGGCCCTTGATGGATCCGGTGAACGCGTCTCGCCTGACGCACGCGTGTCGAACCTGTCTTCATCGGTGACGACACCCCGGGGATCCGCTTCGTGGCGGCTCTTTACCGCAGTTATCCGCATATGGCCCCGAGTTTCAGGTCAGCGGGCGGTTAAGCTCCGTCACGTTTTTAGTGGTGGGGGTTGTCGCGGTTGTAGTATGACAGTGTTCGAAGGAACGGGTCATTGAGAACGGCGTAAGCCTTTCGCCTATGTGGCCCTCATGCTGATCCCCTATCCTCCCCTGGAGCTTGTCCGATGAAAAAGTTTTTGATGATTTGCGCCGCTTTAGTACTCTTCGCCTCCCCAGCCGTCGCGGCGGATGCGCCGAAGTCGATCGTTGAGACCGCGGTCGCCGCAGGTAAGTTCAAGACGTTGGTCGCCGCCGTGAAGGCAGCCGGCTTGGTTGATGCCCTCAGCGGCAAAGGCCCCCTGACCGTCTTCGCACCGACCGACGAAGCGTTCGCCAAGCTCCCCAAGGGGACTGTCGAATCGCTATTGCTCCCTGAGAACAAGGAAAAGCTCAAGGCGATCCTGACCTACCACGTCGCCGCCGGTGACATGACCGCAGACAAGGTCGTCAAGGCGACCGAAATCAAGACGCTGCAAGGGCAGTCGATCGCCGTGAAGGTGACTGATGGCAAGGTGACTGTCGACAAGGCAAACGTTGTCGCCACCGACATCAAGTGCACCAACGGCGTGATTCACGTCATCGATTCGGTCATCCTTCCTAAGTAATCTTGCCGACCTGAGTCGCTTGCTGATTGGTTTAAGGGCCGGTGCATCCTCCAGGGTGGATCGGCTCTTTTCGTTTTTAGGCAGATCCTTCGCGGCCAGGGCCGTTCCTTGGTGCTGCGGACCCGCGAACCGCCGGCGAAGATTATGGGGTACAATGGCTCCTTCGTGTCGGGTCGGAAGCGATTTCGACCTACATCCCGACGGTATCCCCACCGACGGGTGACGACCTCCCCATTTCATCGATCGCCTCGCAGCCCGGAGCCTTTCTCGTGTTACGAACATTCGCAACTTTATTGGTTTTTGTCGTTACGTCCGGATCCCTGTTTGCCCAGGACGGAAAACCGAAGTCGATTTCGATGTTCGACGGCAAGTCACTTCAGGGTTGGACCGGGCGGCCCGACCTGTGGTCGGTCGCCGACGGCGCGATCGTCGGCAAGACGACTGCCGAGAACCCGCTGAAAAAGAACACCTTCCTCGTGTGGGAAGGGGATGCCCCTGCCGACTTCGAACTACGGCTGAAGTATTGGGTCGAAGGGGGCAACAGTGGTATTCAGTACCGCAGCAACGTGATTGAGGGTGCCCCTGAATTCGTTGTTGGCGGTTACCAGGCCGACATCGAAGCGGCCAACAACTTTACCGGGATTAACTATGAGGAGCGCGGCCGCGGGATCCTGGCCCAAAGGGGGCAACGGGTCACGATTTCCGCGACGGGTGAAAAACAAGGCGAGACATTTAGTGACTCCAAAGAAATCGCTAAGGGTTTCAAGACCGACGGTTGGAACGAATATCGTATCGTCGCGAAAGGGCCCAAACTGCAGCATTTCATCAACGGGCAGCTTACTTCCGAAGTGATCGACAACCAGAGCGACAAGGCTTCTAAGGATGGCGTCATTGCCCTTCAGTTGCATGTCGGTCCGGCCATGGTCATCCGGTTCAAGGATCTAGAAATCATTCCCCTGGCCGATTGAATCGAGCCCGGGTTGACGCGGCTCGATCATATCAAACGAGTTTCATCTCCCGTGGTATTCCCTTCCATGACCGATTCCGGCAAATCGATTTGGCCTAATGGCGACCAGACCAATACACTTTTGGTCGCCGCCCGGTCCGGCGACCAGCAGGCGGTCAGCCAGTTGTTGGAGAAGCACCGCGGGGCGGTCCGCCGGTTGGTCGAGCTGCGTCTGGACCGTAAGGTGCAGCGCCGGGTCGATGTGAGCGATGTCGTTCAGGAGGTGATGTTCGAAGCGAGCGGCCGTCTGGACCGTTATCTTCAAGACCCGGCGATGGCATTCCACCTATGGATTCGCCAAATCGCCTGGGATCGGATCATCGACACCTACCGCCGGCACCGTGTCAGCGCTAAGCGGAACATGGATCGGGAGCAACCGATTTCCGCACCCCAGGGGGCGGACCAGTCGACCCTCGATTTCGTCGCCCACCTCCGCGACCCCGCCCTCACCCCTGCCGCCGCCGCCACTCAGGCCGAAATGGCCCGTTGTGTCGAGGCCGCTATCGATCGCTTGCCCGATCAGGACCGCGAGGTCATTTTGATGCGGCATTACGAGCACCTGTCGAATCTCGAGATCGCCGAAGCCCTGGGCCTAAACCCGCCGGCCGCGAGCATGCGTTATCTACGCGCCTTGCGTCGGCTTCGGCAGCTACTTGCCGATCCTGCCGCCGATTCGATCGCCGACAATGAGTCGGAGGCCTGAGATGTCGGTCGAGCCGTCGCCAGGAACTGCCTCCGTCACCCCCCTGGGTGAAGGCGTCTTCCCATCAGAACCTTTCCCGATCTCCGATGACGAGCCCGAATCGCCAGAGGATCTAAAGCTGGCCGCGATCCTCTCTGACTTGGCCGACGAGGTGGCGGCGGGCCGTGAGGTCGACATCGATCGCGTCTGCCAGGAACACCCGGACTTGGCATCGGACCTCCGTCGGTTGTGGGGCGCGGTCCTGATCACCGACATCGCGGGGATGGCCTCTGACCAATTGCCGTCGGAAGAATCCGACCCGGTCACGTCGCGGCGATGGCAACGCCTGCAGTTGCCCACTCGGATCGGCGATTACGAGCTCATCGAAGAGCTCGGACGCGGCGGGATGGGCGTCGTCTTTCGCGCGAAGCAACTCAGCCTCGATCGCGACGTTGCCGTCAAGATGATCCTCCGCGGCCGACTCGCGAGCGACCAGGACCTGAACCGTTTCCTGTCGGAAGCCTCTTCGACGGCAAAGTTACAACACCCCAACATCGTCCCCGTTTATGACGTCGGTGACATCGACGGCCGTCCTTTCTACAGCATGAAGCTGATCTCGGGCTCGACGCTGGCGGACCTGCTCGTCGACGGGCCGTTGCCCGAGCGGCAGGCCGCCGAGTGGATCGCGGTCGTCGCCCGTGCGATCGGTTGTGCCCACCGGCAAGGGATCGTTCATCGAGACTTGAAGCCGTCGAATATCCTGATCGATCAGGATGACATGCCGATGGTTTCGGATTTCGGGCTGGCGAAACGGTTCGGCGTCGAAAATGACCTGACCCGCAGCGGTTCCTTGGTCGGAACGCCTTCTTACATGTCCCCCGAACAGGCGTCGGGGGGCCGCGAGGATGTCGGCCCGACGAGCGATATCTACAGCCTGGGTTGCGTGTTGTATCACACCCTCACCGGTCGCCCTCCGTTTGTCGCCGATTCGGTGATGGAACTGGTGATGCTGGTCATCGAACAAGATCCCATCCCGCCGCGGGCCTTGCGTCCGCGACTGGACCGCGACCTCGAAACGATCGTGATCCGATGTTTGCAAAAGCCACCGGATTTGAGGTACCAGACCGCGGAAGATTTGGCTGACGACTTGGAGGCCTACCTGAGAGACGAGCGCGTCGCGGCGGCAAGCGGCCGATTCACGCAGGTCGTCGCCCGATGGTTTCGCGACACGCATCATGCCGCGGTGCTGTCGAATTGGGGCATGCTCTGGATGTGGCACGCCTTGGTGTTACTGGTCGCGTCCTTGTTAACCTGGGTTTTGGAATGGTGGAAGGTCGAAGATCGCTGGACCTACATCGGCGTTTGGGTGATCGGGTTGAGCGCCTGGGCGGCGGTCTTCTGGAAACTTCGTCAGCGGATCGGGCCCGTGACTTTCGTCGAACGACAGGTCGCGCACGTTTGGGGTAGCAGTATGATTTCGATCGCGATGCTGTTTCCGCTGGAATGGTGGCTGGGCCTAGAGGTCCTTGCCCTGTCGCCGCTGTTGGGGGTGATCAGCGCCGGGGTGTTTATCATCAAAGCGGGGATGTTCAGCGGCGCGTTTTACATCCAAGCGGCCGCGCTGCTCGCGGCGTCGGTGCTGATGGCGGTTTTTCCGCTCTACGCCCACCTGATCTTCGGTATCGTTGCCGCCGCCTGCTTCTTCATCCCGGGTTACCAGTACGATCGCCGTCGCCGCGGCTGATCAGTCGCCGAGCGAAAACAGCCGTTTGATCGCTTCCAGTAGGCCCCTTTGGTGACCGTCGGCTGCCGCCTCGCGGAGGGTCGCCAGCGGCGGATGCAGTAGCTTATTAATCACGCGATCGAGCGATTTTTCGATCTCGCGACGGGCTTCGTCCGGGATCTCCATCTGACTCAACTTGTTGCTCAATCGCTGCCACTCCTCCCGACGGATTTCGTCGGCGTGATCGCGGAGCCGCTGGATCACAGGACCGGTCGTGCGGTGATGCAACTCGGCGACGAACCTTTCCGTCTCTTCGTCGATGATCTTTTTAGCCTTCGGCCACTGCCGCTGCCGTTCCTGGCGGTTGCGCTCGCAAGCGGCTTGCAGGTCATCGACACCGTACAGATAGACCTCGTCGTAAACGCCGACTTCGGGGGCCACGTCTCGGGGTACGGCCAGGTCGAGGATCAAAAGGGTGCGTTCATACCTTCGCGAGCGGGCCGATCGAAACCGTTCCGCCGAGACGACCGGTTCAGGGGAAGAGGTCGTGCCGATCAGGATGTCGGCTTGAATCAACTGTTCGTCCAGGCGGTCCCAAGGGAAGGCCCGGGCGTTAAAATCTTGGGCGAGCTCTTCGGCACGCGACTCGGTCCGGTTAAGGATACGGACATTGTTCGCGCCCGAATCGACGAGGTAACGCATTGCCTCGCGTCCCATGTTGCCGGCACCCAACAGCACGATCGTTTTTCCGGACAGCGTCTCAAAAAACTCGGATGCCACTTCACCGATCGCGACGCTCGGGACGCTGACACGCTTGCGGTGAATGGTCGTTTCTCGCTGCACGCGCTTCGCGACGCGGTTGGCCGCTTGGAAGGCGGCGTGCGTCAACGGGCCCGCTGACCCGGCGGAGCATGCCAGGTCATAGGCCTCTTTCACCTGAGACAGGATCTGCGTCTCGCCAAAGACCATGCTATCGAGACTCGCTGCGACCGCGAACAGATGAGCCACCGCTTCGGAGCCGCTACGGTAGATCAATGCGTCCATCAAATCGTCAACCGATACCTGGCGCTGCCCCGCCAGGAACTCGATCACCTCCGATCGATCCGGTCCGCCATCAAGGTCCTTACCCGGGGCCGATTCGCCAGCTGCGGTGTAAAGCTCGACCCGATTGCACGTGCTTAGCAGCACCAGCTCACATGCCGGGAATCGCTCGCGGAACGCACGGATCGCCTCTCTCGCTTGGTCGGCGGAAAACGATAAACGTTCGCGGAAATCTACGGCCGCCGTCTGATGGCTGCAGCCGATCATCTGCAGCTTCACGACGGCTCACCCGTGCTTTCGGTCGATAACGTCGGCGCCTGATCGGCGGGCCGCTGGCCGTGTTGACTGGTTAAGGTCCCGTAAATCGCCAGCACCAAAAAACCGAAACTGGCAAGCGTCAGGTAGACGACTTTCCTCCCTTTGCGTGCGGGCCGATAAAGGTACTCCACCGCGGTCGCTGCCAAGAGCCAGAAAAAAAGGACAAGCGAGAAGATCACCCCACCATCGCTCCACCCCACATTGCCGGGTCGATTCAGGTTCATCACCACCCCCCCCAGCAGCCCGATCCCCATCGCGATCGTGCTGACCACCAGGCAATCGCGATTCATTCGCTGTAACCATTCCAGCGTCGGCAGCCGCATCCCTCCCCCACCCGCCAGTTTGGATTTCAACCGATGTGCCTGGGTCAAATACATCCACCCCGCGATGAAGCCCATCAGCACCGAGGCCGTTCCGACAAGCATTGCCAAGCCATGGATGTTCCTCCACATCCCGACCGCCTCGACGCGCGAGAACGGCTCCCAATTTCGCATCGGCCATGCGAATGCCACCAAGATCAGGACAGGAGGTAGCAAAAAAAGCCCGACGCTTGTATCGGGGCGGCGGAGATAAAGGATCAAAAAGCAAGCCGCCAATCCCCACGACACCAACAACGACCAATCGTACCAACCTGCCAAAAGGCTCGCGTCTCCCCGCGATTCCTGCCCCACCGCCCTGACGATGAGGTAGACCGCTTGTGTAAAGAGCCCCGCCAGCGTGAAACCGATCGTCAGGATCCCCCGCCCGGGCAACCGACCCGCGGCACGGCTGATGTCGAGCAGCATCGCCACGAGGTAGCTGCCGACGAAACAGGTGACCGAAATACCGCCGAGAAAACTTTGCATCAATAAACGGGACCGTTAAGGGGTCGGGCCTGCGGGCCCATCAAGGGGCGGACGCCGGGACCTTCATTTTAAGCGACAAGTCCCCGTTTGTCCTGGGCGCTGCGTCGTTCCGGAATCGCTTCGCTAGGCCGTCGCCAACGAGCCGAAATACCGAGGCGGTGAATACGAACGGGTCGATCGCGTAATCCCAGAAGTTACCGCCGCCCGATAGCCGCATCTGCCAGCACAGCACGATCGCCATCCCCAAGCAGGCGAGACCCCAATGGCCGACCAAGGCAAGCCATGTCGCAACGGCCAGGGCCGCCCAGGCCATCGTCGCGTCATAACCGATCCCATAGACGTCCGGCCCCCTCCCCGAGAGGGCCGGGAGGTAGAGTGCCACCCCGAGCGCCGACCAGACAACCCGTTCCGCCAAGAGCGGTTGGGTCCGTTTTGGCCACCGGCCGACCGCAAGCCCTTCGGGGTCCGGCGCCTCCAAACCGGGCCGCGATTGCGGTCCGACGAAGCCGCTCCCCCGAGCCCAGCCCGCCGCGAGGTAGGCAAGCGTGGTGACGCTCAACTCACCGGTAAAACCGAGCAGGTTGCCTGCCAAATCGATGTCACCCAGCGGGATCAAGCCTGTCGCGAGTGCCACACCCAACAGCAGCCATCCTCGAGCCTTGGAACGCCACGCCCCCAATCCATCCCCGATCGTCGTCTCCGGCCCGCCTCGGCCGGACGCGACACGTGGCGGAAACAGCCGGACGATGATCGCCCCAACCGCCAATCCGAACGACAGATGGCTCCAGAGCCAAGGGGCTTCGAGCATCATCGACCCTCCAGCCAGGCTTCATTAAAACGGACGTGCCGAATCCGAGTCCGCCCTTCGGTGTGGGTCAGATGGTACTCCCCTTGCCGGCCTCGGATCAGCGTCGGATAAGAGAGCTCTTTCCCCTCTCGCGAACCTTCAAAGGTGTGAACGATCCGCCACCCGCGATCCCCCTGCGAGACGGCAAGGGCGAGCGTCTTCCGGTCTTTGGAACTCGGGTTGAAGGCCATCAACGCGCCGCCCGGCGCGCCGTGCCGACGGACGACGCAGACCGAAGCGTCGGGGTTAGGGAGGTCGATCGGCTCCGCCGGGGTCCAGGTCACCCCGCCGTCCTCCGAACGGTTGGCGTGAACGTAGGGCGCTTCCCCAGACCCCCGACGATAAAAGGCAACCAATCCCCCTTCGGGCGTCGCCAGGAGTGACGGCTGCAGCGTCGAGGCTTCACAGTTCATTCGATAACGCTCGACTAGGTTCCCTTGCGGATCGAGCCGCGCCAGTTCGCCGAACTTCATCAGGAGTTCGTGGTGCAGCGGCAACAGCACCCCGCCGTCGGCCAGATCGATCGGGGGACAGCGGACGAGCGTGCTGATGTTCATGAACGGGGAGGTGATCAGACGCCGGGCCTCGCTCCAAGATGCCCCTTCGTCATCGGACCATTTCAGCGAGACCGAACTGCCGCTCCATCCCCCCGTCGACACGGTGACGAAATAGAGCCAGACCCTCCCACGAGGGTCGCGATGCAGGACCGGGTTGCCGAGCTTTTTGACGTAGCGGCCCAGTTCCCTGCTCGCCGATGCCCGATCGATCAGTGGGTAGGGTTCTCCCCAAGCCCCCGAGCTGGGCTCCCATCGGGACAAGTAAATCGCCACATCGGAAGCACCTTCGCGTGAGCCGCCGAACCAAGCGGCCAACAGACGCTCGCCCGATAAACGGGTGACGGTCGAGGCATGGACGTGAGGGGCCGCGGCGACCGTTCCCATCGCCGAACTCTCGAAGACCGGCGTGGCGTCGACGATCCCTTCCGAGAGGAAGATCGACGGGGCGACCTGGGGAGGTGAGGCCTCGTTGATCGGGTTTCGGATCGCCGTGACGGCGATCGTCAATCCGAGGCATCCCCAAAAACACCACTGCGGCCACTTCGCCCAGGATATCCGGCCCGAATCGGCCGACCCGATCAAGGTCAGGCCGGATCGTAGCAGGGCCTCATCGAGGCTCACTTCTTGCCCCGTAACCCAGGGACCGCGGCGGCGGATGCCGCGGGTCGGGCGATCTTGGCGATCTCCGTATCGAGCGATGCGGCGTGGATGTTGTTCGAGACGACCTTACCTGAGCCATCGATCAGGATCATCATCGGCAGCGTTTGTACCCCGAGTTGTTTCGCCAAACCGCTCAATTCCAAACCGCCGTCCTCGTACAGGTGGACCCACGGGGCCGGGTTTTCCTGCAGGTAGGTTGCCGCTTGCTTCCGGGTGCTGTCGACGTTGACCCCAACGATTTGCAGCCCCGCGGATTGGTATTTGGCTTGTAACTGCCGGAGCAGCTTCATGTCTTGCTTGCACGCCTCGCACCACGTCGCCCAATAGTGCAGCACGACGGGCTTCCCTTGCAGCTTCGCCAAGTCGAACGGTTGTCCTTGGATCGTTGTCCCGGTGAACGGCAGCGTGCGGCCGCGCGACTCGAGCCGTCGGACCGCACCGGCCGCCTTTTCGGCCATGTCAGTCCCGTCAAAATCCTTCGCGACCCGCGCATAAAGTTCTAACGCCTCCTGCTCCTTCTCTTCGAATTCTTTGCTGAGTGCCAGTTGGAGCAACGCTTGGCCCGCCTCAGGACTTTCCGGATAGCTATCGACAAACGCGTTCAGCTCCGTGAGGTACCACTCTTGGACTTTCGCGAAGTCGGCATCGGGCTTTTGCTTTTGAACATATTCGGCACTGATGATCTGGAACTTCGCATACGCCTTGATCGCTTCACTGTCGGCTGGCAGTTCGTCGCTGAATTTACGCAGTCGCTCCAAGCCGTCCGTGTACGTTCCGTTTTGCACCGCCATGCTGACCGTATCGACCAACTGACGCATCCACGTCTCACGCTCGGCGGCATCGCTCGATGCCGCGATCAGCTTTTCGACAATATCGACCCGGCGGCGGTTGAGTTCTGATTGTTCGGCCGGCTTCGATGCCGCTCCCAATTGTTTGTCGATCTTTTCCAGTTCAACCACCAATTCTTGGGTTTCGGCCCCGATGGCGGCCCTTCCAACCGTCCCGGTCGCCAGGCCCATCCCCGGGGTGAAGAAGTTGCCCGTCACTTGGGTGGTCGTGTCCTCGGCCCCGACCACGAACGGGAGGTCAATCATCCGCCAGAGGTCGCCGATCTGGATCAATGTCCCGACGACGATCTGTCCCCCCTGCTCCGCGTCGTCGACCATCGCGACGGCGTTTTCATAAACCTTCAGGTCCCGCTTCGAACCTTGCGTCCCGGCCGGCACGATCCCTGGGTTCGATGCGGCGAATTGTGCCCAGCGGGTCTTCTCGCCAACGACCCTTTGGCTCGAGGCCAAGTCGGCAAAACCGCGGGCCGCGGCATCCGACTTCGCGGTGATCCGATCGGCCGTTTCTTTCCCCAATTCCAACCCGGCGATCTCTTCACCCGTCGCCAACAATCGCTCGAACCGTTTCTTGTCCCGCGCGGCCAAGGCGGCGATCAATTCCGCCGAAACCTCCTCCGCGGAAATCTGCTTCCAGCGGTCGATCTCGCCATCCTCATTGGCGTCGATCCCCCACCGCGTCCCCGCAGTCCCCAGCCAGCGATATTCGTCTGCCTTGCCGTTGAAATCGGAATCGACATCACGATAGATCTCGACCCCTTGCTCGTAATAACACCACAGATCGATCTTCTTGTCGGAGTTGGTGTCGGCAAAGCGTCGCAGCCGCAAGCCGTCCCCAGAGACCACTGCCCAGCCCGACCAATCGTTCTCCTTCAGGTCTTCGACGCGGCACTTGTCCGCCTCGTCTGCCGCCACCTCCTGGAAGGGGACTCCCTTCTGGACCGGACGCAGCTCCAGAGCGGTCTTGACCGATGGCCCGGCAGCAAACGCGACGCCGACACTGCCAATTGCCAACCCAAGGCCTGCGGATGCGGGAGCTAACCCCCGCCAAGACGAACCGCGCTTCACGACCCGGTGGATGAATAACAACAAGCTCGGCATCTCGATTCCTTTCAACTTGGGGTAACCCAATTCCAGGCACAACGCCTCAGATGGCTATTTAAGCAAAAAGTTCAGGTCGCCGAAAACAGATCTTTTCCCGAATTCCACCCCTCCCGATCGACAAAAAATTTCGCTCCACCCGGGACGGCGCCGATCCGACAATCCGCCGCGAATCAGGTCGCCCCCCCACCGCCCTCCCCCCCGATCGGCGAATTTCGCAACGGATTGTCGCCACAGCCCCGACTTTTGGCCCAAACCGGACCACCGATCGCAGGCCGGACCAGAAAGTCGATCGCCAACCCTTGCAGAATCGTGCCGATCGGCCTAAAACCAAGGCCGCTTTAGCGCGTGTAGCTCAGTTGGTTAGAGCGCGTCGCTGATAACGACGAGGTCCCAGATTCGAGTTCTGGCACGCGCATTGGGCGACTTGCCGAGGGTTTTTGCCCTCGACATCGTTCGTTTTGTCGGTCATCGTTCGTCGGTAAGGGTTTCCCCTTTCCGATCCAACGGGGGTGTAGCTCAGTTGGGAGAGCATCTGCTTTGCAAGCAGAGGGTCATCGGTTCAAGTCCGTTCACCTCCATTTGTGTTTTAGTAGGCGATTCGTTGGTAAAACGTTAAACCGGGAGCGTTCCCGAGCGCCGTTTTCAAAGGTCCGGAAGTGTGTAGCTTACACACCTCCCATTTTTGGAGGCGTCGCCAATGTCACGGGAGCCAGGGTATTGCTTGCATCGGCCTACCGGCCAAGCCTACGTCCGGCTGAATGGTCGGATGTTCTATTTAGGGCTGTATGACTCGGACGAGAGCCGAGCAAAATACGCCGCACTCAAGGCCGAATGGTTAGTCAATCGCAAGGCGGCCAAGTTTACGAGCGACGGAGCCGGGCCAACGATGGCAGGCATCGCGTTAGCGTATTTGGATCACGCCGAAGCCTACTATGGGCCAGGGACCGAGCTTGAAAACCTCAAGCTGGCGTTGAGTCCGATCAGTAGTCTTTACGCCAAGATCCCGGCATCGAAATTCGGCGTGGTCGAG
>JBEIRZ010000236.1:0-6887 GCA_040375695.1 Planctomycetaceae bacterium
GACCATCGACTGATCCACCAAAGCAGCCCGACGAGCAGCAGCGATGCCACCGCCGAACGGCTCCGCGCCGCAACGATCATGGCCAAGACCATCGCCAACACCGCCACGGTCGCGGCCCGACGCCACGGCCCGATCCGCCGCCACTGGCACGCCGACCCGCTGACCATTACGGCGAACGCGCCGATCAAAAACGCCGACATCGAATTGGCAAGCGCGAACGTCCCGGTCGGACCGCCATCGATCAAACGGTTCTGAAAGAGGATCCACTGCGCACTGCCGCGCTCGGCCCCGATACCCGCCTCGCGAAGCACCCCTTCCGGGTCGACCCGAAAACGCTCCAGCACCTCCGGAATGCCGATCCACCACTGGTGCCAACCGTACGCGGCGACCCCCGCGCCGACCGCGCCGATCACCCCCAGCCATGGGACCGCCGCCCCGCAAAACCTCGCCCCACGCCAAGCCGCCGAATAAGCCGCCGCCGCCCCAAACCACCACCACAACTCGTTCCACGCCAACCGCGCGTTCCCGTCACCCAACATACCCCATGTCGATATCGCCATCCACAAGGCCAACCCCCACGCCGCAAGGTCGGTGGCACACAGCACGCCGCAGCCACCCCCAACCCGTCGACCCGACGCGGCCTCAGCATTCGCCCCCTCCCCCACACCTTCACGTTCTGCGAAAGGGAATGTAACGATCGCGAGCGCCCCCGCCGCGATCAACAACCCCGCCAAGTACCTCGCCCCTCCGCTCTGCACCGAATTGCTGTCGTTGGGCCAATACCCCGCCACCACCAGACCGACCGCGAGCAGACCCACCGACAACCAACCCGCCGTCGCAAGCGATATCAACGGCCGCGACCGATCGACACCCCACCGCGTGCCGCCGCCCAACTCCCCGGCATCGCGCCGCGGCGATCCCGACTTGGCGTCGGCGACGTCTGCCCAAGCAGGGACCGCGCCCCGCTTGCTCACGCTTTTTCTTTTGGCCATCCCGTCGATTCCAAGATGATGACCAACGACAACATGCAGACCACGATCCCCAAGACCAACGCCGCCGAATCGGCACCGACCCGCGTGAGCAACACCGCAGCCAAACCGCAGGTGATGCAAACCAAATAGATCGTTTGCACCGCCTGCTTGCGGGTCAGCCCCAGCGCCACCAAACGGTGCGAGAAGTGCCTCTGGTCCCCCTGAAACGGGCTCCGACCCTCGCTGATCCGGATCCACAGCACCGTCGTCAGGTCATACAGCGGCACCGCCAACGCACAGAGCGGCGCGAAGACGGCATGACGCGACTGGCTCTCGTACCCCGCATACGTCGCGATCAACGTCGCCACCGCGATCAAAAACCCGACAAGATAACTCCCGCCATCACCCATGAAGATCCTCGCCGGGGGCCAGTTGTGACACAAAAAACCACAGAGCGCCCCGACCAACACCAACAGCATCGCGGCGACAAACCACTGCGGCTGACCCGCCGCCCCCGGCGTCGAAAACATCACCACCGCCAACGACGCCGCACAGATCGCCGCCACACCACCGCTCAACCCGTCCATGTTGTCGAGCATGTTGAACGAATTGATCAACGCCACCACCCACACCACCGACAAACAACGCGTCAACCACGGGTACGGGATGAAGAGCGTCAACCCGTACCCGAGACCAAAGACGACCGCACTGCCGACCAAAAATTGCACCCCCAACCGCCATGTCCAAGGGAGCCCCACCCGGTCATCGATCAGCCCCAACACGACCAACACCGTCCCACAACCCAGGACCCACCAGATGTCGCCGACCCGCGTCCAAACCCCCTCGAGATGGATCGCCACAAACTCAGGGAGCAACGCTCGATAACCCGCCGAAGCCCGACACGTCGCCACCGCGACCGTCCCCATCAGGAACGTCGCCAAAATCCCCAGCCAAATCCCGATCCCGCCTCCCAAGGGCGTCGGTACCGTGTGCGATTTGTGCCCCCCCGGCCGGTCCAATAACCCCAACCGCCGGGCATGCTTGCGGATCGGAAAGAGCGTAAGCCCCGCGACGATAAATGCCGGGATGGCGGTCAAGGCGGCCAACCACACCGCCATTTGAATGTCTGACACCCCGCAAACCCCGCGTTGATTGGGCGATCGACCGCGGCCGCGATGCGGCCTGACTCCGGCTCATCCCACTTTCATAACCCGACACCCCACCGAGGAAAAGCGGCCAACCCTCGACTCGCCTCCCCGCTCGCTTCCGGGTAAAACTTCCACCGGGGCCATGCTCGCCCCTTCATCCCCTCATCCACGTCGCCGGAGGCGTTTTCAAATGTCGTTTCGATCCCTCGCCGCGTTGGCCTGCCTGACGCTGTTCCTCGCTTCAACTGCCCCCGCCGCCGACCTCCTCACGCTCGATGCCGAAAAGTCGAAGATCGATTTCGTCGGCAAAAAATCCGATGGCAGCCACGCCGGTGGCTTCAAGGGTTTCAAGGTCAAGTCGGTCGCCGATTTCGAAAACCCCACCGCCAGCCAACTCGAAATCGAAATCGACACCACCTCCCTTTGGTCCGATGACGAAAAACTGACGAACCACCTCAAGAACCCCGACTTCTTCGACGTCCGCAAGTTCCCCAAAATCACCTTCAAGTCGACCGGCGTCGAACCGAGCGAAGAAGAAGGAAAAGCCAAGATCACCGGCGACCTGACGATGCTCGGCAAGACGGTCAAGGTCTCCGTCCCCTGCGAAGCCGCGATCACCGACGATTCCGTCGAGGTCAACGCCAAGTTCAAGATCGACCGGACCCTCTGGGGGATGGAATATGGCGTCGGCAAGATCGAAAAGGATGTCGACATCACCGCCAAACTCGTGCTGAACCGCTAAGCCGGTCACCACGATCCTGTTTGTCGTTTCCGCCTTTCAAAGTCCCCTTTTCGAACCGGCAGGCGAAACGGCCGGTTCCGATCGGCCGTCCGCCCTCGGCGGGCGATCGCGACGATCATCATGAACGCAAACGCCCTCTTGTCCAGCGCCCTCGTGCCGCTGGTCATCTCCTCACTGGCGACCCTGCTCGCGATCGCGATCTGCAAACGGCCCGGTGCCATTAGCCGCTACGCGGCCCTCGTGATCGCGCTGGGTTGGTGGCTGGCCACCGCGGCTTGGCTCGTCGCTTGGCGCCTGGGCGAAGGAGACGAAACGACAATCGCCGCTTGGCTCCGCGACGTCACCGCGTGGGACTTCTGGCAGTGGGCCGCGCTGACCAGCCTCGCCGCGGCAATCGTCTTGGCATCGTCCGCTTCTGGCTGGCGAAGGACCACCGCGTTTCGCTGGATCGTTGCCGCCCTCCTGGCGATGGCGATCGCGGCGATCTCGCTCCCCTCCGGCGATTCGTGGCAAGACGCCCTCCCTGCCCATCGCGGATGGTCAACCTTATTGGCAACGGCGATCCTGCTCGGTTGGTTCGCAGCCGAAGCACTCGCCTTTCGCAAGACGGACCGCTGGTTCCCGCTGGTGATCCTCGCGGCGCTCGCCGGACCGCTCATCGCCACCGCAACGACCTACGCGACGCTCGCCCAATACGCCGTCGCCGCGACCTTTGCCACGCTGCCGTTGGTCGCCTTCGCGGCCTTCGGAAAACTCCCCGCCCCGGTGGCGATCGGGGCCGCCTACCCGGCGATCGCGCTGGCCGCGTCGCTCGTCGCCGCCGGCAAGTTTTACAGTTACGAGGGTCATCCCTGGTGGAGCTACGCGTTGATGATGGCGATCCCACCCGCCGTCGCCGCCGCCGACTGGCCCCTTCGCAACCGCACCCCCTGGGTTCGCTTCATCGCCGCCGCGGTCGTCGCGACCGCCCTGGTGGCAGGGGCCGGGGCGATTCAATTCCTCCCTTCTTCCGACGCTTCGACCGAATCGTGGGAATGACCCCCGTGAGGACTCCCCATCCGGCTCGCGATCGCCCGCCCAACCCCCAACCCCAAAACGAACCCGCCTACATCGGCAACAAAATCACGCACATCCGGATACCGCCCGACCACGAACCGCTGGCTCCATTCGTCGATCCCCGCATACCCCACCCCGATCGCCAACAACAACACCCACCCCCCATCGAACAAACCCTTGCGGCCCGCTGACGCCTCCGATCCCGACCCCGCCCCTGTACCTCGTCCCGCCGCCAAGGCCAACAAAAACCCCAACCCGAAAAAGATCGCCGCATGGATCAACTTGTCGTTGACCGGTAATTCGCCCACCCCGCCCCCCCGAACCGGAAGGTGCGTCCCGACAAACACCAACGGCCAATAGACCGCTAAAAACAAGATCGCCAGACGATTTCCAAACCGCTTCATCCCCATCCCCCCTCGCGCCGTTATGATGTTCGGGTATCGCGAGGCTCCTTCACGTTTGACCCCTGACGCTGAAACCGATTCCCTATCGCCGCAAACTGTCCCCACAAAAGCCGACGCCCCCCGACGCCCCCAATCGCCGACCCCAATCGCCATCATAACCGACCCCGATCCCAGGCTTTGAGACGATGACCCCACAACTGCCGAACTTCCGATCGCTGCTCGCGCTCACCTTCACCCTCGCTGCCACTCTGATCGTCAGCCCGGTCGCCCCCGGCTTCGCCGATGAACCGAAGGTCGCCGCAGAGAAGCAGACCGAGACCGACGCGGCCGGCTGGACGAACCTCGACATCCGCGAAGGGGGACAATGGGTCGAATCGAAATTCGGCGGCGACGGCGAAGTGAAGATCAAGGACGGCGTCATCTCCCTCGGCTTCGGTGACCCGCTGACGGGCGTCCGCTGGACCGGCAAATTCCCGAAGAACAATTACGAGATCAACGTCGAGGCCCGCCGCACCAACGGCTTCGATTTCTTCTGCGGCCTGACGCTCCCGGCGGCCGACCAAAGGTTCAGCCTCATCCTCGGCGGCTGGGGCGGTTCGCTGATCGGCATCTCGAGCATCGGCGGGGAAGACGCCGCCCACAACGAGACGATGATCATCCGCCAATTCGAACAGAGCCGCTGGTACAAGGTCCGCGTGCGGGTCACCGATAAAAAGCTCGAGGCTTGGCTCGATGACGACAACATCGTCGACTTCACCCGCGACGACCGCCCGCTCGATATCCGCGCCGAATTGGAACAGTCGGTCCCCGTCGGCTTCGCCTCGTTCCAAACGATCGCCGAACTCCGCAACATCCGCGTCCGCGAATTGACCCCCGCCGAAATCGCCGCCAGCGGCAAACCGGCGACTGCTGACGACGCCAAACCTAGCGACAAGCCGTGATCGAATACCGGTTTGACGAATCCCCGCGGTCGATCGATCCCGACCGCGCGGGGATGATGGAGGCGATCCGCCAAGCCCAAGCCGCCGCGGCGGAAGACGAGGTCCCCGTCGGCGCCGTCATCTTTCGCGACGGCAAAATCCTCGCCCAAGCCCACAACGGTCGCGAACAGCTCCGCGACCCGACCGCCCACGCCGAAATGCTGGCGATCACCCAAGCGGCTTCCGCCGTCGCCGATTGGCGGCTCGAAGGGTGCACCCTCTACGTGACCCTCGAACCCTGCCCGATGTGCGCCGGCGCCATCGTCCTGGCCCGTATCCCCCGCGTCGTCTTCGGCGCGACCGACCCGAAAGCAGGGGCCGTCCGCAGCCTCTATCGACTCCTCGATGACCCGCGACTGAACCACCGCTGCGAAATCGTCGAAGGGGTGATGGCCCAAGAATGCGGCGCGCTGCTGACCGAATTCTTCGCCGCCAAACGGGCCCTCGGAAAGAAATAGCAATCGCGAGACGAACCGCATAACCCGCCCCTGCTCAAGGCGCGACGACACATACCGATCCGACAGCGACACGACACCGACCGACACCTCACCATGCGATCCTTCCGCCACGATTACACGACCGTCGAGCAGTACCTTCACCACCGCTCACCCTATTTGATGGTCGACCGGATCATCGAGATCGGCGACCAAGCGATCGTGACCGAAAAGGTGATCCGCGGTGATGAGCCGTTCCTTGCCGGCCATTTCCCCGGGTCACCGATCTTCCCCGGGGCGATGATGCAAGAAGTCACGACCCAATCGGCGGGGATCCTGATCGCGGCACGCCACAACCCGATGGAAAGCTTCGATACCTCGGACCCGTTCTTCAACGAATACGCCCTGGGCGTCCTGGTCCGCGTCAGCGACGCGCGCTACAAGTCGTTCGCCCGACCGGGGGACGTGCTGACCACAAAGGTGGAACTCGTCGAACGGGTCGAGACGCTGTTCGAATTTCGCTCCACCTTGCGGATCGGCGAGCGCACGATCATGCGAAACAGCTTTCAATTGACGAACATCCCCTCCCGCGTCCTTCAAGGGCCCACCCCCGCCTGACCCCCAACGGCAAGATCACGCCCTCCCGATACCGTCCAACTCTATCTGCACCATCGACTGCTTCACTAGGCCGCTGATTAAGAGAAGCTCCTTAAACTCGTCAACAGTCAAAACGGCTTGTCGGTTGATCGCACGCAATGTTCCCTTCACGATTTCTGAATGGTCAATCGTCGGTGCGGTGAGACCTGCTGCCGCAGGATCAAATGGCTGCCTCGCTGCCGATCCAATACATACCCAATCTTCCGCAGAGCAGGATCAGCTCACGACTCGAAACGACCGGCAACGGACTCACAACGTAACCTCCACGACCTCCTCGCTTATCGATGGTGGTACCGGTTCACGATGTGCTTCCAAACTTTGCAAATAGCCGGCGATCGCTTCTTTAATATTCTCGATCACCTCCGACCGAGTCTTGGCCTGTGAAATGCAACCAGGAAGCGAGGGAACTTCGGCGACATGAACGCCGTCCTCGTCTTGTTCAATCAGTACGCGATAACGCACAGAACAGATCCCCCAAATCATCGTTAAGCGAAC
>JBEIRZ010000278.1:0-6128 GCA_040375695.1 Planctomycetaceae bacterium
CGCTCGCGGCCTTCACCAGCGGCGGGTACGACTGGTTCAAATACGTCCTTTACCTGACCGTCGTCCTGTTCGCCTATTCGACCTGCATCAGTTGGTCGTATTACGGCGAAAGGTGCTGGGTCGAGATGTTCGGCGATAAGACGTCGGTCATTTACAAGTTGCTGTTCCTCACCTTCACGTTCCTCGGTTCGATCATCACCCGCGGCAATATCCTCGACTTCAGCGACCTGATGCTGCTGGGGATGGGGCTGCCGAACCTGCTCGGCGTCTTTTTGCTCAGCGGCGTCGTCAAGCGGAACCTTGACGATTATTGGGACCGTTACCGATCGGGGATGATCGTCCCGCACACCAGCGACGTGCACCTGCCCGGGAGGGATGATGACCAGTAAGCTCTGCATCCTCAACGTCGTCGGCTTGACACCCGAACTCGCGAAGTTCGCCCCGCGGATTTCGTCGCTAGGGGACGCCACGCCGATGACCAGCCCCATCCCCGCGGTGACCTGCACCAGCCAAGCGACGCTGTTGACAGGGCTCGCCCCCAACCGGCACGGGATCGTCGCGAACGGTTGGTATTACCGCGACACGCAGGAGATCCGCTTTTGGCAACAAGCCCACTCGTTGGTTTCCGGCGAATCGTTTTATGAAGGGATCGAGACGGCGAAACTCTTTTGGTGGTTCAACCAATCGGCACCGGTCCGATGGAGCGCCACGCCCAAGCCGCATTATGGCAGCGACGGGTCGAAACAGTTCGACATTATCGACGAGACGGGGTGCGATCTTCAGCGACGGTTGGGGGCGTTCCCGTTCGCCAGCTTTTGGGGCCCCGGGGCGGGGCTGCCGAGCTCGCGCTGGATCGCCGATGCCTCCGCGATCGTCCTGAAACAGAACCGTCCCGAACTGACGCTCGTCTATCTGCCCCACCTCGATTACGATTTCCAACGCCTGCACGAGCATGACCCCGAGCGTGTCCGAGAAGTCGACGCGTGCGCCGCGACGGTGATCGATGCCGCCGAATCGATCGGCGCGAAGTGCGTCGTCGTCTCCGAGTATGGCCTGGTCCCGGTCAGCCAGGCCGTCGACATCAACCGGGTCTTAAGGCGTGAGGGTTGGTTGGTCGTTCGCGATGGTCCCTACGGCGAAATGCTCGTCCCGGGCAAGTCACGTGCCTTCGCCGTCGCCGATCACCAGGTCGCCCACGTCTATGTCAACGACCGGTCGCTGATGTCGGCCGTCGCGACAAGGCTGTCGGCAGAACCCGGGATCGACGCCGTCGTGCCACCCGCCGAATTGGAGCTCGATCATCCCCGCAGCGGCGAACTGATCGCGTTGGCCAAGCCCGACGCCTGGTTCACCTATTACTACTGGCTCGATGATGCCCGCGCACCGGATTTCGCGAGGTGCGTCGATATTCACCGCAAGCCGGGGTATGACCCGTGTGAACTGTTCATGACCAGCAAGTTGCGGGCGGTCGCGCGGGTCGCGCAAAAGAAGCTCGGCTTCCGCTATCGAGTCGACGTGATCCCATTGGACGCGAGTCTCGTCCGTGGCAGCCACGGCTTAAGGCCCCAGCCGAACCACGGGCCGCTGGTCATCGGACCCAAACCGCAGCGGGGCGAAATGCCCAGCCGCATGACCGAATTCAAAGCCTACGTGCGAGGCCTGCTGGGTCGCTAAGCAATCGACGCTCCGCATTCATTTCCCGCCGACGATGATTTGTCCGATCGCCAGCCAGATGCAGGTGAAGACGATCCCGAGCGTCGCGTGCAGGAATTCGATAGGCATGGCTTTGGCCTTTGAAGGAAATGAATTGGCTTGCTTGGCGGGGCCCGCTCCATGGCCAGAAATATTCCGGGGCGAATGATTTCGCCCAGGCGGATATTGATCGATCCCATCAAGGGTGACCGTCTTTCGGTTATCGACAGGTCGAGTCAGGTGACATTTAAAAAAATCTTTAGCGCGCTACAGTCGCTATGACCCGCACCATCCGCTTCGGCGGCATGGGATGCGCCTCACCGCCGCTCCCCTACCTCAGGAATCGTTTTTCGCTCAGCTCTCCCACGCCGATAGTTCGACACCCCAAAGGAGACCGTCAGGATGAGGGTCGATCGTCGGCAAGGCTTGCCGATGCGATTGGAAAGACACGGATGTCGCTGGGTTAGCATGACTTCAGCAATGCGGATGACCGCCACAGCCATGGCCGCATGGCTGTTCGTCGCCGCCTCGCCGATCGGATCGCGAGGGGCCGAGCCCCGCCGCGCCGTGACCCCTGCGGCCGATCGCGATTCGATGCTCGGCGAAGCCCTCAGTCGGAACCTACCCGACCCCGTGCTCAACCTTTCCCCGAAAGGCCCGACCCGGCTCGCCGCACGCCCGCTCAACACGATCGACGGTTCAACCCCTGCACCGACGATCCTGCCGCCAACAGTAACGCTCCCTGCCCCCGTGAATTCGCAGCCATCGAGCAGCGTATCACCGAGCACTTCGTCGACAAGCACTTCGTCGACTTCGACACCATCAACAAGCACACCGTCAACAAGCACACCGTCAACAAGCACACCGTCAACAAGCACACCATCAACAAGCACACCGTCAACTGCCCCTTCGGCCGCGGCAGCTCCGACCAATGCGACCCCTCCTTCGACAACCGCCCCCGCGACAGCGGCCCCACCCGCAACAGTGCCCGCACCATCGAACACGCCCCCTTCGGTCCTTGTCCCGCCGGCGAACCTGCCGGGGTATTCGCCGCAAGCTGAAGTGATCCCGTCGCTCCCTCCCTTGCCGGCATCCCCCTACCCCGAAGTGATCACGGAAGGGCCGATCACCGAAGGGATGATGAGTGAGGGGAGTGGTACTTGGGGCGACCCGATGGTCGGGGCGACGGGCGAGGGTTGTGCGACCTGTGCGCCACCGCCTAGCTGCCCGCCGACAAAGATCGAACCGTTGCAATTGCGTGTGATCGCAGAGGGGCTGTTGCTGAGCCGTTCGCACGACGTCAGCGGCTCCTCGTTCCAGCTCTTCAATTCGCAAGCGGTGATCGATGAAAATTTTTATTCGCCGCCTGACACCGGCGTCTTCCTGTGGGGCTGGGTCGCCCAGGACCTGCAGCTCCAGCAGACGCTGTTGTCATCCGACGAAGAGACAGAGAATATCGCGGCGGTCCCGCGATTGACGGCGGGGCTCTTTGACCCGAGCGGTTATGGGGTCCAAATGCGGTACTTCCACTTGGAACAGACCGACGATCTCAGCCAGACGGGGCCGTCTCTGGGGACGATCACTGCCACAAACAACTTCGCGGGGATCCTGCAGCCGACGGCGGTCCTGGAAAGGTTCGAGGCCCGGACCGCCGACCTCGAATTGGCCGGTGAATTGGAAACGTCATGCTGGGAATTCGCCGGGTCGCTGGGGGCGCGATTCATCAAGCTGCAAAATGACCGCAGCTCTTTGGCCACCGGCCGCATCCGCACCGGAGCCCCCGCTTACTCATCGGGTGGCTTCTCGATCCTGCCGACGTTCACCAACGCGAATTATGACTTATTGACGATGCAACAGAGCGATTTCAAGGGGCTCGGCCCGTCGCTCAGCCTGTTCGGGCTTCGGCGTTTCGGCCGCAGCCCTAACGTCGGGATGTTCGCCGGGTTCCGCCCCTCCGCCGCGTTCGGCAAAGCAGATAATTCGGCCTTCGCTTCGACAACCTACGACAGCGTCTACGGCTCGGGCCAAACCACCGATTCGCAAACGATCGCCGATTCAGCCCAACTCTACATCGCCGAATTCCAGGTCGGGGCACAGGTCAAGAGCAACATCCGGTTCATGAACGGACAACTCTTCGCCCGCGCCGCGATCGAATACCAGTACTGGAAAGGCTTCGGCACACAAGCCCAAGCCGAATCGGTGATCGGCGATTACAACATCATGGGGGACCAATACCTCGATCCGGGGACCGATTACGACGGTACCGTGGGGACCTTACCCCGCGTCTTGACCGGTGTGGGGACCACCCAGGGGACGGCGACCGCCGTCGCCGGCAGGAATCAATTCGAACTCATCGGCTGCGGCCTTTCGGCCGGGCTGACTTGGTAATTAGGGATGCGGTCGTGATGCGATACCGAAAAACGAAACGAACCTCGACGCGGCCCTGCAGGGCTCGTGCGATGAACGTCTCGCTAAGCGCGCTTGCGACCGTCGCAATCTGGCTGGCAACCGACACCCACGGCTGGGCACAGCAACCCGCAAGTAAACCGCAACCTTCCGCCCAACCACAAACAGCCGCACCAACGTCAGTCACAGGCCAACCCACGATCACAGGCCAACCCACGACTACAGGCCAACCAACGACTACAGGCCAACCAACGACTACGGGCCAACCCACGATCACAGGCCAACCCACGATTTCAGGCCAACCGCAGCAATCGGTGCAAGTGATTCACGACCCGTCGCAGACGGTCGTCATCCAGGGTGACGCGATCCCGACAAGTCTTGCTCAAGGCGAATGCGCGACGCCCGGTTGCGACCACCAACACCCCTGCCCGGCGACCGAATCGATGCGGCAACCCGATTGCGGCTGCGGCCCGTATTTTTTTCTCGAAATCGACGCCCTCTTTTTGGGACGGCAAGGGTCAACCGGGACCGCGCCGACCTATTCGCTGTCGCAATCGACCGCGACGCTCAACACCAATCCCCCGTCGGGCGATGTCGACGATTGGGCGTGGTCGGTCGGACCCCTCGCGAACCCACCCGCGACCATCCTGACCAACCCGTATGACGATTCCAATCGCTTGATGACCGCGCCGCGCTGGACCTTCGGGATGCTCGGCGAAAGCGGCTTGGGGATTCGAGGGCGGTACTTACGACTCGATTCCGCGGTCGGGACCTTTGCCGCCCCGCCGTCGCTCGGCACGACGACCATCGCCAACAACACCAACGGGTTGCTGGGCGAGACGTCGATCACCGAAGCGTTCGAAGCCGAGACGATCGACGTGGAAGGGATCCTCGATTTCGAACTCGGCTCAGGAAAACTGATCGGGTTCGCGGGGCTGCGCTATGGGCAATTCGAAGACCTCCGCTCCAGCACCGCGACGGGGCGGATCCGAACCGGTGCGCCGGCTGACACCGGATCGCCCCCCGAATGGATCGATACCTTCTCGACGGCGAATTATGACTTCAGCACCCAGCAGGGGGCGGCGTTCGAAGGGAGCGGCCCGACCCTGGGCATCACCGCGATCATGCCGTTTTTATCAAGCCGCAGCATTTCGGTCTTCGGCTCGTTGCGAGGAACGGCCCTCTACGGCGAAGCCGAAAGCTTGGCGGTCTCATCGAGCCTCATCGACAGCATGTACGTCTCGGGTCAGGACATCGAGACGCAGCGTCTGCAACTCGAAAAGCGTTTTTACCTGTGGGACATCGAGGTCGGGGCCCAGTGGTCACGCTGCATCCGCTTCATGGACGGACGGGTCTTCGCCCGCGCCGGGATCGAATGCCAGTTCTGGCGTGGCTCGGCTGATCGCGTCTCGGCGACCTCGTCCGTCGCCGATTACAACATTCCAGGGATGGTCTACAACAATTCCCCGCCATTCCTCAGCGGCATCGGCACGACGAGCGGCGAAGCGGTCGCCGAAAGCTTGAATTTCGATTTCAACCTCGTCGGCCTGATGATCGGCACCGGCGTGATCTGGTAACGCCCGTCGATGCTGGCTCAAAGCACTCGTGCTCGTGCTCGTGCTCGTGCTCGCGCTCGTGCTCGTGCTCGTGCTCGTAATCGTGCTCGTAATCGTGCTCGTAATCGTGCTCGTAATCGTGCTCGTAATCGTGCTCGTGCTCGCAATCGTAATCGGCACCAATCCTGATGACTGCGCAAGGATTCGACAATGAACGACGCGACATCTATCTTCTATCGTCTCTCGATCGACTACGTTGCTCAATCATCTGACGCATCGTCAGATCCATACTAACTCCCTTCTCACGCTGATTCCGATTGTTACTACAACTGTAGTCCCAATTACTACACTTGTAGTCACAATTACTACACCTGTAGTCACGCGCACTCGCCTGATGAACCAGACCGATGTCTCACTGTGCCGATCAGGCCAAACGGACGATTTCGCTGTCGACCGGGGCGAGCGGGTCGGCCC
>JBEIRZ010000534.1:0-2605 GCA_040375695.1 Planctomycetaceae bacterium
CGGTTGCTCGCGATGCAAGGCGAGATGTCGGCCGGGGTCGGGAACGCCTTTCGCCAATTGAACGACGCCGACCTAAAGTTCGGTCAGATCGAAGACCATCAGGGGCGATCGATCGAGTTGTCGCACGCCACCTTTGGCCAGCTCTTGATCAGCCCTTCGCGGGAAGTCCGACAGAAGTGCTTCAAGCAGTATTACGAACAGTTCCAAGCCCACGAGAACACCCTGTGCGCGACGCTCGCCGGCAGCGTCCATCGCGACGTCTATTACGCCAAGGCCCGCGAGTATGGATCGAGCCTCGAAGCGGCGCTCTTTCCGGATAACGTCCCGGTGACCGTCTACGACAACCTGATCGCCGCGGTCAGGCAGTCGCTCCCGGCGGTGCATCATTATTTCGACGTCCGACGTCGCAAGATGGGTTTGGCCGACCTGCACCATTACGACACCTACGTCCCGATCCTCAGCGGCATCGAAAAGCACCACACCTGGGACCAGGCCGTCGACGTGATCATGGAGGCGCTGCGACCGCTTGGGCCTGAGTACACCGAGGTGCTCGCGCGGGGGCTTCGCGGTCGCTGGTCCGATCGATATCCGAATCGCGGCAAGCAGAGCGGCGCGTTCTCCTGTGGTTCGTTCGAAGGCGATCCGTACATCCTGATGAATTTCAAAGAAGAGGTCCTGAACGACGTCTTCACGCTGGCTCATGAGGCCGGGCACAGCATGCACAGTTGGTACTCGGCCAAGCAGCAACCGTTCCAGTATTACAACTACACGATTTTCGTCGCGGAGGTCGCGAGCACGTTCAACGAGCAATTGTTGACCGAGCACCTGATGAATAACGCGGCCGACGACCGTGAGCGTGCCTACCTGATCAACAACGAGCTCGATAGCATCCGCGCGACGCTGGTCCGCCAGACGATGTTCGCGGAATTCGAAAAGCGGACGCACGAGATGGCCGAAGCGGGGGAACCGTTGACGGTCAAATCGTTCCGTGGGGTTTATCGCGAGTTGTTGGAAGCGTACTTCGGCCCCGAGTTCGCGATCGACAGTGAGTTGGAGCTGGAGTGTTTCCGGATCCCGCATTTTTATCGGGCGTTTTATGTTTACAAATACGCCACGGGGCTGAGCGCCGCGGTCGCGCTTGCCCGCCGCGTCTTGGGGGGCGGGGCGGAAGAGCTGCGTCAATACCTCGGCTTCCTCGCGGGGGGTTGTTCCCAGGACCCGTTGGATTTGCTTCGCGGGGCCGGCGTCGACATGGAGAGCCCCGAACCGGTTCGTACCACCTTGGCGAGGTTCGAAAGCCTGACCCGCGAGCTCGATCGCCTGATCTGACCAACCGCCCCCGCATGACCGGGGGCAAGGGACCCATCGATGACGATGATTCGTTTGACCGGCGGAACGCTCTGCGACCCGGCGTCGGGATTTTCCGGCGGCGTGGTGCAGGACCTGTTCGTCGTCGACGATCGCATCGCCGCCCCGAGGCACGACAACGAGCGGGCGAATTGGGAGGCGGCCTGCGATCAGACGCTCGATTGCAGCGGCTGTCTGGTGATGGCGGGTGGGATCGACCTGCACACGCACATCGGCGGCGGCAAGGTGACGTTGGCCAGGATGCTGATGCCCGAATCGTCTCGCCACGATTTTTTGCCATCGACGCGGGCCACCGGTGACGCCTACTTGAGGATGGGGTACACGCTGGCCGTCGAACCGGCGATGCTCGCGTGCAACGCCCGCCAAGCCCACGCCGAGATGGCCGACACGCCGCATCTCGACACGGCCGCTTATGTCCTTTTGGGGAACGACCGTGTGCTGCTGGAATTGCTCGCCGAGAAGGCCCCGCAAGCGGTCATCAACGATTACGTCGCCTTCATGGTGACGGCGACCCAAGCGATCGGGGTCAAGGTCGTTAATCCGGGCGGGATCGATGCCTTCAAGTTCAACGTCCGTAAATTCGATGTCGACACGCCACACCCGCGATATGGCGTGACCCCGGCGAACGTGATCCGATCGCTCGCCGCGGCCGTCCACCAGATCGGTTTGACCCATCCGCTCCATGTCCATTGCAGCAACCTCGGCGTCCCCGGCAACATCACCAGCACTTTGGCGACGATCCGTGCGGCCGACGGGCTGCCGATCCATCTGGCGCACGCCCAATTTCATGCTTACGGGGGAGGGCAAGGGGCACCGTTCGCCTCGGCCGCGTCCCAGCTCGCCGACGCCTTGCGTGCGAACCCGAATGTGACGATCGATGTCGGCCAGGTGATGTTTGGCCAAACGATCACGATCAGCGGCGACACGATGCACCAATACGAAAACTTTCGGCACGCCCATCCCCGCAAGTCGGCGTTGGTCGACATCGAATGCGAAGCGGGTTGCGGCGCGGTCCCGTTCCGCTATCGCAACCGACGATTCGTCCATTCGTTGCAGTGGGCCATTGGGCTAGAGCTCTTCTTGTTGGTCGATGATCCCAGCCGCGTCTTCCTGACGACCGATCATCCCAACGGCGGTCCGTTCACCGCCTACCCACACCTGATCCGGCTGTTGACCGACCGCGTCTTTCGCGAGACGGCGGTCGCGGAGATCGAGCCTCAGGCGGCGGCCGCGAGCA
>JBEIRZ010000530.1:0-2657 GCA_040375695.1 Planctomycetaceae bacterium
GCGGCGTAATAAACGAGCCGTTGCCTCAAGCCATAAGGCCGAGTCGTTTGGACCTCGATGTCGTACATCCGTCCCGAATCGTCCGTCGCCAAGATGTCTAACAACGACCACTTGTCGTCAGAAAAGTCTTTCTCGATCGTCGGGTTGATGATCCGAACCTCGCGAATCGGCGTCGGAAACCGCAACACGGAATTGAGAAAGTGCAAGGTGATCGAGGGATGCTGTGGGTCACCCAGCACCCGTTTGCACGCGAAGTCGATCGTCGGGTCGATTCCGATCTTCATGTTGAAGTGATCCTGTTAACGGGCCGAACTGTTCATCACGTTCGAGGGAGAAAACGGGCCGCAGGGATCACCCGTCACCATCGTCCCGCCGACATTTCGATCCATGCCGAGCAGGCCGCTGCCTCGTCCGATCAGAAAATCTAATATGTGAACACCTAGGAAGCACACATCTGACCACATATACGCACATGCGTCAACCTCGGAATGATTTCCATTTCATGACTCGCGGAGCCAGCGAGGCGAGCCTCGCCGAGAACTACTCGATACAAGAGGAGAGGTGCCGAGCTCCACGTTCCTTACCGATAGCCTGCCTGGCCCTAACCCCAAGACCCTCTTTCCCTCGCTAGCAGATCGCGTGCCCCAGCGATATCCTGCACGCTCCTGCCGCGGCATCGCACCTTTTCAAACCTCCCACCACCGATCGACCATGAATCACTCCCCGTCCCGCCGAAACCTGTTGCTGACTTGTTCGCTAAGCATGCTCGTCGCTTGGACGCTGCTTATGCCGAGCACTCACGCCGAGGACTACACGCTCGGCCCCGACAGCCAGCCCCAAGCCGGGGTGCCTCAAGGGACCGTCGTCAGTTTTCGATTCGACAACAGCCAAGTCTTTCCCGGTACGACGCGTGAAGTTCAGGTCTATGTCCCGGCCCAGTACGACCCCGCCAAGCCGGCCGCGGTGATGGTCTTCCAAGACGGTCCTGGTTACGCCAACCCCAACGGCCAGTGGCGCGTCCCCGTCGTCTTCGACAACCTGATCCATCGCGGCGAGATGCCGGTGACGATCGGGATCTTTGTCCCGCCGGGCGTCGTCCCCGCCGGCGATGACGGCGCGATGGATCGCTTCAACCGCAGCTTCGAATACGATGCCGTCAGCGACCGTTATGCCCGCTTCCTCATCGACGAAATCCTCCCGGCCGTCGCCGCAAAGTACTCCATCACCTCGGACCCGAATTTACGTGCGATCGGGGGGGCCAGCAGCGGCGCGATCGCCGCATTCGGTGTCGCTTGGCACCGGCCCGACCAGTTCCGACGCGTCTTCAGCACGATCGGTACCTACGTCGGGCTCCGCGGCGGCGATGTCTACCCGACGCTCATCCGCAAGACGAAACCGAAACCGATCAAGGTCTTTCTGCAAGACGGCAAAAATGACCTCAACATTTATGGCGGTGATTGGTGGGTCGCTAACCAAGCGATGTTGTCGGCGCTCCAATGGGCTGGCTATCAAGTCGACCACCGCTGGGGCGATGGCGGCCACGACGGCAAACAAGGGGGCGCGATTTTTCCGGAAGCGATGCGATGGCTCTGGGCCGATGCCGACAAGCCGATCCCGGCCGCGATCAGCGACAGACACGAACTCGCGAAATGGCTCGAACCCAACGCCGATTGGGAACTGGTCAGCGAAGGGCACCAATTCACCGAAGGGCCCGCCGTCTCGCCCGCCGGCGATCTCTTCTTCACCGACGTCCCCAAAGGGGAAATTTGGCGAGTCGGTCGCGACGGGAAGGCCGAACGGTTCATGGATGACCTCCCCGGTGTCAGCGGGTTGATGTTCGATGCCCAAGGGAGACTCTACGCGGTCCTCAGCCGCGCCGGGGAATTGGTCCGCATCGACACGGCTTCCAAGCAGGTCACCAAGCTCGCCGAAACGACCTGCAACGACCTTGTCGTCTTATCCCACGGCGTCTACATCACCGACCCCCGCAACACCCGGGTCGTCTACGTCCCGCTCGACGAACAAGGGAATAGCAAACTCGCCCCGGGCGAAGCGCCAAGGGTCGCCGCGACCGGGATCACCGCCCCCAACGGATTGATCACCTCTCCCGACAACCGCTTCCTGCTCGTCGCCGATTCCCGCGGCCGCTACGTCTGGTCGTTCCGCATCGAAAAGGACGGGACGCTCTCCGCCGGACAACCTTACCATCACGTCCATGCCTTGACCGACGATACCCTGACCGGTGCCGATGGCGCGACGATGACGGTCGACGGTTACCTTTGGCTTGCGACCACGATGGGGGTCCAGATCTTCGACCAACCCGGCCGGTGTCACGCCATCATCCCCTCACCCCGCGGCGAACAGATGTCGAACGTCGTCTTCGGCGGCCCCGACATGACGACACTCTACGCCACGATCGCCGGGAAGCTCTATCGCTTCCCGACCAAGGCCAAAGGGATCGCCCCTTGGCAACCGCCGGTCAAGCCCGAGAAGCCGAGGTTGTAACCGCGACAAACTTCAAACGTTTCGGCGAGCGACGCCCCTGGCCCAAAGCCGGGGCATCTGCAGGTGCATTTGTAGGTGAATCCACAAAAGGGTTACCGAAGTGATCATGTCCTACTGCCCACCCCTGCCCGGGCAGATCAACCGCCGACGTA
>JBEIRZ010000182.1:0-8860 GCA_040375695.1 Planctomycetaceae bacterium
GATCGGTAAACCGACCGCAACCCACAAGGCCACCGTGACCAATGGACGGCAATGGCCAGCGAGGGCGAATCGAAAAACGCGAGTTCCCCGGAGCGAGTCCTGTCGATCGGGCGAACCCTGTCGATCGGGCGAACCCTGTCGATCGAAAGAACCCTGTGGATCAGCCGCGACGCGTTCGCTGGTGAGGGCGACGGGGGACATAGGCATGACCATGTTTGCGTGGGTGGGAGGCGGGACCGGCGGATCGCCGGCAAAAACCACGTCGGACATTCTATGATAGCTTCTGCGATCGGCCCACGGGAATCAACCCGGAAAAAGGTCACGACTCAAGCTTGTCGGGCTTCGGTACGGCGATCTCTTTGACGAGTTTGAGGATGATGTCATCGTTGGTCATCCCATCCCCGCGGGCTTGGAAGTTGGTGGCGATGCGATGCCTGAGGACGGGGATGGCGATCTTGCGGATATCGGCCGGGTCGACGGCGAAGCGGCCATCCATCGCGGCGAGGGCCTTGGCACCGGTGATCAGGTTTTGGCCCGCGCGGGGGCCGGCGCCCCAATCGACCATCTCCTTGACGTACTTGGGGGCCGAGTCGTCAGCGGGTCGGGTGGCGCGGACCAGTCGGGCAGCGTAACGGATGACGAAGGGGCTGACGGCGACGCTTTGGACGAGCTTTTGGACATTGAGGATCGCGCGGCTCGACATCAATTTGTTCGGCGTTTCGGGTTCGCCGCGGGTCGTCACCGTGAGGATTTTTTCTTCCTCTTCGAGAGTGGGGTAGCCGACCTTGATGTTGAACATGAAGCGGTCGAGTTGGGCCTCGGGGAGGGGATAGGTCCCTTCCTGTTCGATCGGGTTTTGGGTGGCGATCGTGAAGAAGGGTTCGGGGAGTCGGTGCGTATCGCGTCCGATCGTGACCTGCCTTTCCTGCATCGCCTCGAGCAGGGCCGCTTGGGTTTTCGGCGGGGTCCGATTGATCTCGTCGGCCAGCAGGATGTTTGCGAAGATGGGGCCTTCGACGAAGCGGAAGCTTCGGCGGCCATGTTCGTCTTCTTCCAGAACCTGGGTGCCGGTGATATCCGAAGGCATCAGATCCGGGGTAAACTGTACCCGCTTGAAGCTGACATCCAGGACGCTGGACAGGGTGCTGACCAGCAGCGTCTTGGCGAGCCCGGGGACCCCTTCGAGCAGGCAGTGGCCGCGGGTAAAAATCGCCGCCATGAGCTGTTCGATGACCTGTTCTTGGCCGACGATCACCTTGGCCAGTTCGGTCCGCATCATCAGTTGGGTTTGGGAGAATTCGCGGAGCACGTCGCCGATGTTTCGGGGTTTCCCTTGCGGGGGCGGCGCGACCGGAGGGGGCTCGGCAGGAGGAATTTTTTCGTTCATGGGCCACATGGGAAGGAAAGGACTGATGGCATTGGAGTGTAGAAGGTTTTGGCCCCCCGTGTCAGCCTCATTGCGAACGGTTCGGACCGGGGCGATGGCGATTGGGGTCGGGTTATCGATCGCGTTGGCCCTGATCGGCAATGGCGAAGGGGTCTGGGCCCAAGAGGCGGCCGCGGCGAAGGGGATCGACTCGGCCGCCGTTCAGGACGCCATCGATCGCGGGATCGCTTACCTGCGGGCGAACCAAAACGCCGCCGGCGGGTGGAAAGAATACAGCGGCCAAACCGGCGGGTTGTCGGCCCTTTGCACGCTCGCGCTGTTGACCGCCGGCGTTCCCGCGAACGACCCGCAACTGGTTCGGGCCATCGCTTACCTGCGTAAGCTCGATCCCGAAGAGACCTATTCCGTCGCCCTGCAGACGCTCGCCTTGTGCCAGCTCGGTTCGGCCACCGACTTGCCACGGATCCGCCGGAATGTCGATTGGCTTCAAACCCGACAGCTCCGCGGTGCCGAAGTCGCCGAGGATCGCCGCGGGGGCTGGGGGTATGGCGACAACCGTGGCGGCGGCGACCCGTCGAACTCGCAATTCGCGCTGCTCGCGTTGCAAGCCGCCGAAGAGCGTGACATCGCCGTCGATCCGGCCGCTTATCAATCGGCCGCCGAGTATTGGGGACGATTGCAACTCGATTCGGGCGCTTGGACCTATTCCCCGTCGACGCCGCCGATGGGGAGCATGACGTGCGCGGGGATCGCCTCGGTGATCATCTGCCGTGACCAGCTCGCTACTGCCGGTGCGCGGATCGAAAACGGCCAGATCGTCTGTTGCGGCGGCGATGACGAACAGCGCGACCCGGTCCAGGCCGGGATCGATTGGCTCGCGTCAAAATTCAGCGTCCGCGTTAACCCTGGGGCCCCCGGTTCCGCCACGCTCTACTATTACCTCTACGCCCTCGAACGGGTCGGACGCATGACCGGTCGACGGTTCATCGGCGGGCACGACTGGTACCGCGAAGGGGCCGAACGTCTGATCCAGTTGCAGGACGGCTTTCAAGGTTTTTGGGCCGGCACGGGGATCGGCGAAGAGGACCGCAACGTCGCCACCTCGTTCGCGCTGCTGTTCCTCTCCAAAGGGAAACGCAAGGTCGCCATCGGTCGCCTCCGTTACGGTGCGACCGCCGACCGCGACGACGGGACATGGCAACAACACCCCGACGCGTCGCGACAAATCGTCCGCAGGCTGGAACGGCTCTGGGGTCGCGACCTCACTTGGCAATCGGTCAGCCTCAAAGATGCCACCGTGAACGATCTCCTCCAAACCCCGTTCCTGATGATCACCGTCGACGGTGAGGTGCGGTGGACGGAGGCCGAATCGGCGGTGCTTAAGGATTACATCGACCAAGGGGGTGCGATCCTCTTCGAAGCGAGCGGCGGGCCGGGATGCGGCGACACGACCGCGGCCGAGGCTTCGGTGCGTGCCCTTTGTGGGGCGTGGTATCCCGACGCGCCGCTGGCCCCGTTGTCCCCTGACCACCCGGCCTATTCCGCCGAGGTCGATGTCAAACCGGCGCTGATCTCGCCCGAGTTCCAGATCCAAGGGGTGCAGGCCTGTTGCCGCACGGCGATCTTCTATTCGCCGCTGAGCCTTTCTTGTCGGTGGGCGCTGAGCGACCCGACGGGGCGCGGACGCGTCGGAGGCCTCGCCCGCGGCAAGCTTGAAGGGGCCGCGTCGGATGCCGCCGAAATGGCGGCGCGGTTGGGCCAAAACCTGATCGCCTACGCGACCGGCCGCGAATTCCAAGACAAGCTCGATAGCCGGATGATCGTTCGCAGCGAACCGACGACGAAGGCCGGAGATCGCCGCGGGATCGAGATCGGTCGGTTGCCCGTCGATGCGAGCGCCCGCGAAGCCCGTCGCGCGATCCCGAACCTCGCGGCGATCGCCAACCGCGAACTCCGCCTCCGCGTCTTCCCCTACGAACAAGAGGTCGCGATCAAGGCGTCGACCCTCGCCAACATCGGGATCGTCTGGATCCATGGCCGCGGCGATTTCCGCTGGACCGATGCCGAGCGGGAAGAAATTCGGACCTATCTCCGGCATGGCGGCATGGTGATCGCCGACTCGGTCTGCGGGAACGAAGCCTTCGCCACCGCGTTTCGCCGCGAGCTGCGCGCGATCCTCCCCGACGAACCGCTCAAACCGCTCCCCCCGGACCACCCGGCGCTGACCAACGCCTTCGGCGGTTATGACGTCCGCAGCGTCACGATCCGGTCCCCCGCCGTCGCCCGCGTTGCCAACGCCAAGTTGGCCGAGGTCGGTAAACGGCGCGGGCCTCCGATCATCGAATCCGCTTCCGCCGATGGCTTCGTCGCCGTCCTCTTCTCGCCGCTCGACCTGAGCTGCGCGCTCGAAAGCCCCAATTCGATCCAATGCCCAGGTTACGACACCGTCGACGCCTCGAAGATCGCGATCAATATGATCCTGTTTATCCTTCAGCAATGACGATTCGGTGAGCGGTGAAAGGTTCGTCGAGATGTTAGGGCTGAGGCTGTGATTCGATCCTCTTGTTGATGGCGTGTTGAGACGATGCCGATGGATGACCCGCATGACACGCCGGAGGTGCTGGAGCTGCTGCGGATCATCGAAGGGATCGCCGCGTCGGCGGAGAAATTTTCGGGGGTGATCGTCCGTTCGGTCGGGATGCGTTACGCCACCGAATCGAATTTTTTTGCCGGGACGGGCGCCGCCAAAGCGGGAGGGCGTTGGAACCGGGTCGGGATCGCGGCGGTCTACGCGTCGCTCGATCTGATCACCGCCACAACCGAAGCCTATCAAGCCTTCTTGCATTACGGCTTTCCGCTCTCCGGGCTCCGCCCGCGGGCCACCGCCGGCGCGAGGGTGATGCTGTCCAAGGTCATCGACCTCACCGACCCGGCGACGCGGCGCAAGCTCGGCTTTTCGCTCAAGCAACTCACCGACGAAGATTGGCGAGCGATCCAGCGTGACGGTGACGAATCGTGGACACAGGCGATCGGGCGGGGCGCACTGCTGTGCGGCGTGGAAGCGATCCTGGTCCCCTCCGCCCGCCACCCCGGCGGCAAAAATATCGTCATTTTCCCGGCAAATTTGGCCCCAACGAGCTCGGTGCAGGTCCTTGGCAGCGACGACCTGTTGGGCTAAGCTAGCGCTGCGATCCTGCATTTTTGCATGAAAAAATGCTTGCCATCGCCCGGGGCGGACGATAGAGTGGACATGAGACGGTCGGGCCCAGAGTCGGATAAAAAGCCGGCCCGCAAACAACAGACCCTTCGTTTGTCAGGGAGTCAACGATGATCACACGGTCGCAGCACGGCGCTTCGAACCAAGTCGGTTCCAACCGAGTCGGTTCGGGCAAGGCCGTTTCGAGTAAAGCCGTTTCGAACGCCAAGGTTGCCCCGACCAAAAAGGCGAAGCCGGGAAAAAAGCTGACGGCGAAATCGGCGACGCCCCACTGCCAGATCGGCGAAACGACCGAGGCCAAGCCGATCGCGGGGCTGAAGGGGCAAGGTTTATTGCGGACCGGCTCCGAAGCGAAACTCGAACTCCGCCAGCGGCTCGGCATGGCCCGGCCCGTCTTCGGCCGCGTCGTGAACGTCTCCGAAAGGACGATCGCCAAAGTCGAATCCGAATCAGAGACGGCCGAAAAATTAAAGCGGCCCTACAACGAAATCTATCGCCTGCTCGACGCCCTGCAGGACGTGTTCGATGTCGATCTCTTAGGCGATTGGTTCCAAAAACCGAATGACGCCTTCGATGGGCTCAAGCCTTTGGAGGTGATCGAACGCGGTGAGATCGATCGGCTGTGGAACATGGTCTTCGAGCTCCGCAGCGGCATGGTCGGATAACGCAACGCTTCTCCCTTTCATCTTCACCGGCAACCACACTTGTAACCCCACCGGGGCACGAACCGGCAACCCCATCGGCAACGAACCGGCATACCCACCGGGCAACGAACCGCTCGGCCAACCCCAAGCAGGTACGATTCATCCAACCGCCGAACGAACCGAGATGTCGCAAACCGAAAACCAACAACCGAAGCCTCCCGAAAAAGAATGCCGACCCGCCTGTCCCGTTTGCGGCGGCTCGTTGATCGAAATCCGCGCCAAGCTGCAATGCTCACGCTGCCACACCATCTGCGAAACGTGCTGTGAAGGGGGACGGGGCTGAAATGAGGCCAAGCCTCGGGGGGCATGGTCGCTAGCGAGTTTCGACCCCCGACCTTCACGCACCACCCTCAACCACAACCGGATCCCCGCACATATGGGATGCGTTCAATGCCGCGAGTTGACGATCAACAAAAACGCGGGGTTGGGAACTAGCGATCCCACCCCGCGTCGTGAGTCATCAGCCGGTTTCGGCCGTGTCAGCCCCGATCAGACGGCGCTGGCCGTCGGCATTTCGAAGCCGGGTCGGTATTCCCGCGTCAGGTATTGATTCGCCGATTCGTTATCGACGAAACGCTCGGTCGCGTCATCGAACTTGAGCATCGCCCCCAGCGACATCGGGTACTTCGCTAGGTCGACGCCGTTGGCCTGCAGGTGCTTGAGCGTCCGCGCGAGCGTCGTTTGCCCGTCATCCAACTTGCTCATTTGGCCGATCGCGGCCGCGATCTCTTGCTCGCCCGCCAAGTGTTTTTCACCGAGGTAGTACGAGATGTTGCCCAAGTGACTGATCGATGCCGACAGGTGCCCTTCGATCGCGCCGGCGTTCAGCTCGGCGGCGTTCCTGCTGAGGCAGGCATCGATGAAGTTTTCGTAGTGCGGCTGGCCACCTTCGAATTCCTTCACCTTCTTGAAGTCCTTGTCATAGACGACGCATTTGCCATACGTCTCTTGAACGAGGTAGCCGCTTGAGCCGTAGAAAATCACGCCGACCTTGTTCCCCGAAGTCGACCCGAAGAGCCGATTGATCTCATCATCGGCCGATTCGTCGACACCCAACCCGCGGGTTTCGAAGACGATGCACTTGTCGCCGTAATCGTAAATCGAGACGCACGTGTTGGCCGTATCGCCGGCGTCGACGTATTTCTCGTCCTTCCGTTCGGCCTGATACCCCAAGCGACCGCCATAGCTGAGGATCGTGTTGGGATGACGCATCAAACCCAACCCCCACCGTGCGATGTCGGTCTGGTGCGGGCCTTGGTTACCGAGGTCACCGTTCCCATACAGCCGTTGCCAGTGCCAATCGTAATGGAATTGCTGACGAGTCACCTTCGGCTCGGTGAAGACGGCCGGGCCGCTCCACATGTTGAAATCGACCTTGGCCGGGACCGGATAATCGCCCAGCGCGCCGATCGACTTGCGACGCTTGTAGCAAAGGCCCCGTGCGAATTTCACTTCGCCGATCCCGCCTTCGTTCATGAACTGGATCGCGGGACGGATCGCCTTGCTGCTGCGGCACTGTGTCCCGGTTTGGCACATCCGACCGTACTTCGCCGCGGCTTGGACGAGCGTCCTCCCTTCGGAGATGTTGTGGCTGATCGGCTTTTCGATGTAGACATCTTTGCCGGCTTGCATCGCCCAAACGCCGCAGAGGGCATGCCAATGGTTCGGGGTCGCGGTGCTGACGATATCGATCGAATCGAGCTCGAACGCCTTTCGCATGTCGGTGAAGACTTCGGGACGACGCCCCTGGGCCTTTTCGACCATGTCGGCACGCTTCTGACCGACTTCGGCATCGATGTCGACCAATGCCCGGATCTCGACCCGCTTGTCGGCACGGAACCCGTTGATGTGATCGCCGCCGCGGCCGTTGACCCCGACGATGGCGACCCCAAGCCGCTCGTTGGGGGACTGGGCCGATGACCCTCGCGGGCGAACGCCGATCCCGGCGGCGACCGAGGTCGATGCGACCAAGAAATTGAACTGTCGTCGATTAATGCTTTTCATCGATGCATCAGGAAAAGTTGGGAGGAATGGGATCGGTCGCCGCTGTGGGGGGCAGGCTGCCGACTCGTCAGGGAAGGGTGGTCGCGCCGTGTGTCTATCGCGTGTTTATCGCGAGCGTCGACCACGCACCTGATTCTACACCCTTGCCGCGCCCGGCGGGGAAAGCTCGAAAAAAGGGGCGGGCCAAGCAAATTCGCCGCCACTCGCCGTCATGACCTCCCGATCCGCTAACCCTTGCCAATCCCTGTTACCGACATCCCGCGCAAGCGTCCCGAACGACGGAAAGATCAGCGCGGCCCCGGCGCGTTGATGTGGCTCGCGTCTCGATCCCAGCCCGGCGGGTCGCGACGATAATCGGCAGGCTTCAATTTCAACTGGTCGCCGGTCTCGCGGTCAAAAAAGTCGCTCGATAGCTCCTGCGGCACGGAGTCCCCGGTCGCGTCGCGCCACTGTCGCAACAACCCCGCCAAACGATCCCTCACCTCGGCGTGCTCGGGGGCGCCTGCGAGATTGTTCAATTGCGGCGGGTCATCCGCGGTGCGATAGAGTTCGACCGTCGGTCGCGGTGCAAGGAAGACGTCCTGTTGTGCGGGGGTCAAACCCCCGGCGTCACGAACGGCGCGCAAAGATCGGAACGAAGGGGATCGCACCGAATCGGCGGGGCCCTGCCATGCGAACTGCGGTCGCGCGTTTTCGATGTACAGGTAACCTTCGGACCGGACCGAACGGCCGTGGGCCTCGTAATCATGCCAATTGTGTTCCGAAAAGGCATGTCGCCTGACGGACGCGGACGGGTCTTCGAGCAGCGGTGCGAAGCTGATCCCTTGCATCGTCGCGGGGATGTCGACCTTCGCGAGCGACAAGATCGTCGGGGCGATGTCGATCGAGCTGACCAGATTTCCGGCCGCAACGCCCGCCTTGCCGATCCCGCCGGGCCAATGCGCGACCAGCGGCGTCTTCATCCCGGAATCGTGCAAACGTGTCTTGGCCCGCGGGAAAGGACGCCCATTGTCGGCCATCACCAGGATCAGCGTCTTGTCGAGAACTTCTTGCCGCGCTAGCTCCTCGATGACGAGGCCGATGTAATGATCGAACCGCGTCACCTCGTTGTAATACGACGCCAGGTCTTGTCGCGTCGCCACGTCATCGACCAGATGCGGCGGCACGATGACCGACTTGGGATCGTGCTTCGGCCCATACGCCTCTACGTCCCAATCCTTATCAGCATCCCACTCGCGGTGGGCATCGAGCGCCGCAAACCAAAAGAAAAACGGATTCTCTTGGGGCCGATCCTGAACCGTCTTGACCCATGTGCCATGGCCACCTTTGTTGCCAAGTGCATGGCCACCTTGATTACCAGGTGCATGGCCACCTTGATTACCCGGTGCATGGCCACCTTTGTTGCCGGGTGCGTTCCCGTTTTCGATTAGGTCAAACGACTTCGGTTGGGCCGTGGTCCCGCTGGCAGATTTCTCTGCGGAGATGTGGTTTTTACCGACCAGCGCCGTGTAGTAACCGGCCTCGCGAAGCAGCCTCGGGAACCAAGGC
>JBEIRZ010000688.1:0-1041 GCA_040375695.1 Planctomycetaceae bacterium
CGCTCGCGGATCTGCGCCGCGTCTTTTTTACCCTTGATCACGACCTGATCGAGTTGCCCGCCCGCCAACAGGATAAAGACCCGATCGAAACCCGGGTCCAACCCGGCGACGGTCGACGTGACAAAGCCCCCAAGGCTCGTCCCCTGAACCCCGATGCGGGTCGTGTTGACCCCGGGGACCGCCGCAGCGACATCGCGGGCCCGCCGGACATCCGCGATCCCTTGTCGCAACCAATCGAGGATCCGCTCGGTCTTATCAGCCAACTCGGTCCGCCGATGACCATACCCGGGCAACTGCACCATGAAGGCGTGCAAGCCGTGATCCCTCAAGCCGCGGGCGATGATCCGACCGACCGGCATCCCACGCCCCGACTCGTGAACGACAACGACCGCCGGTGCCGAAAGCAATCGCCCCGCGTCATCCTTGGCGGCATACCATTCGATCGCGGCCCGATCATGCTTGGCATTGCCCGCCGGCAACGGCGACGGGAAAAAGAGCGTCCGGTCGCAAGTCGAACCTTCCGCCGCCGCGACCTCCACCCGAAATTCGCCCGGGGTCCATCGCAAACCCTCTAGGCATTGCTGCGCGTCGTCCCGCGGGTCGACGTCGCACACGAGGCTGTCCTTCGCGACGAGCGTCAACCCGACTTGCGGAAGCTCCAGGGGCTTCGAATCGGCCACACCCTTTTCAACCACACCGTTCTCAGCCGCCCCTTCGGCAGCTCGCGGTTTGCCGCTGGCGGCTTTGACCCCCGTGGTGCCCAGGGGCTCTGTTTCCGGGGGCTTGATTTCTGTCGGCTGGTCTTGTGGCAGCCTGTCTTGTGACCAAGCAACCCCCGCCGGGCTGATCGCGAAAACAGATAACATCAACCCCAGCGCCAAAACGAACTGCCGTCCAGGGAACGGCCCCGACGCTTCCACGCCGCTAGAAAAGGTTGATCTCAAGATCACACGATGACCGGTTCTTCGGGGTACTGGGAAACCAACTCGCAGGGCCGCGGCGGGACGGTGATCCCCGCCTGGGTCAGGATCGCATCGATCA
>JBEIRZ010000269.1:0-6263 GCA_040375695.1 Planctomycetaceae bacterium
GCAAACGCCCCGCCGGCGGTAACCGGCCGCGTGATATCCGATCGGCGCGGTCGGCCTGAGCGTACTGAAACGCGATATCACTCCGGCGGTGATGAGTTCGCCTGATCCCCCTTCGCCGCGATCGCCCGGCGAAGGGCTTCGATCAAGCGGCCGATTTCGGCCGGGTCTAAATCTTCGACGCGGATTTGCGGATCGAACCGTTCTTGCGTCATAACCGCATCGACATCGGGCTTTTCCAGCCGCCCCTTCATCGCGCTGATCACGACGCTCCGCAGGAACTTGCGGCGGTGAAAAAAGAGGGCCCGCAACGTTTCGTGAAAAAACTTAACGTCAGGCAAGGCATCGCGTTTGGCGACATCGGTGTCGATGCGGACGATCGCCGACGTCACCTTGGGGCGTGGCCAAAAGACGGTCGGGGGCAATTCGCGGACGAGCTCGGCGCGGCCAAGCGTCTGGACCCAAACGCTTAGCGCGCCGTAATCCTTGGTCGACGGGACGGCGATCAAGCGATCGGCGAGCTCCTTCTGGATCGTCACCACCATCGCGTCCGGCATCGGCGTTTCGTGAAGCAAATTGCTGATGATCGGCGTCGCGACGTTGTAGGGGAGGTTCGCGACGAGCAGAAATTTTGCCCTCGGCCCGAGCTCCGCTAGCCGTGCGCGGACCGCTTGCATCAACTCGGGACGGAGCGTGTGCTTGTTCTTGAGCGCGTCACCCAGCAAGAGCTCGACGTTGTCGCACCCTGCCAATTCCTGCCCCGCGAGGGCATGGAGGTGATGATCGATCTCGGCCGAGACGACCGCCCCCGCCTGTTCCGATAGGAGCCGCGTTAAGGAGCCAACCCCGGTGCCGACTTCGAGCACGACATCGTCCTTCGTCAACCGCGCCGAACGGGCGATCAGGTCCACGAGGTTCAGATCGATCAGGAAATTTTGCCCGAAATGGCTGAGGGGCTTGAGCCCCGCTTTGGCCAAACGGTTGGCTAGGAATCGGCCGGTTTGTCGCTCGGCCATAAGCCGCGTGCCTCCATTTGGCGTTCGATGTACTTGGCAAGAAGATCGGTTTCGAGATTCACGTGGTCGCCGACGCGCAGCGCGCCCAGCGTCGTGACTTCAAGCGTATGCGGGATCAACGCGACGCTGAAGTCACGTCCATCGACGTCGACCACCGTGAGGCTGACGCCGTCCAGTGCAACGCTCCCTTTGGGGGCGATCTGCCGGGCCCAGCGATCCGGGACGCGGAACCAAAGTTTCGCCCAAGGGGGGTCGGGCTGCGACCGGATCAGCTCGGCCAAGGCGTCGATGTGGCCGCTGACATAATGCCCTCCCAGTCGACCTCCCACAGGGAGCGACCGTTCGAGGTTGATCGGCCACCCCGGCTCGACCCGCCCCAGGTTCGTCCGCGACAAGGTTTCTGAACCTGCCTCGAAATCGAGGATCGTCCCTTCGATCGCCACCACCGTCAGGCAGCAACCGTTGCAGCAAATGCTGTCGCCGACCCGGGCATCGGCGGCGATGTCCAGACCGGCATCGATCCGCAGCCTTTTGCCCGGGGGCTGATCGATCCGTTCTGCCAGGCAACCCTTCGTTTCGACCAGACCGGTAAACATGTGGGGCGAGCTTCGGGTGTGGGAATCGACTCAAATCGCTTGAACCGGGCGTCAGTCGCCTAGTCAGTTCATCCACCATTGGACAAAATGCCCTGGCTTTGTCCAACGGGGCGCACGGCGGAACTTCGCCGAAATGTCCCGAAGCAGACCGAACAAGTTCGCGTTGGCCGCGGCCATACGGCGGGATCTCGTCCGATCCGACTCACCCGAGGTGTCGGTATCGTCCTCACCCCGTCGCGACCCGGCGCCGACGCGACCGATCGTTTCATTACCCGACCGACCCGAGCGAGCGGTGCCATCGTTTACCGATCGCGACGCCGGTCATCCCCAATTTCCCCTAACCAGGACCGCCAAGCGATGTCATTGATCGAATCGATTCATGCCCGTCAGATTCTCGATAGCCGGGGAAACCCCACCATCGAATGCGAGGTGCAGCTTTCTGACGGGAGCATGGGCCGGGCCTGTGTCCCCAGCGGCGCCAGCACCGGTGTTCACGAGGCTTGGGAACTTCGCGACGGCGACAAATCCGTCTTTCTGGGGAAAGGGGTCACCAAGGCGGTCGCCAACGTCAACGGGACGCTGGCCGACGCGTTGGTCGGGATGAGCGCCCTCGACCAGGCCGCGATCGACGCCGCGATGATCGACATCGACGGCACGCCGAACAAAAAGAACCTCGGTGCCAACGCGATCCTGGCCGTCTCGCTGGCAACCGCCCACGCCGCCGCCGATTGCACCGGCCAGCCGCTCTACCGCTACCTCGGCGGCCCCGGCGCGAGGCTCCTTCCCGCCCCGATGATGAATATCGTCAACGGCGGCCAGCATGCCGATAACTCGGTCGACGTCCAGGAATTCATGGTCATGCCTCTGGGCTTCGAACGTTTCAGCGACGCGCTGCGTGCCGGTGTCGAAATTTTCCACCACCTCAAGAAAGTCCTGGCGAGCAAGAAGCTCAACACCGCCGTCGGCGATGAAGGGGGTTTCGCACCGGACCTGGCGAGCAACCAGGACGCGCTCGACCTGATCATGCAGGCGATCGAGACCGCCGGTTATCGGCCCGGGGAACAGATCTGCATCGCGTTGGACGTCGCGGCGACCGAGTTCTATGACGAAGAAAAGAAGCTCTACGCGATCGACGGCAAGCACTTGACCGGCGACCAAATGGTCGATTTCCTGGCCGCGTGGTGCGACAAGTACCCGATCTGCAGCATCGAAGACGGCTGCAGCGAAGACGACTGGGCGACCTGGAAAAAACTGACCGACCGGCTCGGCAAACGGGTCCAGCTCGTCGGTGACGACCTCTTCGTGACCAACGTCCAGCGGCTCCAGCGGGGCATCGACGAGGGGATCGCCAACAGCATCCTGATCAAGGTCAACCAGATCGGGACGCTGACCGAGACGATCGACGCGATCCAGCTCGCCGGCCGCAACGGCTACACGAGCATCTCGAGCCACCGCAGCGGCGAGACCGAGGACTCGACGATCGCCGACCTCGCCGTCGCGATGTCGACCGGCCAGATCAAGACCGGTTCGGCCAGCCGCAGCGACCGCATGGCGAAGTACAACCAATTGCTGCGCATCGAGGAGATGCTCGGCGACACCGCGACCTACGCCGGGCCGCTCTTCAAACGCCGCTGATCCCACACCCTCGCCCCGGCGATTCCCATGCAGTCCCTTCTGGGCGAACAGCCGCTCATCATGGCCGTCATCCTGGCGGCCTTGGGCGGCTTGGCGGTGGTGGTCGCCTCGCAGATGGGACGGCGTGAGCCGCTGTGGGTCGCCGCGATCTTCTTCCTGTTGATCCCGGTGACGTGGGCCATCTCCGTCCGCTGGGTCACCGACCGCGAAGCGATCCGGGAGAGCCTCGAATCGCTGACCCGCGCCGTCCAAGCCAACGATTTCGAAGGGGTCGCCGCATCGATCGACCCGGACCGCCGTGACCTGATCGAATCGGCCCGAAGCGATCTTGCCCGTTTCGTCTTTCGCGATGTCCGGATCACCCGTGTGCAATCGATCCGCATCGTGCCGCGATCGGAGTCGGACGGCCGCGAGGTATCTGTTGACGACGGTCCCGTTGGCAAGGGGTCTGGGGCCGGCGGGCCGGAGGCGGAGGTCGATTTGACGGTGACCGCCGTCGCCTCATCGGCCCGAGGCGAATTCGCCCCGACCCGCGCGCTGCGACGCGTGATCCTGTCGATGCAGAAAACTTCGAGTGGGCGTTGGTGCGTCCGGGCGTACAATCATATGCCGGTCATCGGCAAATCCGACTCGTTCAGCCCCAACCCTTCCTTCGTCCCGTCCACACCCTAACCCCGCCTCGCGTGCGACCCCAAGCATCATCCCTGCCCCAAACGCATGACTGCCCAAAACGCATGACTGCTAGGTTCAGCGCGACAAGCCACACGATCCCCCATGCCTCAAACCTTCGAAGACTTCGGCGTCAAGTTTCTCTACCCCGACAATTGGACGATCCAGGGACGCGAGCGGGACGATCGCGGTGAAGGGGTCACCCTGGACCTCCCCGGCGGTGGCTTCTTCGCCGTCACCCGCTATTTCGAAGAGCCCTCTCCAGAAGAGCTGTTGGCCGGGATTTCGGCGTCGATGAAGCAGGAGTACCCGGGGATCGAGACCGACGAATTGGCGATCAGCGAAGATGACGATTTTTTCATCGAGTCGCGGTTCTATTACCTCGACCTGCTGGTCACCAGCCGGGCGACGGTGATCGAATCGGGTGACGACCTGATCCTGATCCAATGCCAGGCCGAGAGCCGCGAGTTCGATCGGAACGAAGCGGTCTTCGGCGCGATGCTCCGTTCGCTCCGAGACTCCCTCCAAGCACACGAGTGATCGACGATCACAGGCCTCATGCGTTTGGGCCCCACACGATTGGGCCCCACACGATTGGGCCCCACACGATTGGGCCCCACGGTCGATCACGTGCCCTTTCGGCCACACCTTCCGCCCACGCCGAGGTGACGGCGCGGTGGTAAACTGAAGCGGAGCAACAGGGCATTGGCTTTGCCTTGCCGCGTCCACATGAACCGCCGCGAACCGGCCCGAGATGCGATGAGACCCACACTGCAACCCGACATGGCAGATCCCCGAAGGGACATCCCGACTCCACAGCGATCCGCTTACCTCCGAAACGCCATCTTGAGCTTCGCCTTGGCTTGGCTGGTACCGTTTTGGGTAACGGCGGTCGGGCAGGAAGCAGGCCCCCCTGACCCGTTCGAAGCGGCCCGAAATCGCTTGGTCGAAACGCGGATCGAAGCCGCCGGGGTGAAGGACCCCAGGATCCTCGATGTGATGCGAGCGACCCGGCGGCACGAATTCGTCCCCGAACCGCTCCGCGGGCAAGCGTACTTCGACATGGCCTTGCCGATCGGCGACGCCCAGACGATCAGCAGCCCTTTCATCGTCGCTTGGATGACCGAAAAGCTCGATCCCCAACCGACCGATCGCGTGCTGGAGATCGGTACCGGCAGCGGCTATCAGGCGGCGGTACTCAGCCCGCTGGTCAAAGACGTCTACACGATCGAGATCGTCCCGTCGCTGGGCGAGAGGGCCCGCAGGACGCTCGAACGACTCGGTTATGAAAACGTCAACGTCCGGGTCGGTGACGGGTTCCTCGGTTGGCCCGAAGCGGCACCCTTTGACAAGATCATCGTCACATGCAGCCCCGAAGACATCCCTCAACCACTGGTCGACCAGTTGAAGGAAGGGGGCAAGCTGTTGATCCCCGTCGGCGAACGGTTCCAACAATCGCTTTATCTGAAGACCAAGGTCGATGGCAAACTCGTCGGCGGGGCTTTGCAGTCGACACTCTTCGTCCCGATGACCGGGCGTGCCGAGGCATCCCGCCAAGTCCAGCCCGACCCCGAAAACCCCGAATTGCTCAACGGCGGCTTCGAATCGCCATTCCCCCAAGACGGCTCGCTCCCGCCCGGCGCGGTCCCGGGATGGTATTACGAACGTCAGGCCGAAGTCGTCCGGGGCGATGCCTTTCGCGGCGATCACTTCATCCGGTTCAAGAACGAGACTCCCGAGCTCGCGGCCAACCTGATCCAGGGCTTGCCGATCGACGGTCGGGCGGTCACCTCGATCCGTATCAGCGGCGCGATCCGGACCGAAGAGATCAAAGCGGGTCAATACAAGGACTCGTTGCCCACGATCTTATTGAGCCTGTATGACAACCAACGCCGCGAGATCGAAACGGTGGTGCTCGGCCCTGCCCGCGGTTCACGCCCCTGGAGGACGATGAGCCGCTTGGTCCGCGTGCCGCCGCAAGCCCGAGAAGGGATGATCCGCATCGGGCTGTTCGGCGCGACCGGCGTCGCCGATTTCGACGAATTGAAGATCGAGGTCGTGAAGTAAACGCGAACGATTCGATTCAACGCTAAGGGGGGACGTCAACGCGAAGCGTGGATTAAACGCGAACGCGTGGATTAAACGCGAACGCGTGGATTAAACGCGAACGCGTGCATTGAAGGCGAGGGCCCGGGTCGGCAACCGCGGGGGACGAAGCGGTCTCTGAACGGCTCGATGATCGGGACGGCGATCTCGGCCAGGATCTCGCTGACCGTTTTCTCGGCCGTGACCTTGCGCAGCCGGCTTTCCGGTTTGACGATCACGCGATGATTGAGCACCGGGCCGACGA
>JBEIRZ010000209.1:0-7756 GCA_040375695.1 Planctomycetaceae bacterium
GGCCCCCAAATCGGGTCGATCATGGACAACAGACCGAAACGGGACGATTCCCCACCGCCGTGAAAACGGGATGAAATGTTCGTGAAATATCCGGCAAAGGGGGATAAAAACCTTGCCAACGCCGCAACCCGGCAGCTTTTGCAAACGTTCTTCAAAGCCGAGCGACCGCGATCTCAACTCACGCGGTCACGGTAGCAATTTCGCAGATGCCGAAACGTCGCCCTGTGTGACCGCCTTCTCAGCCGTACGCGAATTTTTTGCCACCCGGTCGTAAGCGGCGACAAACGACGGGACCAACAGCGTCCGCACGTAAAAGGTATCGATCAGCACTCCCAACCCCAACGCGAAGCCGAGCTCGACGATCCCGCGGAGCGATCCTTGATGAGGCGCATCGGACCCCGTGAACCAATTGCTCAGCCCCGGGAACCAAGCCGATGCGGTCATGCTAAAGAAAGTCCCTGCCATCACTAACCCGCAGGCGGTGATGATCCCTCCCGTCCGCGCGACGGCGCGGCGCAGGGCCGTCACCCAACCCGAATTCGATCGCTGTTCCTCGACGATCCGCGTCACCAAGTAGACATTGTAATCCTGCCCGACCGCGACGAGGATCACGAACAGAAACAGCGGCAATTTCCAATCGAGCCCGATGTAATTGCCGCCATGGATGAATTGGAAAAAGAGGACGGTCAGGCCGAGCGTCGCGTAATAGCTGAGCAGCACCGTGAACATCAAATAGCCGCACAAAACGAATCGCCGGATCAACAGCACCAAGACGATGAAGACGGCCAACATCACCGCGACCTTGATCTTGCCCAGGTCGTCCGAGGTGACTTCACGCAGGTCGATGATCGAAGGGGTCGTTCCGGCCAACAGCACCTTGGACCCTTCGATCGGTGAACCCTTCTGTTCCGATTGGACATGCAACCAGCGGCCGAGCTCTTCGACTTGGCTGGCCGTCTGCTGTTCGAACGGGTTCCCTTCCATGACGACGTCGACGCGGATCAGACGCCCCGCATACGGGGTGGCATCGGAATAAAAATAGTTCTGTGCGATCGGGTGGGTGCGGAGGGCACGTCGCCTCCACGCTTCCTTGCTGAACACCCCGACGGAGCCGTCGGGGGGAAAATCTCCCAGCGGGTCGTCGGCATAACGAACGGAGCGCACCCCATCGATCTGATAGAGCTCGCTGACCATCTGTTTCGTTTCGTCGACCAATTGCTTTTGGGTCGCCGGCTGCTGGCGGATCAACAGGACCGTGGTCGGGTTGACCTCGCCGATGCCGAAATGTTCGTCGAGGACCCGGAAACCCCGCCGAGGTTCGGAGGCCGGGGCGAGCTGACTGCTGATGTCGTACGTGACCTTCGTCTCGTGACGCCAACCGTAAGCGGCAGGTGGCAGGAGCAGCCCGATCCCCAGCAACAGCGTCAACATGGGCCAGCGTGTCAACGCCAGCGCGATCAGCCCCCAATACCCGGTCGGGTTAACGCCCGCCGCCGGCCCGACCCGCGGCTGGGCGGCGACCGCCCCGATGCGACTGGGCCAAAAGACTTTCGGCCCCAGCAATTGCATCAAGGCCGGGGTGAAGGTCAGGCACACCGCCAACCCGATCAACAGACAAATGCCGATCATCGGGCCCGTGTGGTGGTACTTGCCGAATTGGCCGAACCACAACATCCCGAGCCCCAACACCGTCGTCAGGCCGCTCCCTAACAGCGCCGCCGTGACCCCCGTCAATCCTCGACGGATCGCGGTCGTCCACGGCCAACTGACCGTCTCCTCACGGACACGCGCGATCAAAAAAAGACAATAATCGACGCCGGCGCCAAACAGGATCACGAACAGAAAGATCCGGCTGGTGGTGAATATTTTTAAACCCCAGCCGTCCGCCCCGATGTCGCTCGACCACCGCGCCAACCACGCGACCGCCCCCGTCGATACGGCGACCGCCACCCCGATCGAAACGATCGGCAGCGCGATCAACAGCGGCGACCGATAGACGAGCGTCAAAATCCCCAACACGGTTAAGACGGTGAACCACTCGGTGTAACGGATCGCTTCTTGAGCCGCGGCCAACGTCGCACCGCCGATCGCCGCCGACCCGGTCGGCAGGATCTCCAGCCCCGGACGCAAGATCCCGTCGTGCGCCGCACGCGTCTGGGCGATCGTCTCGCGGATCGCATCCAGGAACGCGATGTTGTGCGTCGCCGCGAATTCCGACTTCGATTGCAACACGATCAGCCGCGCATCGGGACGCAACAACCGTTGCCCCAAAACCGCATCGTTCCAACTGACCAGATCGAGCAGCGATGACCAGGCGTCGAGATCACGCTCCGCGATCGGCTTGACGCGATTGGCGATCTCCGGTTCGAGCGTCAACGCCGCCTGCATGTCAGGCCCGGCCCCGTTGGTATCGCCCAACATTTGCAACAGGTTCGACCGATCCCAATAGGCGAGCGTTAGCCTCAATCGATCGACCGGGACCGACTCGTGACCCGGGACCTCTTGCAACGCTTCGAAATATTCCTCGTCGATCCGGATCGCCTCGTCGAGCGATTTGCGGGCCAGTTCGATCCGCGACACCCGAGTCAGCCCACCTTCGGAATCTGCAGGATCGGCGCTGGGATCAACAGCCCCGTCCGAAGCTGGCTTTTTCGCCTGAGCCTCAAGCCTCTCCCCAGCCTCAATTTTACCCTGAGCTTCGGTCTCACCGCGCGACCCGATCAGCCGAAAAAGATTCGATTTAGGCCGCTTCGCCGATTCGGCATCGCTCCCATCATCGCGTCGCGGCGGTTCGGTCTGATCCCCTTTTTGTTCACCAGCACCCGCGTCATGACCAGCACCTTTCTCCCGCACCGTTTCGCTCGCTGCGACAGCCTCGCGGGCGAGCAACACCTCGGCCAAGCGATGGTGCAACCGACGCAACAGATCGAGCGACGCGAGCTCATCGACGACATCGAGCGGGCCGTCTTCGCGTGCCAGCACGATCGCGACTTGGCTGCGGGGCCGATTCGTCGGGAAGGCGGCATCGAGCAACCGTTCCCCCGCGACGCTCGGTCGGTCCTTGGGCAAGTGATCGAAGTCACCGTCCAACGTCAGCCCTTGCCAGCTCGGTGCGGAACCCCGAACCAAGATCGCGATCAAGACCCAACCGCAAACGACCGCCAGCGCCCGCCGCGAAACGAACGCGGCGAATCGCCCTTCAGGCATCGGGATCTGGTCGTTGGACATGGACAAGAATCGAATCGGCGGATAATCGCTCGGCAAACCAGCAGTCTAACATAACCCAAAGGTGCCACCGGCGGGGATGGCGTCCAGGCCGTTCACCCTGCCGACGACCCGCAAAGCACCTGCCAACGACCTCGAAACTCACCCGTTCCTCGGCCCCAGCATCCGCTTCGCCTCGTCGACCGCGGGCTTCGCCCACGTTTCGCCTTCGAACAGGCTGACCAACCCTTCGAGCAATTTAACCCGCGCCCCGGGGTCAAGGTTCTTCTCGGCCCAAGCGATTCTTTGGAGCAATTCGTCACACCGCGGATCGGTCTTCTCCGCGGGAAGCTGGGCAAGACGGACGAGCTCATTGCGGGCGGCGGTGACGAGTTGCGTGCGGCGGGCCGCCGTGGGATCTGCCCTCAGCGCCGCACCTTGCGGGGCCGCACCTTGCGTAGCAGCACCTTGCGGGGCATACAGGTCGAGCCACCGCTGGATCCGATCGCGGGCCGTCGCGACGTCGTATTCGCGAGTTTCCATCGACCGCAAGAAGGCGACCTCGTCCGCCGCGAGCCGATGGGTGCCGCCGGCAAGCCCCACCGAGGCCCTCAGGTTTTTCAAGATCCGCTGGATCCCGTCCCCATCGCGAATCGATTCGACCGCCTCACGCCGGACGTCGTCAGGATACAGCCGCAAAAATTGGTCCGCGGTCGCGACAGCCCGTTTCGTGTTGCCACTTTCCTGCGCCGCCAGGATCTCGGCATACATCTGATCCGAAGGTTGACGCCGCATCGCCTTGAGGAAAGCGACGACCCCCAGGCCCAAGACCGCCAGCATCCCGACGATGGATAGGGCTTGCCAGACCCACTTGGGCGTCGCCGACGGGTGTGCCGATGTCTCGAGCCTCCCTCGCGCCCGCTCGTGCTCTTCGATCATCCGAAAATGGCTTCGCCGTGACCCTTCGCTGTCGACCGATCCCGCCTTCTTGGGCCGCTCCCTTTCTTCTGCCGCATTCACCTTCGCGTCCTCGCGATCGCCGGCAAACTTCAACTCGTCTTGTTGGCTGTGCAACCGGGGAAAAGACCGCTCGACCTTCGCCGGCGATCCCTGGTCGGTCCCTTCACCGACCACCGGTGCTTGCAAAGGGGGCTGCGCCGCGAAAGGCTTCGCTTTGGCAGACTTCAGATCAGCCATCTCGATCGTGACGCGATCGCTCAGCGACGGATCGTACGGCACTTCTTCGTCCGATCCGATCGGACCAAGCGTCTTATCATCCTGATCGGCGAATCGTGTCGGGCTCAGCTCATCATCCGGATGCTCGGCTCGCGCCGCATCGCCTAACGCCGCTCGCAAGAGCCCCTCCTTCCCCGATTTCTCGCCCTTCCCCGATTTCTCGCCCTTCGCCGGTCACAGGTCACCGGGACGTTCGTCGACGAACCGCAGCTCCTCGTCATCCTCACCTCGCGGATCGACATCGTCGCCGGGAAGGGGCGAAAGGCTCGGACCCGCTGACGGCGTCTCGGGTGTCGCTTGTGTCGCGGGTGTCGCTTGTGTCGTTCGCCGGAGCCCTTCGCGGATCGCCATCAACCGGTTCATCACGGCCAGCGCCGTGCGGGGGCGTTCGCGCGGCGCCTTGGCGAGCAGGTCATGGATCAGCTCGGCGATTTCCAGCGGTACGTCAGGGTTCAACTCTTCGATCCGGCGTGGCGTTTCGTTCCTTACCGAATCGATCAACCCCGTCAGCGATCGGTTCTTGAACGGCGGGTGCCCCGCGAAGCAGGCATACAGCACATTCCCCAGCGCGTAGAGGTCGGTCAGCTCGGTGACTTCCGAACCGCTCGCCTGCTCGGGGGCCATGTAGTCAGCCGTACCGAGCACCGACCCGGCCACGGTCTGCTCGGTGTTGCCAAACAGCTTCGCGATCCCGAAGTCGACAATCTTGACCTTGCCCTGCGAATTGAAAATCATGTTCGAAGGTTTCAAATCGCGATGGATGACGCCGAAATTGTGGGCGAATTTCAGGGCGCTGCAAATGTCGATCGCCAAGTCGACCGTCGTTTGCCAATCGAGCTTTCGTTCCCGCCGCAACCGTTCCTGCAGCGTCTCCCCTTCGACCAGCTCCATCGAATAAAAGAGATGCCCCTGCTCCTCGCCGCAGCCGATCACCCAAACGATGTTGGGGTGCTTGAGCCGCGTCAGGGCAACGATCTCGTCATCGAACCGCCGCCGAAAATTCGGGTCGTCCGCGACGTTGTCGGCGATCAGCTTGACAGCGACAATCTCCCCAGACTTCGCGTGCTGGGCCCGAAAGATTCGCCCCATCCCGCCACGCCCGATCGTCTCCAAAATCCGATACGGCCCTAAATATTCGAACGAGCTCATCCAATCTCCGAATCCATATTCGCCACGTGATCATTTCGTCGGTCCATGCCCGACCGCCTGCCACCATTCTAGCCGCAATCGACCTTCGCTTGGCCAAGCCAGTTTCCTATGATCCGCTCGGCGCGGCACTTTCGCGGCGCGACACCCCGGCGAGGCCTTTTCCCGTGAACCGAACCGATCCGCGACGATCCGCCGCCGTTTCGCTCGCCCAAAAGCCGGCATCACCCGCAAATCATCGGCCCGCAAATGCCCATTTCGTCCACCCGATCCATGCCTGGCCGGTCTGGTCCCTGGGGCTGGTCGGTGCCGCCGCCCTGTGGCTCGCCCAACCCCCCGCCAAGGCTTGGCCGATCGCCTGGGTCGCCCTCGTCCCGTGGATCCTCATCGCCGCACGACCGACGCTGACCCGGCGGGACTACGCCGTCTGCTATGCCATCGCCGCCGGCTACTGGGCCCTCACCATGCAGGGGCTCCGCCACGCCCACCCCGCGATGTACGCGACCTGGGCGCTCTTCGCCGCCTACCTCGCGACCTACCCCGTCCTCTGGATCGCTATCGTCCGCACAGCAACGCGAATGCCCAAGCTCATTCGGTTCCTTCCCGTTGGACTAATCCTTCCCATCACCTGGGTCGGGCTCGAATGGGTCCGCAACCACTTCGCCACCGGGATCTCCGCCGTGATGCTGGGGCACACCCAAGCCGATGTGCCGCTGGTGATCCAAATCGCCGACACCTTCGGCAGCTTCGGCGTCAGCTTCCTGGTGGCGGTCGTTAACGCCGCCGTCGCGTGCGGGTTGATGCGATGGTCCGATGGCAAGACAGACAAAGTCGCAGCTTCGAGCACGAGCACGAGCACGAGCACGAGCACGAATACGAGCACGAGCACGAGCACGAATACGCGCACGAGCACGAGCACGAGCACGACGCCTGAGGAGGAAGCGGTTGCTTGGTGGGGCGAAGGGCAAAGGTTGACCCTTGGCGTCGCGATCGGGTCGGTCGTGATGAGTCTGCTCTATGGCGGCTGGCGATTGAACGAAGCGGCGACGCGCGAAACCCGCGATGATCAAAATGCCAACGCCGGCGTCGTCGCCTTGATCGGGCGTGACGAAGCGGTGATCTTCGAACAAGACATCGATCGTGAAGTCGCGACCTTTGACGCCTACGTCGGCGAAACGTTGAAGGCGGCCGAGCAAGCGGCGAAGCTCAAACGCCCGATCGCGGCGGTCGTCTGGCCCGAATCGATGTTCACCGGCGGTGTCCCCCACGTCATCACCGCCCCCGACCAACCGTTGGCCAAAGTCCCCGGCGGGGGGCTCGATGACCCCTCCCAATTGCAAGCCTGGCTCGATCAGACCCGGCTCCGTTTCAAATCACGCGCCGCCGACTTGCAACGGCTGATCGCCGAAGTCTCCGGCCAATCCGCCCCGCCCCAATTGCTCGTCGGCTGCTCGGTGATCCGCTACTCCGACCCCATCGCCGTCCATTGCGGCTTCGTCCAGATCCCGGCCAATGGCGAGGTGACCGATTTCTACGCCAAACAACACCTGGTGATGTTCGGCGAATACATCCCGCTGATCGAATACATCCCCTTCGTCGACCGCTGGATCCCCGCGGGGATGGGGGTCACACCCGGGATTGGACCGACGGCGATGCGGGTCGGCGACCAAGTCTATTCACCGAACATCTGCATCGAGACGGCGGTCGAACGCGTGACGCTCGACCAAGTCCGCGCGCTCCGCGCCGCCGGCCAAGAGCCGACCCAAATCGTGAACGTCACCAATGACGGTTGGTTCGATCACAGCTCTGTCGTCGAACACCACCTCCGCGCATCGCAATTCGTCGCCGTCGGCTGTCGCAAACCGATCCTGATCGCGGCCAACGGCGGGCCGACCGCTTGGATCGACGGCTCAGGCCGGATCCGCGAGCGGCTCGCCAACGACGCCTCGGGCTCGATCCTCGTCGAACCGCGCGCCGACGGCCGCGTTGCCCCCTACCTAGCGCTCGGCGAATTCCCCGCCGGACTTCTCGGCCTGATCACCCTCGCGATCCCAGCCCTCGCCACCTGGCGACGAACCACCGACCCCATCGACCCGGCAACACCCTGCTCTTCCCCAAATGGTGAGGGCATGGACCGGCAACCTCCAACTTGACCCCTTGGTCGCGTAAC
>JBEIRZ010000559.1:0-2383 GCA_040375695.1 Planctomycetaceae bacterium
CCCCCAATTCACCCAGCAAATCCTCACCGGCAACTTCCAAGTCTGGTAACACCAACTCCAAGCGCGCCAAACTCAATCCGCCTCCCTTCCGTGATCATCCGTGTTATTCCGTGGCCACCCGACACGCGCCATCCCCAATCATCATCCCTTACCATTCGCATCATTCGCGTAATTAGCGGGCACTTCGAAGCGCGCCATCCCCGCCCACCCCGTAGCGCGCGCATCGATTACGATAACGAGCACCGCTGCGCTGAGCACGAGCACGACCACATCCCTTTTCCGTGATCATCCGTGTCATTCCGTGGCCACCCGACGCTCGCCATCCCCCAACAAACCTTCGTGCCCTTCGCGACTTCGTGTTAAACCCCCGCGCGCCATCCCCATCCTCCCTTCCGTGATCATCCGTGTCATTCCGTGGCCACCCGACACGCGCCATTCCCCCTCCTAAAAAACCTTCGTGAGCTCTGTGTGCTTCGTGTTAAACCCCCGCGCGCCAAGCACAACCAACAGCCCCGCGACAATCACCCCCAGGGCCTCCCCCCGACCGCAGTCCTTAAATCCAACGTTACCGGAAAAGGGTCGCTCCCCACACTCGGCCCGGGCATCGCGATCTCGATCGGCCCACCCGTCAAACCATCCGTACGGAATCGGCTTGCCCTCCGCGCTTCCGCCTCGAACGCGTTCACCGGGAAACTGTCATAACCCAACCCGCCTGGGTGCGAAACGTGATACGTGCAACCCCCCAACGACCTACGGCTCGACCGATCGACCAGATCGAACCGCAGCGGCGCATGCACCGGGATCGTCGGGTGCAAACAGCTCGGCGGTTGCCACGCCCGATACCGAACCCCCGCGACGCTTTGGTGGTTCGCTCCCGTCGCACGCATCGGGACCCGCACCCCGTTGCACAGCACCTCGTGCCGCCCCTCGACGAACCCTTCCGCCAAAACCTGCACCCGCTCCAGCGACGAATCGACATACCGCGCCGTCCCGCCACCACCAGGCTCTTCGCCGAGCACATACCATGGCTCGATCGCCGCGCGCAGCGTCAACTTCACATCCCCCCGCTGCACCTCGCCGATCTTCGGGAACCGAAACTCGAAATGCGGCAAGAAAAACTCCTTCCGGATCGTCGTCCCCCGCCGCGACAACTCCTCAAGACAATCACACAGGTCCTGCCACGCGTAATGCGGCAGCAAAAAGCGATCGTGCAGCGACGTTCCCCAATGCACCAGCGGCTGACGATAAGGCTCGTCCCAAAACGATGCGATCAACGCACGGATCAACAACTGCTGCGTCAAACTCATCCTCGCATGCGGCGGCATCTCGAACCCACGCAGCTCGACCAACCCCAAGCGACCTGTTGACGAATCGGGCGAATAAAGCTTGTCGATGCATATCTCGCTGCGATGCGTGTTCCCGGTCAAATCGACGAGCAAATTTCTGAACAACCGATCGACGACCCAATTCGGCACTTGCGTCGCCCGCGGCGGGACCTGATCGAGCGCGATCTGCATTTCGTAAACGGCATCCGGACGCCCCTCGTCAAACCGCGGCGCCTGGCTCGTCGGCCCGATGAACCGACTGCTGAAAAGATACGATAACGACGGATGGTTGTTCCAAAACGTCACCAAGCTCGCCAGCAAATCGGGCCGCCTCAAGAACGGGCTCTCCTGCGGCGATGGCCCGCCAAACACGATGTGGTTCCCACCACCCGTCCCCGTGTGCAAACCGTCGAGATCGAACTTCTCCGTCCCCAATCGGCAATGCCGCGCCTCGTCGTACAACGTCTCGGTCAACGACACCAATTCGTCCCATGACGCCGAAGGCTGCGTGTTGACTTCGATCACCCCCGGATCCGGGGTGACCTTGAACAACGACACCCGATGATCCGGGGGGGGCAAATACCCTTCCAAAATCACGGGCAACCCCGTCGCTTCGCAACAATCCTCGATCGCTTCGACCAACTCGAGATAATCCTCCAACCGCTGCGTCGGCGGCATGAAGACATACAACCTCCCGTGCCGGGCCTCGACCGACAGCGCGGTCCGAACGATATGCGTCGGATTGGCGTCATCCGCGGTCGACTCGTCGATCTCGGGCCCAGGCTGCAACACCTGCGGGTTGAACCGCTGCCCGTCACCCTCGCCGCTTTGCGATTCCCCCGCGAGCGTCCCTTGCACCCGCGCGTCACCCCGGCCACTTCCCAAACCACTCCCCAAACCACTACCGCGTCCATCAGGCCGAATCTGCCCCGTCGGGTCGACCGGCCCCTGCTTTGATCGCGGCAATGGCAAATTCCCTTTGGGGGCCGTCGGGTCCAGCGGCGTGGTGTAATACGCCGCCGTCGACGCCCACGAATGAGGCAGAGAATCGAGCGGCA
>JBEIRZ010000641.1:0-1681 GCA_040375695.1 Planctomycetaceae bacterium
AGCCGCAGATCGATGCCACCTGGGGCGGCCGCCGGGTCACGCTCGAAGAGCTGCTCGCGACGAGCGACATCGTGAGCATCCACACCGATCTGAACCCATTGACCAAGCATCTGATCAATCGCCAGACGCTGGCGAAAATGAAAAAATCCGCGGTCCTGGTCAACACCTCGCGCGGCGGGATCATCGACCAAGACGCCCTTCACGAAGCGCTCTTGAACGGGACGATTTTCGCCGCGGGGCTCGACGTCACCGACCCCGAACCGCTGCCGGCGACGAGCCGATTGCGCGAACTCGAGAATTGCACGATCCTACCGCACATCGGTTCGGCCACCTTCGACGCCCGCAACCGGATGTCGATCATGGCGGCCGAAAACCTGATCGCCGCCGCGAACGGTCAGCCGATGCCACACGCCGTGACGTGATGGACTCGCCTTTCGCCGATCACCCTGCAATGGACTGGTCGATCAACCGGCAATCGAGCGTGCGGACCGTTTTAAAACCCGGAGCAAGATGAATTCCTCCGGACGGGCCGCGTTCGCGTTTGATCTTAGACCGGTTTCAAGACCGATTTGACGACCTCGCCCTTGTGCATCTTCTCGAACGCTTCGTGCCACTGGTCGATCGGCCACACGCCACCGATGATCGGGCGGACGTCGAGTTGCCCGCTTCCCATCATGGCGATGACCCTTTCCCAAATGGGCCAATTGTGGCTGAAGCTCCCTTGCAGCGTCACGTTCTTTTGCACCAGCGGGTCGATGTTAAAACCCAACGGTTGCGGGCCCCAACCGACCTTGCTGATCCACCCTGCCGGGCGGACGATATCGAGCGCGATCTTCAGCGTGATGCTGGCACCGGCGGCGTCGATCACCCCGTCGCAACCCAAACCGTCCCGTTCCATGGCCCAACCCTTCGCGTCACCGATGATCGCTTCGCAGCCGTAGCGTTTGGCGATTTCTAGCCGATGACGATCCGCTTCGAGCCCGACCAAGGCAACTTCGGCCCCGCACAGCCTTGCCATCGCGGCGCACAGGATCCCGATCGTCCCAGGGCCCAAGACCACGACGCGGTCGCCCGGTTCGATCCGGGCATTTTTCACCACCGCGTTGAACGCGACGCAGCAGGGCTCCGTCAAACAGGCCTGTTCGAAGGGGACGTGATCGGGGACATGATGCAGGATCCGCGACGGGACGCGGACGAATCGGGTCATCGCCCCGTTAACGCCATAGCCGAACCCTTTGCGGGTCGAGTCGAGGTTGTACAGGCCTCGGCGGGTCATCGGGTTGTTCTGGTCGATGATCGCAGCGGTTTCGCTGACGACCCGGTCCCCTTCGGACCACCCCTTGACGTTTTTCCCCAGCTCCGCGATCCGGCCGCCGAATTCGTGCCCCAAGACCACGGGATAATTCACCGGCCATGAATGGTCCGCGGTCCATTGATGCAAGTCGCTGCCACAAACGCCGACGTTGGCGACTTCGAGCAGCACGTCATCCTCGCCGATCGATGGCGTTTCGATTTCCCGGATCTCGACAGAATGCTTTTCCGGGGCGAAATTCACAACTGCTGGGTTTTTCATTCGACTGAGTGGGTTGCTGGGGGATCAAAGCTCGCTGGGCCCACCTTGTGGCCCGTCTGTCTGGGCCAATCGATCGTCGGACACGATCGCGATCGACCGGATGGGATC
>JBEIRZ010000472.1:0-3206 GCA_040375695.1 Planctomycetaceae bacterium
AAGTTGTTAAATCAGACCGCTGGTAACGGTCGTGACGATCCCGAGGGGTGACGGGTGTGGGATCGGGTGCCTGGCTTTCCCGACGCCCCCCCAAGCCGCCCCCTCCCGATCGCGAAAACGGCCCCCGCCTCACGCCGCTTGCCACCCTGATCTCCCTGCCATCTCGGTCTCCCGGCGTGCTTGTTGTCCGACTCCCGATCGGCGACGATGAGGGGCCCGACCCGGGGAACCGTTCCAACCCTTTTTCATGGGCCGCGACCGCTCGCGGACTCCGGTGCAACTGATTTTGGGAATCCGCTCGCGACACTGCCCGACCCGCCCGATGCCGGGGGTCGCCCGCCACCCCGCCGGCCGACACCGCCTGCTTGACTCGCTGGCCGCGCTGTTGCTGGGCGCCGCTTTGCTTTTGGCCACGTTCGCGACGGCCAAGGGCCAATCCGCCGGCCCCAACTTCGAACCCAGCCCGCTGCTGAATGGCCCGGTCCTGAACCTGACGAACCCCTCCCTGACCAACCCCGAATTCCTCTTACAGATGCGGACGGGGGACCTGTCGCGATTCGGCACGATCCCCGTCCGCTTCACGGGCCGTTCGGTCACGGGCCCCTTCCAAGACGATCGCAGATTGACCGTCCGGATCGAAGCCCCCGGCGACCGCACGATGCCCGAGGGCCGCGGGACCGTTTATGAACTCGCCTTGCAGATCCCTCGCGGCGAAACCTCTTTCCAACAGGACGCGTTCCTGCCGAAATGGTTCCTCGACGGCAAGTTCTACGTCTCGCTCTGGGAAAGCTCGACTCGCCTCGAAGGTTACTCGGGCGAAATGACTGCACCCCAAATGCAATTGTCGTCCTCCGCCAGCGCGATGATCGAGCCCTATTGGATCCGCGCCGCCGAAGGACAATTCGGATGGATCGCCTCGCCAGGCCACAAACCGATCCGTTTATCCGCCGCCTCCGACATGGATGCCGATGACCTGCGGATGCTGATGACGTCGCTCGCCCCCGACCTGATCGCAGCCCCGAGCATCTCAGATCCCGACGAAAACGCCGCGCTGATCAACGGCTACGGTCCGCTCGCCCAACTCGCCTACTTCACGATCGAGGAACTCCCCAGCGACTATCGCGGCTACCAACGCTGCCACGTCTGGGTGACCACCTGGGAAACGCTCCAAGCGATCAAGTCCCAGCGCCCCGATGCCGATGCCGCACTCCGCAAACACCTCCAACTCGGCGGCTTACTTTGGCTCGTACGTTCCCCCGACCCGAATCAAGTCGCCCAGCATTTCGGGACGCGGTTCCTGATCGATGACCCGCCGCCCGACGAAACGATCGATGAGCCCCCTGCGGACGCCCAATCACCCGATGCCGCGCGATCACAGGCGAACCCGGGTCAAGCGAACTCGGGCCAAGCGGTCTCGGGCCAAGAGTCCCAGCCCCAGTCCCCAGCACCGACCAACCCGACCCCATCGCCCGCCGCCCCAAACTCAAGCCCAATCGGCCTGGACGCCAACTCCGTTGGAAGCAGCGCCGATGCCAACTCCGTTGGAGGCAGCGCCGATGCCAACTCCGGTGGAAGCAGCGCCGATGCGAATTCCGGCGGAAGTAGCGCCGACATGGCCGAACCGCCCGCCGAGGAAGAACGCCTTTCGTCGCTGGGCCAAGCCGTCCGTGAGGCCCGCGGGAGCTACGACGTAGAAACGGGCGAAATCCGCCTGATCTTGCCCGCTTCACGCCCGATCGGATCCGCCGGCCAGTCATCCTACCCAAACACCGGCGGGACCTTTTCGGGCAATTTGTCATCAGGCGGATCTTCGGGGTACTACGCCCTCAGCGGTGGACTGCTCGCCTCCGGCCCCTACCTCGAAGGGAACATACGCCGTCACGCCGAGCTCGATGATTTCCTTCGATTCCGCTTGGGACGACAGCCGACCGAACGACAGATCGCCGCCAACCTCGATTGGGTCCGCCAGCCCCGTCCACCCTTCAAAGAGTCCGACCTGCGATCCGTCCCGATCGGCCTTGGGAGCGTCCTTTGTTGCAACCGCGATGACAGCTTTCCCGGCAGCTTCGAGCAATGGCAGACGATGCTGCTCGCCTCGGGGGCGGGAACGAGCGTCGTGCTGCGACGCGGCTTCGATCCCGTCATGGGCGATTCCCGTTTTTGGAACTGGACGATCCGCGGCGTCGCCCAACCGCCGATCTACGCCTTCCTTTCGCTGATCGCGCTGTTCATGCTGCTGGTCGGCCCGATCGCTTATTGGAAACTCCGCAGCATCGGACGGAGCTACCTGATGTTTTTGGTCGCGCCGATGCTCGCGATGCTGGCGACCGCGGCGCTGGTCGTCTACGGCCTAGTCGCCGATGGCCTGGGGACCAAGGCCAGGGTCCGAGAAGTGACTTGGCTTTGCGACGCCGACGGGAACGCGGCACGCTACTGCCGGTCGACCTACTTTACCGGGTTGCGGCCTGTCGAAGGGCTCCGTTTCCCCCCCGAAGCGATCGTCGAACCGTACCGCGCCGATACCCCGGCCGCCTGGAGACAACGGGGCAACAACGAACCGGAACAGGCTGTCGGGACGATCCGCTTGGAACCCGACGCGCTCCGCTTATCGAGCGACTTTTTTCCGTCCCGCCAACAACGCCAATTCGTCGCCTTTCAACCGGTCGAAAAAATCGGCGGGCTCCGACTCCGCTTGCCTCAAGGGGCTTCGGCACCCGAGGCGGAACTGATCAGCGAACTGAAGCTTGACCTCAACGACCTGATCGTCCGCGACGCCGCCGGGGAATACTGGTCGGCCGATCGGATCGAAGCCGGCCGGACCCTCAAGCCGATCAAGCTGACCGAAACCGAAGCGGCCAAAAAGCTCGGCGAAATCTACGCCCGCCAAACCCTCGCCCCGCCACCGCTGATGGTCCGCGCGACCCCGACGACTTCAGGGATCTCGCCCGATGACATGACCGCACAACTCGTGACCTGTTACCCCTACCGCGCGTCGGTCCCGACCGCCCGCGCAGGGATGCCCGAAGCCGATATCGAATGGTGGCTCCGAGAACACCTGCAAACCGCCACACGACTTCCTCGCGAAAGCTTCATCGCCCTGGCCGACGTGACCGAGGATTGCGTCGCGGCACCCGGCAGCAAACTCGTCGATAGCATCCATTACGTCATCGGAGCGTTGCGATGATCGCCCCCCAACCCCCTGTGCC
>JBEIRZ010000287.1:0-5969 GCA_040375695.1 Planctomycetaceae bacterium
ACTCACGCGCCGAAGCCAAGTTGGCCGATGTCGCCAAGGCACTCTGGTACGATGACATTAGTCGCCTGTTCAGCGGCGGCATCAGCGTGGGAGATTTGATCGGGGCGCTCAAGTCGATCAACTCCAACTTGACCAACGTCGCGAATGCCCTTTTCGATGGGGGCATTTATTCCAAGCTGGAGGATGCGTTAGCGGCGGTGGGGCTCGGCGGCGGCATAAAGTTACCGCCCATCAAACTTCCCACATGGCCTTTCTAGGGATGGTGAGAAACGAACGTCGGCCGACCCTGCCGTCGCATCAATTCCGGCCGGGCGGGCTGGCGAGGATCGATCGGGCGAGCTCGATCGCTTCGGCGGCGGTCGAGATCTTGCCATCGAGCTGTGCGGCACGGGCGGCGGCCAGCACGCGTTTGAAATGCGGCCCCGGGCGATGCCCCAGGTCGATCAGCGATTGGCCGGTCACCAGCGGGGGAGGGTCAAGCCTCTCAAGTGGCCACGACGCGAGCCGCTCGTGACAAAAGTCGGTACCGGTCGTCGATCGGCCCAGCGCGATCGACCACGCCTGGGCCGCCGCGATCGCCGTGCCGCGATGAGGGGCAATCAGCTTGGGCTGGACGACCGACCAGGGGAGGGCATCGGCCGCGACGAGCGTGTCGCGGTCGCGGGTCGCATGTTCGAGCCCTTCGCGTTCGTCGCAAGAGAGCCGCCAGCGCTCGGCCAAGTCATCGATCATCGACACGGCCGAGGGGCTCGACCCGACGATCGCGGCGACACAGCCGAGGAAGTCGGGGGGTTGGACCGCCCCGGCGATGCGGACCGCTAGGCCAAAAAGGGATGGGTCTTCGAGCCCCGGCCAGATCGGGTGGAGCAAGTGGGTGTCGTGCAGGAGGTCGATCGCGGTCGCGGCCCCGTGGCTGCCGAGCATCCGCCGCAGCTCCGCGCCGATCCGTTCGCCGCTGGTTACCGTGACCTGCGGGGCGAAATGGCGGATCGCGTCGGCGGTCGGCGGGTCGATCGAAAAGCCGAGTATGGCGGCAAAGCGGATGGCGCGAAGCATCCGCAACTTGTCCTCGGCGATCCTCGCTTCCGGGTCGCCGATCGCGCGGATCACCCGCCGGGCCAAGTCGCGGCGGCCATCAACGAAATCAACGACGCTTTCGGCGATCGGGTCATAAAAGAGCCCGTTGATCGTGTAGTCGCGGCGGACCGCGTCCTCTTCGGCCGTCCCGTAACGGACATGGTCGGGCCGGCGGCCGTCGCTGTAACTCCCGTCGCTGCGAAAGGTCGCGACTTCGGTCGGCTTGGCCGCGGCCCCCTGGACCCCGATCACCCCGAACGACGCGCCAAAGGCGAGGGTCCGGCGATGGCCAAAAATCTCCCGAACCTTGTCCGGGGTGGCGTCGGTCGCGACATCAAAATCCTTGGGCGTCAGCCCCAACAGGGCGTCCCGGACGCACCCCCCGGCTAAGTACGCCACAAAGCCCGCTTGGCGGAGCTGGCGGATGATTCGCAGGGCGTCCGCGGCGGGTGGTGAGGTGAAATCGAACAAATCGGGTTCTCATTGCGTCAGGGCGAATGCAAAACCGGCACAGGTTCTGTACATTTTGTGCAGGAAGCGAAATCGAGTTAACGGGGTTCATCGTGAACATGCATCGTCCCAAACCGTTTGTAAAAGGAAAACGGGGTGTCGTCGGGGTGATGCTGCGACGTGACAAATTGTTAACGATCCGCCGGAGCCAATGGGTCACGGCCCCCGGCAAACTCTGCCTCCCCGGCGGGACGATCGAGGAGGGGGAGACGGAAGAACAGGCGCTGGTCCGCGAGATGAAGGAAGAGCTGTCGATCCACGTCGTCCCGGTCCGCTGCTGTTGGCGGAGCGTGACCCCTTGGGGGACGAAGCTCGCCTTTTGGTGGGCCGAGCTCGACGAAGAGGCCGAACCGCTCCCAGATGTCCACGAAGTCGCCGAGTATTATTGGATGGACCACGTCGAAATCCACGGCGCCCCCGAGGTACTGCCGAGCCTACCGCGATTCATCGAAGCCTGGCGGGATGGCGAAGTCGATTTGCCAAGGATCTGGGAGTTTTGATTCGACTGCGGTCGGGACCGTGGTTCACACCATCGCTCCACCGCGGGTACAACGCCTTGGAAGTTCGCCCGGTAAAAACCAGGGAGACGCCTCGCGTAAGGGAGCGCCCCCTGCGGTCGCTGGCGAACCAGATTTGTTTGAGGAGTCGAGATGATTGAGGGTTTGACGGCCCACCAACACGAGATCGAGATCCCCGAAGGGAAAGCGGTCGCGGCACAATATGCGTGGGCAGGGGGGCAGTACTGCGCGCTCCACACGCCGCGAGGGGTCGTCGGCTGCGGGCTTTACGACTTAAAATGCGCCGATGATTTTGACATGGCGGTCGCGATCGCCCGCGGTACCCCCGCCAAGCCGCTGCGAACCGGCGAAGACCTCCTCGAAGCGAAAATCGTCGGGGTCACCCGACGCGCGGGGGCGATGGGGATCGAAATCGGGATGACGGGACGCGAAGCCCTTCGGCGGATGCTGATACCGACCGACTGATCACCACCGCTCCCACAGGCAAACGCCGCATCGATCCGACGCCTCGAAGGCTCATATCAACGCGAACAATCGCCCCGGCAACCCACCCATAACCTGAGAAGGCCCCATGACCAACGACCCCCAGCGACCGCTCCTCGGCAAACGTGTCCTGATCTTTACCGGAGACATCTACGAGGACCTCGAGTTGTGGTACCCCAAATTGAGGCTCGAAGAGGAGGGCGCTTCGACGACACTGGCCGGGCCAGAGGGGAAGGCGAAGTATATGGGGAAGAACGGTTACCCCTGCCGATCGGATGTGGCGATCGACGATGTCGATGCGGCCGACTTCGACGCGCTCGTCGTCCCCGGGGGTTTTATGCCCGACAAGCTCCGACGTGACCCGAAGGTGCTGAAACTCGTTCGCGACTTCGACACGTCGGGCAAGCCGATCGCGGCGATCTGCCACGGCGGATGGATCCCGATTTCCGCTGGGGTTTATCGCGGGGTCCGCGTCACCGGCTCGCCCGGGATCAAGGACGACCTCGTCAACGCCGGCGGGTTGTACGAAGACCGATCGGTCGTCGTCGATCGCCATCATGTGAGCAGCCGCCGGCCGGAAGACCTCCCCGACTTCTGCCGCGAATTGATCCGGTTGATGCGAGGGTGAACCCCTTAGGGTCGAATTTTTTGCGCTAAACGGACTCCGGAGCCGCTAAAGCTACCGAATTTCCTACCCATTCTGCGCACTCTTCCAAAACACGATCTATCGATTAAACTTAAGAGGAGTGCGATCCAAGCCGAAAGCTTGCCGGTTTCGGGAGCGCTCGTTCAGCAAGGCCCCGAAATTTAGGGCCGTTTCATGGCCACCGAAACGGTCACTGGTGAAGCGACCTCTTCCGTCATGAATCACCCACCCTCGAAACGATTTCACCCTTTCGGCACGGCTTTGAAGTCGCGCTTTGACGAGAGTTTGGTGGCGGTGTTGCGTCGCCAGACAGCGTTGTTCGGCGATAAGGTTGCGGTGCGGTTTGTCGCGGGTTCGGGTGGAGAAGAAGCGAGTCTGACGTATGCCGAGCTGATGTCTCGGGCGCTCGCGATCGCCGCGGAACTGCAATCGCGGGTCGGTCGTGGCGAGCGGGCTTTGCTCGTCTTTCCTTCGGGGCTTGAGTTTGTCGAGGCTTTTTTTGGCTGCCTGTTTGCTGGGGTGATCGCGGTGCCGATCGCACAGCCGGGTCGGAAGCGTCCGATCGAGGCGGTCCGTTCGATATGCAGCGCTTCGAAGCCCCGGTTGGTGCTGGGTGCTGGCGAGCGTGAAGAGTTGGGGGCGACGTCATCGGCCGACCTGGCCGGGCAGTTGGGACTCCCGTGGTTGGCGACCGATCGGGTGCCGACGGGGCGTGAAGGGGATTGGGTCGACCCGAACATTCGCGAAAGCGACACCGCCTTTTTGCAATTCACCTCCGGTTCGACATCGGCCCCCAAAGGGGTCGTGCTGAGCCATCGCAACGTGTTGGCCAACGCGGCCCTGATCCAAAAGGCGTTCGGGACGACCCCTGAGAGCAGTGCGGTCTTTTGGCTGCCGCTGCATCATGACATGGGGCTGATCGGCGGCGTGATCCAGCCGCTGTACTGTGGCGGTTCGAGCACATTGATGGCACCGGCGTCGTTCCTGCAACGTCCGGCACTTTGGCTTGAGACGGTGTCGCGGATGCGGGCGACGATCAGCGGCGGGCCCGACTTCGCCTACGGGCTTTGCGTCGCGAAGGTCAGCGAATCGGAATTGCAGGGTTTGGACCTGTCGAGCTGGGAGGTCGCCTTCACCGGTGCCGAACGGATCCGGGCGAAGACGCTCGATGGCTTCGCAACGGCATTCGGCGGCTGCGGTTTTCGGCGGGAGTCGTTCTTCCCCTGTTACGGTTTGGCCGAGGCGACGCTGATGGTGTCGGGTGGGCCCAAGGGTCACGGCCCCATCGTCGTGCATGCCGAATCGGCAAGCCTTGCCCGACATCAGGTCCGCGACGCATCACCGGACGATTCGGCCGCTTGCCCGCTGGTCGCTTGCGGGGCGGCCTTTTCGGAACAGCGATTTTTGGTCGTCGACCCCGAGCTCCGCCAACCCTGTGACGATGGCGATGTCGGCGAGATTTGGGTGCAAGGGGCGAGCGTCGCCGCTGGCTATTACGATAACCCCGAAGCGACCGCCACGGTCTTTGACGGTCGGCTCGCCACGACAGACGAGGGGCCTTTCCTGCGAACCGGCGACCTCGGTTTCGTCCGCGACGGGCAGCTCTTCGTCACCGGAAGGTTGAAGGACTTGATCATCATCCGCGGACGGAACTATTACCCCGAAGACATCGAATTGGCGGTCGAGAAAGCCCACCCGAGCCTGCGAGCGGGGCACTGCGCTGCCTTCTCGCTCGACGGCGACCAGGAAGAACGGTTGGCCGTGGTGCAAGAGATCGACCCGCGGGCGCGAAAGCTCGATACCGAAGCCGTCGTTCGTTCGATCCGTCAGTCGATCGCCTCGAATTTCGAGGTCGAGGTCCACACGATCGTTCTCGCCAAAGCGGGGCAGGTCCCGATGACGACCAGCGGCAAGGTTCGCCGCGCCGCTTGCCGCGAATTGCTCCAACAGGGCCAGATCGAATCGCTGGGCCGACACGATATCGAGTCGCGGGGTGAAGTGTCCGAAGAGACGGTCCCGCGTCGGACAGCCAAGGCCCCACCAGCGGCCAAAGAGATCGAACGTTGGCTCGTGCAACGGATCGCCGGCTGCCTGCGGGTCGCCCCCGGCGAGATCGACACCGACAAGCCATTCCTCGAAATGGGGATGGGCTCGCTCGACGCGATCGAGGTCACGGCGGACCTCCAGCAATGGCTCGGCCGGAACCTTTCGCCGACCGCGATCTACAATTACCCTAACATCTCCTCCCTTGCCATGTTCCTCACCAAACCGGTCGATGGGGACGCAGTTGATGGGGACGCGGTTCATGGAGACGGGCCCTCCTCCGCAGGGAGGATCACCCCTGCGATCGCTACAGACGGGGGGGATTTCGATCCGGCGAAGACGCTGCTGGAAGTCCAAGGGCTCAGCGAAGCGGAGCTCGCCGAGTTCCTCCAGGCCCAAATGGCCGATTTGACGGAACGTCCCTCCGGGAAATGAGGCTTGTCCGGATAGTAGCGGCACATAGCCGGCGTCTTGACTTGCCTAGAGCGTCATTTCGTTGCCAAATTGCCCATATTGACTAATCTATCTATTCAGTGGGCGTCTCGGTGATTGGAGGCTTTTGGCCATTCGTCACAGCGATCGATGAGCGGTTTCGGACGGGCGAATGTCCGTCGGAACGAGGGGAAGGTGTCGATCGGGGGCGTTTCGAAGTCTGTCAGCGTGCGGGCTAGGTTCGCTGCAAGAGAACTGCA
>JBEIRZ010000122.1:0-12062 GCA_040375695.1 Planctomycetaceae bacterium
GATCGGGTCGGTATCGGAAATTCCTTCACCCCTACCACCGGGCAAGCGGACATGAAGCGTTATTGGGTCGCGACGATCGGCATGTTGGTCGGATTTGTCGCAACGATCGCCACGGCGGACGATTGGCCGGCTTTCCTCGGAGCACACCGCGACGGGATCTCGAAAGAAGCAGGGTTGATCGACCGTTTCCCGCCGGGTGGGCCGAAGGTCGTGTGGCGCGTGCCGGGGGGAGTCGGCATGTCGGCGGTCGTGGTCGCGCAAGGTCTAGCGGTGACGACGTGGAACGATGCGGGCCAGCAATGGTTGGTCGCGTTGGACGCGGAGACGGGTAAGCTTCGGTGGCGAACCTCGATCGGGTCCGCTTACGAAAACGCGATGGGGAACGGGCCGCGTGCGACCCCGGCGGTTTCGGGGGATCGCGTTTTTGCCTATTCCGGAGAAGGCGTGTTGGTGGCGGCGCGGCGCGACGATGGCGAAGTCCTGTGGCGCGTCGACGCGGTCGGGCAAGCCGGCGCGGAGCCATCGGATTATGGCATGTCGTCCTCCCCGCTGGTGGTGGGCGATCGGGTCATCGTCCATGTCGGTGGTGCCGAGTCGGCGATCGCCGCCTACAACGCGGCCAATGGCGAGCTGAGTTGGACAGCCGCCCGCGGCGCGGCGGGGTATTCTTCCCCGACCCTGTTGGAGCTCGCCGGTCGGCCACAGGTCGTTAGCGTCACCGGAATGGAAGTCGTCGGGCTTGCCCCCGAAACGGGTTCGCAACTTTGGAGTTTTCCGTTCCAAACCGATTACGGTTGCAACACGGCGACACCGATCGCGATCGACGGCGGGGTCTTCGTGTCGGCCGGTGAAAATCATGGCTCGGTCCTGATCGATTTGCGGCCTCAAGGCGAGCGGTTCGAAGCACAGGCCCGATGGGCGTCGCTCGAAACGAAAAGCGTGATGCGGAACGAATGGCAGACATCGATCGTCGTCGACGACAAGCTCTTCGGTTTTGATAACGTCGGCGCCGCGGGGCCGGTGACCCACCTCGCATGCCTGGACGCGAAGACCGGGAAAGAACTCTGGCGAAAAATGCGGTTCGGCAAAGGGAATATGGTCTATGCCGATGGCAAGCTTTGGATCACGACGATCGATGGGGAACTCGTTGTGGCCCGGGCCAAGGCCGACGCTTATGAAGAACTCGGCCGGGCGAGCCTTGCCGGGAAGACGCGACAGACGCTTTCGATCGCCCAGGGGCGGGGGTACCTGCGAGACGATCAAGAGGTGATTTGCGTCGCGTTAAAGTGAATCGGATATGCCCTTCTTGTTGACAACTGCCCATTGGCGATCGATCGAATAGGGGGCGCCTGTCGATCAGTCGATCGGTTCACCGACGACTGAGTGGTAGCGGCTTGACGTCGGATGAGATATCCTTTGTGGTAGGCTTGCCTTTCGGGCCAAGGCTGATTCATTAGGAATACTCTTTAGGAATGCTCTTTAGGAATGTCCTCAAGGGACCTTCGAACCCGACATTCATTCATCCCCTCTGGCGGTCATCCCCTGTCCCCCGAAACGGGGCTGACTTCCTGCGACCGAAGCTCGAATGTTCCTTGCGCTTTGCCTCATCTTCATCGCCGGCTACCTGGCGATCATCTTCGAACGACAGTTGGGGATCGATAAGACCGCCTCGGCCCTGATGATCGGCGGGCTCAGTTGGCTCATTTGTTTCCTGAACGTCGAATCGATCGTTCCCGACCAAGCCGTTTCGGCACGGGCGATCGACTCCGAGCCGCTGGTGACGCTGGTCGGTGTGAAGCGAGAGTTTCTTCGCGGTGAGCTGTTCGAGCGACTGCTCGCCGACGCGCGGACGCTCCTCTATTTTCTCGGGGCGATCTCGATTGTCGGGATCGTCGATTCCAAAGACGGTTTTTCGGTGATCAGCGACCGGATCCGGACACGAAATCGGGTCAAGATCCTGTGGATCATCGCCTGGATCACTTTTTTCATTTCGGCGATCCTCGACAACCTGACGACGACCGTCGTGATGATTTCGATGTTGCATAAGGTGATCCGCTACCCCGAACCGCGGAAGTATTTCAGCGGGATGGTGGTGATCGCCGCGAATGCGGGAGGGGCTTGGTCGACGACGGGCGATCTGATGACGAGGATGCTTTGGATCCATGATCGGGTCGGACCGATGGAGCTCGCCGTCAGGGTCTTTCCGGCCAGTGCCGCTTGTTTGTTCGTGGCGTTGATCCCCGTCTCGTTCATCTTGCGGAGGGAGCAAGCGGCAGAGCTGATCGGTTTTTCGGCCGAGATCCCGCCACAACCGCTGAAGCCTCGGGCCGTGATCTTCTTGGCGCTCGGGATGATCGGCCTGATGTTGATCCCCGTGTTTCGGTCGACGTTGAGCCTACCTTTGTTGGTGGGGCTATCGCTGGTGCTCGGTACGATCTGGGTCGTCTCGGACCTCGTCGATCGGTTCTCGCGTTCCACGAGCGAATCGACCAGCGGTGTTCACATGGCATTGCAGCGGGTCGACATCTCGGCCGTCTTTTTCTTCCTCGGGATCCTGTTGGGGATCGGGGCGCTGGGGGCGTCGGGCCTCTTTTTGTCGCTCGCCAGCATGATCGAAGGGATCGCACCCTTCGACATCGTCAAGCCGATCCTGTTGGGAAGTCTGGCGATGGTCGTCGAGAGCATCACGGTGGTCGCGGCGGGGATCGAAATGTACGCCCTCCCGAAGAACGACACCTTCTGGACGCTGCTCGCTTATTGCGCGAGCGCGGCAGGGAGTTGCCAATTGATCGGATCGGCGGCTGGGCTCGCGGCGATCAGCCTCGATCGAATCAGTTTCCTCTGGTATTTGCGCCACATCACCCCTTGGGCCCTCCTCGGGTTTATCAGCGGTTGTATCGTCTACCTGATCCAGGCGAAGCTCAGCGGTTTGATCCCGGCGGGATGAGACGCAGCGTTAGGGGTTCGGAGCCGTTCTGAATTTAGCCAGCGACGTGTGAATCAGCGATAATTGTGTCGCATCGCCGGACGAGCCTAAGATGACAAGCAAATCCCCGGGGGCCAATTCTTCGGCCACCCACGCGATCGCGGTGTCAAAGTCCGGAGCGGCCCGTACCGCGTCACCATTGACGCCCGATGCGATCAGCCCTTCTCTCAGTCGGTTCGCTATCTCGAAAGGCTTGCGTCCTCGTCGGTAGTCTGGTCTGTCATAACAAATGAATCGTTCGAATTGCGCCGCCAAGGGGTCACCGATTTCTCGAAAGGCCCAGTCGGGGCGATTGCCGACACAGCTCAGCATGCATCGCCGCTTCCCGGAAACTTTGATCTTCGCAGTTGCTTTCGACACGGCGGTCGCAGCGGGTGGCGAGTCGGCGCTATCGATCAACAATCGAAACGAGTAACCATCGATAAAGCAAAACCTTCCGGTTGTCTCTTCGGCGGAGTAGGGCGCCGCGGCGAGTCCCTTTCTGACATCTTCCCAAGCCACCCCGAGTCCTTCGGCAAGCGCGGCCGCGGCGAGTGCGTTGGCGATGTTGAACTCGGCGATGCCTCCGAACGCCAGCGGGAACTCATCGATCGACATCAGCCGACGCCGCTCTCCCTTCCGCCGACGGACCATCGCCGGTTGCGGGCTTCGCTCATAGCCGTAAACGGTGTACCCCTGACGCAGCCGCTGAGCGACGAAGTCGGATTCGGGTTCGAGCGAAAAGAGGATGCAACGCTCGGTGGGATAGCGGTCCGCCATGGCCGAGACCAAGGGGTCATCGGCGTTCAAGACGACGCACTTGCGGGCGGCGTCGATCACCTGACGTTTGTGTCGCGCCATCTCTTCGACCGTGTTGATCCCGTCCATCTCGATCTGCTCGCGGCCGACGTTGAGAAGGGCCGCCGCGTCGCAGCGGTCGACGTACAGGCCCAGACGGCGCAGCGCCCCGCGGGCCGTCTCCAGCACCGCCGCCGTTACGTTCGGATCATGCAGGACACGCTTGTGGCCGTCGTAGCCTGCCCAGTCTCCCTTCGCGACGACCTTGCCACCGATCACGATCGCTTTGGTCGTCGCGAGTCCGACATGATATCCCGCCGACTCCAAAATCTTGGCTAGCAATCTGCTGGTCGTTGTCTTCCCGTTGGTCCCCGTGATCATCGCCCGAGGGATCTTCGGCAAGGTGTAACGGCGGATGCGACGCATGCCGAAAAGGGCGACCCGCCGGATGCGGCGATAGACGATCATCAGCGCGGGGTGCATTTCGCGAGCAAAGATAAAATGGGGACTGCGGTCGCAGCGACCGAGGATCGGCGGTCACGCTGCGGTGTGCCGAAACGAAGGGCGTGTCGTCATCGGGTCGCCTTGTGGGGGCATCAGACAACTTGTGGGGGCATCAGACAACTTGTGGGGGCATCAGACAACCGGCAAGGCATCATGGTCCGGTCAATCGATCACAGCATAATTCAAGTCCCGGCGATGTCATCCGACGAATTCGGCTCGCCGCATCGATCGAGGGGGCCGATGGGGTGTACGAAACGGATTGAGCGTTACAATTCTCAACGACGGGCGAAATATCGATGACTCCCGATCGGCTCGTTGAAAACCTACCCCGCACGCGTTTGGCAACCCCGGATGAGCACCCCAAGTGGACCCGTTTCGGTCCCCCCCGATCGTGAAGGCGACACGCCGCCCGACCAACGCTCCTTGACCCAAGCGGCAACGTTCGCGAGCCGTTTGCAGAAGCTCGCCCGGCACCTCCGGCGGTGGCCGACGAAACAGGGGATCACTTGTTATCGGCTCTATGAGTGCGACATCCCCGAGGTCCCCTTGGTCGTCGACCGTTACGAAGATCACTTGCACCTTACCGAATACGATCGTCCGACCGATCGTGATGCCCAAGGGCATGACGCATGGCTCGACCTGATGGCCCGCACCGCCGCCCAGACGCTGGAAGTCCCGCTCGAGAAGGTTTTCTTTAAACGTCGGCGGCGTCAGGTCGGTCTGACGCAACACGAGCAGGTCGCGCAAGACCGGTACGAGATCGAAGTCCAGGAAGGGGGTTTGCGGTTCATCGTCAACCTTTCCGATTACATCGATACGGGTCTGTTTCTCGACCACCGGCTCACACGCGAAATGGTCCGATCGATCGCCGCCGGCAAAAGGTTCCTCAACCTGTTCGCTTACACGGGGGCCTTCTCGGTCTACGCCGCGGCCGGGGGGGCATCGGAAGTCGTGACGGTTGACTGGTCGAACACTTACCTCCAATGGGCCCAGCGGAACATGCGGCTCAACGGCTTCGAATCGCCCGCTTTCCAATTCGTCCGCAGCGATGCCGTGACGTATGTCTCGGAGCTCCCGCCCAAGCCCCGCTTCGATCTCGCCGTCGTGGACCCACCGACCTTTTCGAACAGCAAACGGACGACCGAGGTTTGGGACGTTCAGCGAGATTCGGTACCGCTGCTCCGCGCCCTGTTCAAACGGATGACCCCCGGTGGCGTGATCTATTACTCGAACAATTTCCGCGGATTCAAAATGGAACCGGGCGAATTGGGGGCCGCCGAGGTGCACGAGATCAGCAACCAGACGGTCCCTTCGAATTATCGAAATCGGCGGATCCACCGCTGTTGGCGGATCGTTGTTCCGGAGGCGTAACGGGGCCGAAATTGACACTCAAGATCGCCTGGGGTATCTTCTTCCTTATTATCAACCTTTTCAGCGGCAAATCCGGCGGGTGCAAGTCGTCGATTTAGGGGCCTGTGCTGGCCCTTGCGAACCGGCCCTTAGGACTTGTCTTGTCCTTTTCGATGGGGTGCCAAAATGTTGGTCAAACGTCCTCGAGGTTTCACGCTCGTTGAGCTGCTGGTGGTGATCGCGATCATCGGCGTGATGGTGGGGCTGCTGTTGCCGGCGGTCCAGGCGGCGCGTGAGGCGGCGCGGCGGATGCAATGCGGCAATAACCTCAAACAGCTCGGGTTGGCGATGCACAATTACGCCGATGCCTTCAAGCGGTTCCCGGCGATGGGATACCGCGGCTGGACAAGTTGTAGCGACCCGACCGCCCCCGGCTTGGGGATCAACGCCAACAGCGCTTACGGCTGGGTCGTTGCCGTCCTGCCTTATATCGAAGAGACGGCCCGGTACGACGCGTTCATGGGGATGGCGCGGCCGGCCGGTCGCGGCTTGCCGGTCTGCTGGGCACTCGGGGATGCGGATGCCGCCCGCAACACCTGGATCCAACAGAATTGGCGTGGCGATTTGGCGCCGCTGAATTGCCCATCCGATTCGCCCCCCGGCGATCGCCAGTGGAGCCCCGCGCTGCTGAATTACAAAGTCTCCGTCGGTGACGATTATCACCAAAACCATTTCCTCCCTTGCCAGAGCAATCGCGACAACCGCGGGATCTTCCAGATCAATCGCTGGTTGAAACTGAGCGCCGTGACCGATGGCTTGTCGAACACGGTGATGCTGGGCGAGACGGTCGGGAGCGGCCAACCGGATGAGGTCCTGGGCGGCGTGGCGTTAACGATGCAAGCCTGGAACCCCGCCGCATGTCTGGCCCGAATCGACCCGACCAATCGCCGCAAGATTACCGCACCGGTTCGCCATAGCGGTCGCGGTTTGTCGATCATGGCTTGGGACGGACGCCCGTACTACGCCGCCTTCGCGACGCTCGTACCGCCCAACGGTCCGACATGCCATTGGGGTGGCGTCGACGGCAACGAGCACATGGGGACGGCTTCGAGCCGTCATCCCGGCGGGTGCCAAGTCGCGATGGCCGACGGTTCGGTCCATTTCGTGACGCAGTCGATCGATACCGGAAACCTCGCGGCCAACGATGTCGCCACCCCTTCCGGTCGATCGCAGTATGGCGTTTGGGGGGCGCTGGGGAGCAAGGACGGTGGCGAGGTTGCCGCCCTGCCGAACCAGTGATCTGTCTCGATCCTTTGATTTTCAAGAGCGATGCGGCGACCGCCCCGATTGGCGGTCGCTGCCCGATTTTTACCGTCCCCTCCACAGGTTCTTGCGCCAATGTCTGCTGAACGATTAGCCCTCGGGCTGTTGCTCCCTTTTGTCCTCCTCGCCGGTTGCGATGCCGGGCTCAGCGGCGTCACGGGCCAGGTGAAACTGGATGGGAACCCGGTCCCCAACGCGATCGTGACGTTCATCCCCGTCGCCGGAGGAAGCTCCGCGTCGGCGACGACCGACCCGCAGGGGAAATACACTTTGATGAGCGTGTTGGGGGATGGGTTGCCGCCCGGTAAGTACAAGGTTTCGATCTCTTCCGCCCCGGCTGCGGCGCAGCCCGCGCCCGAGATCGATATGAACAGCCCCGAATACCTCAAGATGGCCTCCGGTGCCGCGAACGAAAGCGCCTTGGCCAAGCCGCAAAAAGACCCGATCCCGGAAAAGTACAATTCGGCGACCGAGCTCACCCAAGAAGTCACCGCGGGTGATCAGACGGTCGACTTCGATCTCAAGTCGAGCTGAACCAAGACCACAAAAGTGCCAGACCCGGGATTCGGAGGGATAGGAACGTGCCGCCAGGAAATCGATCCGCGATCGCGAAGGGGCTGATCGCCGGTTGCGTCGTCGCCGTACTCGCCTCAACCCTCTTCGGCCTGGTCGTTCAGTCCGGGTACCCGTTCGTCCTCGCTTCGGCCGAGGCCCGGGCGTCGCTCGAAGTGACCGCCGAGCAATTGGCCGAACTCAAGTCGGCCCGACTCGCCAGCGATTGCGTCGCCTTCGCGATGATGGGGGGACTGTTGGCCGCGAGCGTTTTGTCGGCCAGGCTGCTGACCAGAGCCTCGGACCGTCTTGGTGAGGGGCTCGTCCCTGTGGCGATCGCGATCCTCATCGGCCTCGTCGGCGGCGTGGTCGGTGCCATCTTGGCGACCTGGTTCGACGAATCGGTCGATTCGGTCAACGACCCGATGACGCGATCCTCGTTGCGAACCCTCCTCTTGCTCGTACCGCCGGCGGTCGCCGTGGCGATCGGTGTGGCGATCGGCGAAAAGCTCATCGCAAAGATCCCCGATATCCTCCTGGCCGCACTGGTCGGGGTGGTCATCGCGCTGGGGTTAAATCTGATCCTCCACGGAACCCTCACCACTTTTGAAGCGAGCCCCCCGCTGATGCCCGAACGCGGTTCGAATCGCCTGCTGCTTACCTTTGCCTTCCTCGTCCCGGCGACGTTGGCGTTGACATATGCCCTGTTACGCTCGGGTGGCCCTGCGGCCGGGTCACTTCCGGTCGATGTCGCCGGTAGCGCTGCCGGCAGCGGCGAATCACGCGATTGAGCTTCTCGGCAACAGCCCTCTGACCCGCCTGTCACAGTCGCAGGTAGAGCTTTCGCGCTTCGAGGAAGCGGACGAAGAGGTAGGTGACCCCCAGCGATGCCGCCAAAGCGACGAGGCACCATCCAAGGGGCGAATCCTTCGGCACGATGCCACGGATCGATCCGTTCACGAAGTGGTGGATGATGTAAGCCGCCAGCGGATTGAGGCCGAACATTTCGAAAAGACGCAGGCAAAGGCCCAGCCCGTCGCAAACCGCGATGAAGATCGCGTAGAGCGCCATGCACCAACCGGTGGCGAAGTAAACGAACGATTGCGTCACGACCCGCTTGTCCATCATCCAGTAATTCGGGGCCCGTCGATCGACCGAAGGGGGTGGGAACAACGGCGGCTCGGCGAGGTAGTCACGCCAACCCCGCCGGTCACCGAGCGTCGGATCGGGGATCACCGGGCTCGATCGAACCCGATCCGCCTCGGCCGGGGTCAATCCGTCCAAATCATAAAACCGCGTCGGACAAGAAAGTCCATAGCCCGCAAGCATCAACAGGCAACCCGCAACGAGCAGCACTCGGGCCCCACGGCGGCGATCCGAGCGGATGACGATGTCGTGCGCGACCATCCCCGCGACCATGATTTGTGACCAGGCCAATAACCCGAACAGCCCGCCGTCCCAGGCCCGTTTTCCCCCCCCGCCGAAGGCCGCGTCCATCCAGTTGGGTCGCCCATAGACGAAGTCGTAATTGAACGACCAACAGAGGGCCGCGTGGATCGCCCCTAATCCGAAAAAGGCGATCACGCACGCCCGCGTCGACATCGAAACGATCGGGAAGGTCAACACCTGAACCGCACCGATGATCGCCAACACCTCCCACAAGTTCGCCTTCAAGAACTCGGCGATCATCCGGCGGTAATCACTCGAGGCGATTTGGCCCCATGAGGCGACCTCGGTGTTGAGGCCGTAAAGCATCATCGACAGCAGGATCAGGCCCAGTCCCCGAGTGACATAACGCCATTGCCGCCCGCCCCCCGCCGCGATTCGCTTCAGCACCGTCATGCGGTATGCGAACCCGCACGCGAAGATGAAGCTCGGCATGATCGAATCGGCATAGCTGAAGTGTGTGTTGTTGTGCCTCAGCCAATGGGGCGTGATCGCGAGCCCCGAGAGGAAATTGACGACGAACATCGCCGCGACGCTGTAGCCGCGGAATTGGTCGAGCGACCGGAGCCGCTGATTCGAGTCGGCCGTCGTTTGCGTCATCGATCCCTCCCATCACCCGATGGGGATGGTGCTAAGCCCCGGATCAAGCCCTGAGGTAAGCCCCTTGCTTTTCAAGGTGCCTGACGAACAGCCACGTGATCCAAAAAAAGAGTCCCAAACCGGCATAGGCATACCATGCCGGTGAGTCCTTCGGAAAGAACGGCTGGACCGCGCTGCTGACCATGCTGTGCAGCACATAAGCCACCAACGCGTTCGTGCCGAAGGTGCGAAAGATCGACAACTGGAACCCCCACAGGTCGCAGGCGACGAAAAAGAGGAGGTAGACCAAAAGCGATAATCCCCCGGAAAAGACGAGGTAAGCGAGCGTCCCGCCACGCTGGCTCATCATCCAGTAATTCCACTTCCGGTACGCTTGCTCCGGTGGTTTCACAAACGGTGCCTCGGCCAACCATGCCCCGATCCCCTGCGTCTTGGCCAGCTCGGCTTTCTGGGTGATCCGATCGCCGCTCGGCCAAACCGGGTCCTCGGCGAGCTTCACGTCGCGCATCGATTCGACCTGTGCCTCCGGGACGTCGTATAGCCTCGTGCCGCATGAGATGGCGTAGCCCAACAGCATGATCAGCAGCGACGTGACCGCGACACGGGTCAACGTCGGTGATCCCCATGCGAGCTCCCCACGCGGACGCGTGAAGACGTCGCAGGCCAGCGTCCCGAGGATCGCGGGGATCGTCCAGGTCAAGAAACCCAATGGCCCGCCGTCGATCCCGTTGGGGGGCGAATTCACCCATAGGAAATTGAACCATCCCGACAAGACCACGTGGGCGATCGCCGACCCCAGCATCCACCCGATCCGCAACTTCGCCGAACCGCAGACCACCGGCAAGATCCAGAGCGACGTCACCGCGATGTGCATCAGCGTTTGAAACCAACCCCGTTTCAGCGGCTCGCCGATCGCCCCCCATGGCCCCATCTCGACCAATTTTTCCCACGACTCCGCGCGGGGCGAAACGTTGTAAACGACCAACGCCACCAGCACTAACCCGAGCAATCTGCGGATCATCCGCCCGTAGGCCGCAGCGCTCCCCTCGGTTTGTACCCGCCTGCCGAAAGTCAGCCGCAACGCGAAGCCGACCGCGAATAGGAAATGCGGCATGATCGTGTCGGCATAGCTGCAGTAATCATGCGTGTGCCTCAGTACCTGCGGGCAGACCCGATAACCGCCAAAGTAATTGACCAGCATCATCCCGACGACGGTGTACCCCCGGAACTGGTCGAGCGACGTCAGCCGCTCTTGTTTGCTTGGCGATCCGGCCGAAGCGGGCGGTTGTGAGACGGTGGGTTGGGTTGAAGTCATAGGGGGCGATTGCGGTTGCGGGGTGTAGCTCGTTCAGTCGTTCGTGGCGGGCGATCGTTGCAAACTTGATGCAAACTTGGTGCAAGGTCATCCGATGCGGGGCGACAGCGCCGGGGGATGCGAATCGGCTCCCTCACGCGATGACCGATAATCGGATGGGGTGACCCCCGCGTACTTTCGAAAGACCGTGCTGAAGTATTGGCTCGAACAAAAGCCACATCGCAGCGCGATCTCGGTGACCGACTGACGCGTGGTGACGAGCAGTTCCTGGGCATGGTCGACACGTAGCCGGGTCCAATAATCGACCGGTGTCATCCCGGTCGAATCTTTGAACGCCGCGAAGAGCTTCGCACGGCTGCACCGAACCGTATCTGCTAACTCCTCGATCGAGACCGATTGGTCGATGTGCGCCTTCATGTAACGGATCGTCGATTGGACCAGCTCCTGCGGCTCAAAGACCCGGGCCGATGTCAATTGCTTGGCCGCTTCGAACAAAACCGCGCAAGCCTTCAAACGGCACGACAAGACCTCGAAGCGGTCGGTGGTGTCGATCTCGGTAAACGAATCGGCAAGCGACTTCGTCAGGCTGCGCAGCTCCCCTCCCATCCGTCGCGGCTGGACGGGTTGGGCTAAAAATCGGGCCTCCAGCCACGCCAAATCGCTGGCATCAAACGGCGTGTTCTTGGACGCCTGACGGGCGCTGGGCGCGAACATCATCCCCGTCAAATTCACCGGCCGCCGGACGTCATGGTGCCCACGATGCACCAGCCCTGGCGGGATCACCATGAAATGCCCACCCGGTAACTCCACCGTCCTGCCGTCAGAAAATTCGTAAGATGTCGAGCCGTCGAGCAACAGCAGGATCTCGAACGCGTCATGGGAATGCCATGTGATTCGCGAGGCGCTCTGCGATCGGATCGTCGCGATCCGATGAAACAACGCCAACCCGATCTCTTTCCCCAGCAGCGCGTTCTCCGCCAGAAATCTCGATTTGGCTAAGCTGTCCACCCGCAACTTCCCCCTCGATTTTACGTGTTCGAAATCGTCTTGCCTATGAAATTAAAAAGACGATTTTGTAGGTGTGGCCGAATCATAAGTCGAATCGGCCTCGGTTGCAACGCGTTGGCGGGCGTCGGTCGCGCCGCGTCCGTCGATGCCCGGGCATGCTAGGGTCACGGGCATGCAAGGGTCACGGGCGTGCAAGGGTCA